>JAZQBR010000064.1:0-19106 GCA_045545855.1 Kiritimatiellia bacterium | reverse complement strand
AAGTCGCCGAGAACGCCCGCGGGAAGCCAAGCTCCGTCGCCGCCGCGAGCATGACTACGACCAGCAGGACATTGACTATGTAGATGAACGTCCAGGAAAATAGCCGCCCGTACAGCGTCACATCGGGCTGGCGCTCGGTAAGGGTCTGGACTGTGAAAAGCACGTGAAACGCCCACGTGAAGCCAACCAGAAACATCCAGACCGGCAGCCACGGCAGAGGGCGCACGAACACCGAGGTGGCGAGCGCGGCGACGACCACGAGGAACGTGTAGAACGGGAAGAAGTACGGCGCGAGGGTTATGAGCATATTGCTCTTTGTCAGATTGACGCTGCCGCCGGCGCTGCCTACGCGCAGGCGCGAGGGGCGCGCGCCGAAGAGAATGCCCCAGAATGCGTGTGTCATCTCGTGGCCGAAAACGTATGTCTTGACCGGGTGGGGCAGAAACACCCAAGCGAGCGCGAACACCGCCACGCCGCCAAGAAGCGAGAGCAACTCAACGCTGAGCCCGCCCGCGCGCGCGAGACAGCGCGCCAGCGCGACAGTTACGCCGCAGCACGCCGGCAGCAGCGCGACGCCTACGAGCATTCTCAAAAAGTTCGCCATCAGCGCGCCTTCCCGTCCTCAAACACAAACACGAGCTCGCCAGGATACACGCGGTGGTTCTGACGCGCTATCGACTCGACAAACTCGCGATCAGTCTGGAACAGGCGCTGCTTCTCGTTCAAAGCCGCCGTTCTGCGCTCGGTCTCTTCGGTCTTCTGCTCCAGCGCCGCAACCTGCCGGCCAAGCGAGCGATACTGCGTATAAAGAGGGTACAGCTTGACCAGGCCGCCGGCCAGGACGAGCAACACGACAACGACCGTAAAGGCCGTATACAGCTTGTCTATAGACACTTCCTTCATGTGACCGAATATTTTATCAAATTTTTTCGCATTACACATTGACTTTTTTTAAAAAAAGTGAGATAATATCCGCACGTTGTCTCTAAGGAAGCGTTCAAATGCGTTTCGGGAAGCAACGCAAAACAAAAGAAAAGAAGTCAACAATGAAGATCAACGCAGCGAAAAAGTGCGCCACCGCCAAGGTGGTAGCCAAGAAGGTCACAAAGCCTGCCGTTGCGGCCAGCGCCAAGCCGGTCGCCAAGACGGTGACGTTCACGGTCCACGCCGAAAAGGGTAAGGCCGTCTATGTCGCGGGCGAATTCAACAAGTGGGACCCTGCCGCCAAGAAGATGGCGTACAAGGCCAAAGAGGGCGTCTACGCCGCCACAATCAAACTGCTCCCTGGCGAATACCAGTACAAGTTCGTCATCGACGGCACCTGGTGCGCCGACCCCGAGAATGTGAACTCGATTCAGAACGACCAGGGCACGTTCAACTCTGTCATCGTCGTGAAGTAATCGCGGGCAGGGCTTGAAAAGCAATCAGGGTCCCGGCGAAAGCCGCGACCCTTGTTTTTTGCCGAACTTGCTCTGGCAGAGCCGCCCGTCAGCTCACGCCGCGCTGGGAGTTGCGGTAGAACGCGACAAGCTGGCGTATCTCGTCGAACTGCTCTATGTCGTTCTCGACGCGGTCCAGCGCCTGGGTGCGGTTCAGTCCGTCGCGGTACAGAAAGCGGTGGGCCTCCTTGAGCGCATGTATTACGTCCTTCGAAAATCCGCGGCGCGTGAGGCCGACAACGTTCGGCCCGATTACCTTCATGGACCCCTCGACCATGTCGCCCAGCATGTACGGCGGGAAGTCCTGGCGAATCTTGCACATACCCCCGACCATAGAATGGCGCCCGACGGTGCAGAACTGATGAGAAGCCGAGCACCCGCCGATTATCGCGTAGTCCTCAAGATGCACGTCGCCCGCCAGCTGTACGGAGTTTGAACAGATCACGTGGTTGCCGAGTATGACGCCGTGCGCCGCATGGCAGTAGGCCATGAACAGGCAATCGCTGCCAATCACGGTTTTCTCGCCGTCGGCAGTACCGAGGTGGACCGTCGCAAACTCGCGTATGACCGTGCGATCGCCGATTTCGACATAGCTCGTGGAGCCCTCCTTGTACTTGAGGTCTTGAGTCTTCATGCCTATGAGCGCGTACGGGAATATCTGGCACTTCGAGCCGATTGTCGTGTGGCCGTCGATAATGGCGCCCTGGCCGACGGCAGTGCCGTCGCCGAGGCTCGCGAAAGGCCCGATATGCGCGTAAGGGCCGATCTCCACATCTGCGCCGAGTCTGGCGCCGTCTTCGACTATCGCTGTTGGATGTATCTTTGTCATATTGCACCGCCTTTGTATTCGAGCCGACCGCCCTGCGCGGCCGGCTAGAGATTGCGTTTCACGAAAAAGCACGACAGAACGAGGCACACGCCCACCGGCAGCCACATGAGCACTTCGGGATGAAGCGCGTACTCCTTCTGGTTGCTGAGCATGAGCATGGCGAAGAGATAGTAGCCGAGCGCGATCGCGAGCGATATGGCCATGCCTATCGTGGACTCCTTGCGCTGGGCCTGGATGCCGAGAGGTATGCCCACCAGCACAAAGCACAGCGAGGCCATGGCGAAAACAAAGCGCTTCGACAACTCCACCTTGAGTTTCGAGAGAGCCTTGAGCCCCTCAAATCGCCCCTCGCCGGCGCTCTCCAGCCCGGCGCGCTCTTCGCGAATCTTGCCGAGAAGTTCGAAGAACCTCAGGTCCTTGCCCTTCTTCACGTATGTGCCCGACTTGACCTCTATCGGGAAATATACATACTCGCCGCGGCCCTGCGCGGCAATGCGCTCGTCGACAGGGTCGATAGTGAACGAATAAAGCTCCAGCGCCATGCTTTGCCCCTCGCCCGAGGCGAGCGCCTTGTCGGCGTGAATGGTCCGCACAATACCCTTCTCGGCCGTGACGGTCGCCGTGACATCGTAAAGCCAGCGCCCCTCCTTGCGGCGCACGAGCAGCTCGACCCCTGGAAAATCGCGTATCTTCACGCCCGGCTCTATCAAGTCGACGGCGTTGTCCACCGAGAGCTTCGAGGCGAGAGTGCGGCGCACCTCGTGGCCGCGCGGAACAATCTCGTTGTTAATCCACGCGCAAAGCGCCGACGCCGCCAGCGCAAACACGACCGGCCACTTCATGATCGTCAGCAGATTGATGCCGCAAGCGCGCATCGCCGCAATCTCGCTGTCGGCCGAGAGGCGGGAGAAGACCAGCACGCTCGACACCAGCAGCGCCAGCGGTATCGTCCACTGCAACGTTTCGGGAAAGCCCACCGCCGCGAATCTGCCTATCAGCGCCGCCGGCATGCCGTCGATAATATAGCCGACGATCTGCACCAGGAGGCTGATCGTCAACACGAAACTGAGCACCAAAAACGCGAGCAGAAAGCTCGACAGAAAAGAACCGAATACGTATCTTTCAATCGCTCTCACTTTGGCCAAGCCTCAGCGCGACTTGAGAAGGAAGTTGTTCTTCCTGCCCTGCCGCAATATCGCCACGCGGCCGTCAATCATGTCGTCTGCGGCGAACACGCGCTTGTCGTCGACCTTGACGCCATTGAGCGAGAGGCCGCCCTGCGCCGCCATCCGTCTGGCTTCGCCGTTCGACTTGAACATCCCGGCTGCCGCGGCGACCGCGTATACGGGCTTGCCGGCAATGTCGGCGGCCGCCATCTCGGCCGACTTCACATCCTTGAATATCGCCTCGAGCTCATCGGCGCTTTTGCCGGCCAGGTCGCCGCCGAAAAGCGTCTGCGTCGCGCCAAGGGCTGTGTTCAGACCGGCTTCGCCATGCACCAGACGCGTAAGCTCCTCGGCAAGCGCTTTCTGCGGTATGCGAGATTCGGGGCTGGCCTTCATTTGGCGCTCAAGCTCGGCGATTTCGTCAAGCGGCCGCATCGAAAAGACCTTCAGGTAGCGAATCACATCCTTGTCGGCCGCCCGCAGAAAGTACTGGTACCAGTCGTATACCGACGTCATCTCGCCGTTCAGGAAAAGCGCATTGCCCTCTGATTTGCCGAACTTGCGCCCGGCGGAGTCGAGAAGCAACGGGAATGTCAAACCGTAAGCCGTCTTGCCACGCATGCGATGCACAAGGTCGGTGCCGGCGGTAATGTTGCCCCACTGGTCTGCGCCGCCCACTTCAAGGGTGCAGCCGTAGTTGTCGTAGAGATGCAGAAAATCGTTGCCCTGCAGAATCTGATAGGAAAACTCTGTGAAAGTCAGCGCGCCCTCGCTCGCCTCCAGACGCTTCTTGACGCTCTCTTTCGCGAGCATCTGCGGTACGCGAAAGTTTATCGCTATATCCCTCAAAAACTCGATTGCGCTCGTGCCTTTGTACCAATCGTAGTTGTCGACAAGCGTCGCGGCGTTGGGACCGTCAAAATCAAGAATGCGCGCGAGGTTCTCGCGTATGCCCTTCTTGTTCTCGGCGACCTGCTCGACTGTAAGCATGTTGCGCTCGGCCGACTTGCCGCTCGGGTCGCCTATGAGCCCGGTCGCCCCGCCAACGAGGGCTATCACTTTGTGCCCCGCCAGCTGAAAGCGCCGCAATACCATGATGGAGACCAAATTCCCGGCTTGGAGACTGCGCGCGGAAGGATCGAAACCGCAATAAACGGTCATGGGCTTTTCCATGGCCTTCTCAATCTCAGGGTCTGTCAAAGCCTCGACCAGTCCTCTCGCCTTCAGTTCTTCTAGAAGTTTCATAGTGCCGCGTATTATATCATATCCCGCACAGAAACGCTACAGGTTTGTCAATGGCTGCGAAGGAGCTCCAGCATCGCGCGGTCGAGTTTGTGGCCTCTGAATTCCTCGTAGTCGACATCCTCCCGGCCGGAGTCGAGAACACCGAAGTCGCCCCTCAGATTCCACAGCGCCCAGCCGACGTTGAGCTCCTGCCAAAGTCTGAGCTGGTCTTGCATAAGCGAGAGAGCAATCGAGTGCTTTGTCTTGCGCCATACGCCAAACTCGCCGACATAGACAAACGCCCCCGCCGCAACGGCTTCATCCCAGCCTTTCGAAGTGTAGATATCCTTGATAAGCCATTCGCGGGGGTCGGTCGAGTCGACCGGCCAGCGCGGCGGCTCCTTGACGCTCGAGGGATTGTTCCAGGGCGTCTGGTAGTGGGTGACAAAGAACGGGTCGTAGCAGTGCCAGCCGAAACCGAGAGACTTTTCGCCGAGCAGAGTATTGGGGGCTATGCGCCCGTAGCCCAACGCGTCGGCAACGACAAAGCGGTCGGGGTCCGCCTCGCGTATAGCGGCCAGAAGCAGCTTCGCGACAGGAGCATACTTCTTCTCTTTTATATACTCCGGCTCGTTGAACAGGTTGAATGAAAGAATCTCGTTCGAGACGCCCTTGTAGCGGCCGGCGAGGACGCGCCACACGGCGCACGCCTCGTCTTGGGCGGACTTGTCGCTGAAGAGGTCGCGCTCCTCCTTGGGTACGCCCGACGTGTAGCCGGGTATCCGGTGCAGGCACAGCTGGACATGCACGCCGTACCTGCGCCCCCACTCGACAGCCTGGTCGAGTTTCGCGAGCTGAACCTCGTCGGGTCCGCTGGTTGCGTGCCAGAAATAGCGGTAGTCGAGCGGCAGACGCACGAAGTTGAAGCCCCAATCGGCAATCATCTGGAAATCCTGCTCGCTAAAGCCGCCGTCCTTATTGTAGTCGATTGAGAGCATATCAGTCAGATTGAAGCCGCGCCAGCGCTTCGAGGGGCGGCCGTCCTTCGTCTCGCCGCCAAGTCTGACGCGGGAGAGGCGCGGTTTTGCCAGAGTGTCGGCGAGAGAGATTACCTTCAGCGCCGACGCATCAAACTCGCCGGCGAACGAGACAACAACCGGCCTGCCCGGAAGAAGCGTAAGGCAGTTGTCGGTAAACTCGCCCTTCGCGTCCCGCACGTCGACCCAGACGAAAAACGCTGGGCGATCGGTCGAAAGCGTGACGTTGCGGCCTTGAACGCTCGCCCTTATTTTCGCGTCCGCAAGCGGAACATCGCGGTATTTGGAGAAATGCCATTCGCTCCGGGCCTCGCCGGACGCAGTCTTCAGGCGCACGACAACAAACGAGCCTCTTGCGCGCGCGGCGTTGTCGACCGGAAACGCCCCTATCTTCGTAGCCGCGCCGGGAGCGAGCGCCACGGCGCTCGTCGCCGACATGAGCGGGCGTCTGCCGTCATAGGCCCAATGTTCAACCGTGAGCTCGCCGTCGACCGCCGCGGGCGTGTCGTTCACGCCCGTTATCGAGCCGTCGGGCGCGGCGGCGACATGCACCGGCGCGAAGAAGCGTCTCGCCAGATAGTGAAGAGGCTTCCACTTGCCGCCATATTCGATTGAAGACCAGCTCGCGACAGGCCAGTTGTCGTTAAACTGCCAGAAGAGCGTGCCCATGCAGCGCGGCATCTCGGCGCGCCACGCCTCGACCGCAGTCTGGATGGCCATCGCCTGCTGGAACTGCGAAAGCATCAATTCGCTGTCAAAGTCCTTCGCGCGCCCGAAGTACCTGAGCATTGTCTCGCGTATGCGGCGGTTGCCGCCGTCGTTCTTCTGGTGCCACTCGAAGTCATCACCCGGTCCGTTGGAGAATCCGGCGGCGACCCCGGGCGAAGAAAACGACTGGTAGCCGAACTCCGAGCAGAATCTCGGCCGGTAGTCGTAGTAGCGCGAGAACGGGGCGTTCTCGTGCCACACATCCCAGTTGTGCATGTCGCCTTTCGAATCGTCCTTCCAGGCGTCGCCAAAGTCGCCGGGCCCGCAGCAGGGGGAGCTGGGCCAGTACGTGCGCGCCGGGTCGTACATCGCGACCATCTCGCCCTGCATCTTTGAGCGCGCGATCCAAGCGCTGCGGTAGAAGGCCTTGTCGGCACGAGTCTCCTCGAACCAGCCGATCGCGCCGAGACACTCGTTGTCGCCGCACCACATCGCTATCGACGCGTGATCTCTAAGGCGGCGCAACTGGTGGGCGAGCTCAGCGCGCAACTCGTCCAGGAACCATCCTTCGGCCGGATACACGGCGCAGGCGTGCATCATGTCGTGCCAGACGAGCAGACCCATCTCGTCGCACATGTCGTAAAAACAATCCTTCTCGTACTGGCCGCCGCCCCAGAGGCGAATCATGTTCATGTTGGCCGCCTTGGCGCTCGAAAGAAGCTCTCGGTAGCGCTCGGGCGTCTGACGCGACTCGTAGGCGTCGCAAGGTATCCAATTGGCCCCCTTCATGAATATGCGGCGGTTGTTCACCTTGAAGACGAGCGAGAGTTCGTCTTTGCCGTCCGGCGAAACGGTGCGCTCGTTGAGTACCTCTAGCTTTCTGAGGCCAATGCGGCGCGTGTAATCCGCACCGGCGATATTGACGGTGAAAGTATAGAAGCGCTGCTCTCCGGCCCCGTTAGGCCACCATAGCGGAGGGTTGTCGATTTCGATGGCCGTCGTGACACGGTTGCCGTCCGAGAGGTCTGCGAACACCGTCAGCGTGCAGTGGGAGAGGTCGTCGTTGAACTGCTGGGTCGTGTATATGTACTCGACACGCGGAGCATTCGAGGCTATGATTTTCACAGTGCCGCACGGACCTATCGACTGCACCGACGGGCCCCAGTCCCAACCGGCGTGGCACGCAGGCTTTCTCACAAGAGCCTGATTCTTCGCCCACATCACATTTGACATCGGGTAGGCCCTGCCAGCCTTCTCGCGGCGTTCGTCAGCCGCTTTTTCGGGCGAGCGGAACGCCAACTCCAGAATATTCTCGCCGGGCTTGAGCGCTTTCTTGACATCGAAGGTGTAGCGCTGAAAGCGATCCGTCGTCTCGCCAACCTCCACGCCGTTGATGCTGACACGCGCGAACGCGTCGCAGTCCTCGAGCCGAAGCACGAGCTCGCTGCTAGCCAAGATATCGCGCGGGACCTCGAAATGGCGAGTGAAGAGCCAGTCGTGGCGACCGACCCAGAGCGCGTTCGTCTCGTTCGCGCCCCAGTAGATGTCGGGGATGCGCCCGGCCTTGAGAAGCGCGTCGTGCACGCCGCCCGGCACGACGGCCTCGAGCGCGGGCGCGGCATCGTCGCTCATGTCGGCGAGGGACCATGTGCCCGCGAGATCCAATTCGGCGGCCGAAAGCCCGAAAGAAGCGGCTGAGAGCGCCAGTGCAGCAAGTGTCTTCATTTTGTACTTTCTTATGTATAATGCATACTATAATGTTTGTCGCTTGGCCCGGCCCATAACACCGGGCCTCATCAATAGTAGTCTATAACGACCTGCTTTCTGTAGTTCTTCTCCAGGGCGGCGGCCATACGTTTGACGACGCTGCGCCTCAGCTCCAAGTCCTGGGGAATGTTCGGGTCTTGATGGGACTCGTTCACCTTCGTACCGATCACAAACTCGATACGGTCGTGCCGCATGATGCGCTCGAGTATCGCACGCGCGGCGGCGGGCTCTCTCTCGGGCGGGCGCATCTGCTCAAGCGCCGAGAGAACGCGCCCGAGCGTTAGAATGCCCTCCGTGGCGATACCAATCCCCGGCATGGTGCCTACGGGCGGCAGGCCGCCGGCTGTTTTCATGTCGCGCAGGTTCACTTTGACTTTCACGCCCAGTTCGCGCTCCAGAATATTCGCGGTGGTTCCGCCGCATGCGACAACGTGCTCGGGCCCAAGAAGCGCCTTTCTGGCATACTCGGCGTCATGCTCCTTGTAGTAGGGCGGCCCGGTCAGGACGCGCATCACGCGCGGATGGCGCAGATAGACGACGACACAGCTTATATCGTCTTTGCAACCGCCAGGCGTTATGTTCAGCGCTTCGCGCGCAATTGCCGCGCTAAGGTCGCGTGCAGAAATTTCGGGGTCTCGCATAATGTGCTCCCTGGCGAATTTCAAGACGCCCGAGCGCCGCCAGCCGAATTTCATGTCCTTTCTGACGCCTAAGCCCGACTGGGTCACGCCGTCCGAACACATTATAATGCGGTCGCCCGCCTGGAAGTCGGCCTCGCACTCTCTAACTTCGCGGTCGGGCCAGTGCACCGAAGCGACCTCGACATCCTTCAACGGCGGCACTTCGTCGGTTCCGCGCAGGTGGATGTAGCCCGGGTTGCCCATCTCGCTAATTCTCGCCTTGCCGCCCAGTCTAAAGTCGAAAAGCGAAAACGTCGCATAGCCGATCTTGCGCACCTCACAGATCGGGAGCGAGTCCATTATGATTTCGACCGCCTCAAGCATCGGGATGTTGGACTCCAAAAATTTGATGGCCATTGAAGTGGTCATCGTCGCGAGCACATTCGCTTTCACGCCGCTGCCAAGCCCGTCTGAGAGCGCCACAAGATGGCGATTCTCCTTCTCGACGGTCATGAAACGCACATCGTCGCCGCAGGCCCCCTGCCCTGTCTTCGTATACTGGGCGGCCTCCATCTCGATAAAAAGATCGTCAGCCATTCAGGTATTCCTCGCTATTACCCTCGCGCAGGCGCTTGCCAATCGTCTGCGACTCGTAGGCGCCGGCTATCTCGTTCAGCATAATCTCCGTCTCGGCAATGTGCTCGCCGAAAAGGCGAGCGACTTGCTGGACGGTGTAGACGTTCTTTCGTATGACATCGCGCGCCTTGGCGGCGATCTCCTCTCTGCGGCCCTCGTTCTTGGTCACGTCCTGAACAACTGCGCCGGCGAATTCGCCGCGGCTTATCGGGAATACGCTAACAGTCACGATTCGCCCGTTCCAGGGCTGGCGGTATTTGACGATTTCGCTGCCGTGCTCGACCGCCCCGCGGAACAGTTCAACAAACTCCGGCATGAAAGAGTCGACGAAGAGTCCATCTAGATTGCCCAACACTTCGTATTCTGAAAGAGCCCCCGCCATCTCCGCATAGAGTTTGTTGCACTCCACTATGCCGCCCTTGGCGTCAACTATGACCACACCGGCCGGGATGTACCTTATAAGCGCGTTCGATGTCCGCTGGAAGTTCTTCTTCAGGTACGTATGGCACATCGCCTCCTCGGCCTTGCCGACTATAAGCGCCTTGGCGAACTCGCGGCACGTAGAGTAGCCGCACGCGCCGCAGTTGAGCTCGTCGGCCTTGGTAAGCTTGCCGACCCGCTCAAGAGCCCCGGCAATCGCGTCCTCGTCGGGTTCCGGCTCGTCTAGAGCCGCAGGCGGATAGGTCGACACGCCGCAGTGCGAGAAACACCTGCTGGTCGACGCTCTTATAGGCGCTGTGGCATCCGTCGCGAACAGCGTCGCCAGCCCAGACGCGCCGGACGGCATGGCGGGCCCGTTCACGCAGCCGCCGGAACACGCGAGGACCTCGACGAAAATCTTTCGCGTGTACTTTTCAGGATGCAACTTGAAGTCCGCCGGGTCGAAGTCTTCAAGCAGCCGGCGAAAATCTTCGAGCCCCGAAACCGACAGGTACCTGACATCGGTGCGCCCGTCGCGAAGAGTATCATTCATGCCGCCTTCGACAGAATAGAAGCGTCCTTCTTCAGCCGGGCCGAGGGCGAGCTCGGCCTCTTCGCCAAATTTCGCCCCCTTCTCCGCCAGCAGCTGCTCCAGCGCCGGGAATATGACGGCAAGCGCCAGCTCGTCAGGGTGGGCGTCGGACTCGTTCTTCTTCGCGGCGCACGGTCCGAAGAAAACGACCTTGGCTTTAGAGCCGTACTTCTCCTTGATGAGCCTGCAGTGGGCACGCACAGGCGACGGAAGCGGAGAAATAAAGGCTGCATAACCGGGCAGGTATTTTCTGACCATATCTACAGCCGCCGGACACGCCGAGGATATGATGAGCGGTTCGTTCGCAGCGTCGAGGAGCTTCGCGACATGCGCGCTCACCGACTCGGCACCATGGGCGGTCTCGCTCACTCCGGCGAAGCCGATGCGCTTCAGCGCGCCGGCGATCTGGCCTATCGTAACGCCCTTGAAATACCCTGTGAAGCTGGGCGCGACGGACGCATACAGCGCCTCGCCCGACGAAAGAAGCTCCTTGAGTCTGGCGAGATCGCTTCTTATCTTTTTAGCGTGCGCCGGACACACCTTGACGCATTCGCCACAAGCGACACAGGCCTCGGGTATGACACTGGCCTTGCCACCGACGATGCGTATCGCCTTGACCGGACAGTGTCTAACACATTTGTAGCAGTCTTGGCATTCGTTCTCGGTTGTATATACTGGATTTGTCATCAGTTCGGCTCCACCTCGGTTGTCTTTTAAAAGTTCGCATACGCGCCCGGTGGCGGGATGTCCGCCTAGGCGAGAAAGTGCTCCATCTGAAGTCTCGCCTGCGCCTTAAGCATTGAAAAGCCGTTCTCCACTCTGCACCCTGCCGCTCGAGCGCGAGCCATGAGCGGCGTTTCAGGCGGCTCGTACCTTAGGTCATAGACCATTTCCGAGCCGCAAAAGGCATATTCCGGGACCGGGTCCACCGGCGTCGCATTCACGACGAGCGAGAAGCCAGGCGCAAGCGGCCGCCTGTGAAACACCTCGACCTCGGCACCGAGGCGCACGAGCGCGTGGCGGACGGCCTTTGCAGCGCCGCCGGCGCCGAGAAGCGCCGCTCTCACCCCCTTCAGATCGGCACGCCCGGCAAACGCAAGAATGGCCTCGGCGAACCCTTCTTCGTCGGTGTTGTAGCCTATCTTGCGTCCATCGCGAAAAACCACCGTATTGACGGCGCCAATCTCGCGCGCGGCGTCGTCTATCTCGTCGAGGCGCTCCATTACAGCCTCTTTGTGGGGTATCGTAACCGCCATGCCCTTGGCTCCGCACCGCGCGGCGAGTTCTAGCGCCTCGTCTATCGTTTCGGCGGGCCAGCTTACCATCTCGGCCTTTCGCCCCGCTGCGGCATGCGCTGCATTGTGTATCTCGGGGCTGCGGGTCTTCGCGAGCGGCCAGCCCGTAACCGCATAAAGATCCATGGCGAACTCGTCCCAGAAGCCGGGGTAAGACTTCGCGACACAGCTCGCGGAATGTATTATCGTCGGCGAATCGGAGGCGGTAGCCAATACCGCCGCCGCCATGGCTATTCTATGGTCGCCGCGAGGGTCGACGTCGTTCGGACTCTGAAAGACGGCCTCCATCGCAGCCAGCCTGTCGCTCTCTTTCAGACGCAATCTCTCCGTACCGGTGAATTTCGCCTTGCGGCCCAGCGCGAAATCGACTGCGGCGAGCGCCGGATAATTGTCGGGGCACGGCGAGACGTCAACCGTCCCGCCGCGTTTCACGGCGTCGATGAGAGCCGCGATGGTGCGGTCGGGCTGGCGGGAATCGGGGTTGAGCCCCATTATCGAAAGCTCGCTGCCGAGAGCGTTCGCGGCAAACCAAAATGCGGCGCCCGACCAGTCCGCTTCTGGCGTCGGCACGCCCGAGGCCGGGCGGCGATAGATTTGGCAGCCGGGCACGAAGAAGCCGCCGTCGCGTTCATCTGCGACTATACCATAGCCTCGTATCACGTCAAGCGTCATATCGACATAGCCTCGGGACTGCAGAGGCGTCGTGAAGCGAATCTCAGAGTCGCCGTCCAAAAGCGGCAGGGCGAACAGAAGCCCCGTCACGAACTGCGACGAAACGTCACCCCTTAGCTCGTGCAGACCGGGCGAAATCGTTTCGTATTCAATCATCGGGCGCTCGGCGAGACGCCCGCGACGCAGAAAAGCGGCCTTCAGACCGAGTGCAGCCGCAATCGGGGCGAAGAAGCGCAGTGTTGAACCGCTTTCGCCGACATCCAGCGTTACATTTGCGGCGTTGGAGCTCTTCGCGGCGACGAGCGCCCTTATACAGCGACGCGTCGCCTCTATGTCGGCGCACGGCGCGCCCCCGGCACCAATGTCAGGCTCGGCACCGCCAGCGAGAAAGTCGGCAATAAGAAGTCTGTGCAAGTGCGACTTGGAGGGAGGCGGCGTCACAGCCCCGCGCAACGGACGCGGCAGAACAACTCGCGCGTCAGCGTCGATGTGGTGGGGGAATGACGCATAGTGCGCGCGGCGCTCCGCCAGTTTGTTGCCTAGAGGCCTCGTCCCCTTCGCCGCCTCTATGCGCCGCGCGACAGTTTCGTCATCAATGTCAATCACGGCGACGAAACCATGCTCTTCGGCCCATGCGCGATTGGCAGGGTCGAGAAGAGCGCCGCCGCCAAGCGCGACAATCGGGGCCGAAGCCTCGCGAAGCACCGCGCTTTCGGCGCGCCTGAAGGACGCTTCTCCTTCATTGACAAAAATCTCGGGGATTGACCGGCCGGCCCTTCGCTCGATTTCTTCGTCCAAATCAATGTACGGCCGCCCGAACTCGCAAGCGAGCCTCTTCGCGAGGGTCGTCTTGCCGCAGGCGGGTGGACCGTACAAATACAGCGTCTTCATGCGCGCTCGGCTGTAAAGCCGTCACTGGGCTTCGAACTGATCTTTGCCGACGCCACAGACTGGGCAGGTCCAGTCTTCGGGCAGATCCTCAAACGCGATATTGTTGTTGTCGGCCGGGTCGTAGACATGGCCGCAGACTTTGCAGATATACTTCATTGTTGTTGTTTCCTTTTTTGTTTGCTTCCAATTTGGCCAAGGCGTATCGCCTCAACCCTTCATGACAGTCTCGCTGCGCCAGGCGTAGTACTTCTTGAGCTTGAGCTTTGAAGCGGCCTCTTCGTCACAGAAAACCCACGCGTCAGGGTGCATCTGAAGAGCCGACGCAGTGCAGAATTGGGTTATACCGCCTTCGACCATACCCTTGACCGCGTCGGCCTTGCCCTTGCCAAACGCGAGAAGGATGATTTTCTTCGCCTCGCAGATAGTACCGACGCCCATCGAAAGCGCACGGGTCGGGACCTCGTCTTCCTTGCCTTTGAAGAACAAACGGGCGTTGTCTTTGATCGTCGACGGCGTAAGATAGACGACGTTTGTGCGGCTCGAGAGCGATGTGCCGGGCTCGTTGAAGGCGATATGACCGTCAGAGCCGATGCCGAGAACCTGAATATCGATACCACCGGCCTTCTTGATTGCCGCTTCGTACGCCGAACACTCCTTGGTGAAGTCTTTGGCGAGACCGTTGAGCACATGGGTGTTCGCGAGCTTGATATCAATCTTCTCGAACAGGTTCTTGTTCATAAAGTAGCGATAGCTCTGTTCGTGCGTACCGGCGAGCCCGACGTACTCGTCAAGGTTCCAGCTCTTGACCTGCTTGTACGAAACCTTCTTCGCCTTCACGGCCTTGGCCATCTCGTTGTACATGAGAACGGGCGTAGAGCCTGTCGCAAGCCCGAGAACGGTCTTCGGGTTCTTTTTAACGGCCGCGGTGATAAGCTCGGCCGCACGGCGGCTGGCATCCTCCTTGGTCTTGCAGATTACGATTTCCATTTGTTTCTTACCCCCTTCTTTTTGGTTTTATTGTTTGTTTTACGGGAAATGTCTCGCCGTCAATGTAGTACGCCTCGAATGCCGGCAGGGCTTTGCGCCCGCGCCCCGCCATCTGGCCGAGTATGCACTTCGCGAGGGCTTCGCCGTTCGCGAAAGGGTCCACCTCCATGCGGGCGACAGATTTCGCATAAACAGGCGCCAGACCCTTGTTGGACCACGACACTACGCGCACGTCTCGCGGAACCTCAACCGATCTGAGGGCGAGCGCAAGAAACCCCGCCTCGGCGGCATGGTCGTCGGTGAAGTATATGAGATCCGGAAGCATCGTCTTTTTGGCGAAAAACTTATCGAAGAAATCGAGTGTAGCGCGTTTCACGGTCGCTATCACACCGTCTTGAGAACCTGGCGGCGCGACACAAACTGTATCGACCGAAATACCGGCCTCGTCGAGCGCGACAGACGCATCTGCCGCGCCATACTCGAAGCCGATCTGCAAGACGCTCCTTACGCGCGAGGAGACGCACCGAGCCACGAATTCAGGGACGGCAGCGCCGGGATCGAAGCGGACGACTTGCGCGCCGCGGTACGGCTCGCCGCGCCCGCGCGCGATGACAAGCGACCTTACTCCCGCCGCGACAACCGCACGCGATATCTCGGGGACGGCAAACATCTCGACCACGAAAACATTGGGATCCTTAAGCTGCAGCTTCAGCTGGCTCAAATCGTAGACTCCGTCCCGTCCCCTGGTGACGGTGATCTGATTGAAAAAGTAGCCGGCGGCGAGAAGCCGGCGCCGCAGCACATCGCAGACTATGCTGACGTGATAGCTGTCGTTTCTGTCAGGGACGACAAAAAGCACATGCCCGCGCCAGGCGGCAGCGCCGATCACCTCGCTGCCGCGCCCGGGGTGGGGTTGCACAAGGCCCTCGTCCACAAGGCGGCTCATCGCCGTGCGCGAGACTATCATGCTCACGCCGAGGATGTCGGCTATCGTTCTCAGCGGCGGCAGCATCTCGCCAGGCGAATAGTAGCCCGAAGATATAGCGAAACGAAAGCCCGCGACCATCTGGTCGGTCAGACTTTCGCTGCTGTTTCGCGACAGCTCGAACGGTATCTGCCGTATTCCCGCCATTGGCAAAGACCCCCTGCCGTCCAAGCGCTCAGCGGGCGGCCTCGCGCACTATTCGCTCGTATTCGTCGCGCTGCTGCTCCATCGACTCGACCATCTTGAGCTGGGTGCGGCACCTGACGAGATTGTGGTCTTCGTAGGCGGTTCTGAAGTATGTGTCGCCGGCGAGATAGTCGGTCAAGAACCTGATGCCAATCGTCAGCGTAATAAGTCTGCCGGAGAACGCGAGCGCGTCAAGCTCGGCGGCGTTCAGGAACTTGGCGTCCTTTAGATAGCCTTTGACCAGAGCTTCAAAGTACTCCTTGCGCGAGAACACCTTCGAAAGGTCCTTCTCATCCTCGGCCGCCGCCGCCGTCGACGTGCGCACCATGTCGCCAAAATCGTAGAGCGCCGAGCCGGGCATTGTCGTATCGAGGTCGATGACCGCGACGCCCTCCTGGGTGACATCGTCTAGCATCACGTTGTTTATCTTGGTGTCGTTGTGGGTGATGCGCTCGGGTATCTCGCCCGAAGCCATCGCCACGACGATACGCCCGGCCTCTTCGCGGCGCGCGTTCACAAAGTCCATCTCGCGAGACACCGAGGCGAGGCGCCCCTTGACGTCTGCCTTGGCCGCCTCGTCGAGAAGCGCCAGACGGTTGACCGTGTTGTGGAACTTCGGCAATATCTCGTGAAGGCGCGGCGCCGGCAAATCGGCAAGCGCGTTCTGAAACTGCGCGAAGGCGTTGGCCGCGAGATACGCCTGCTTCGCGTCCTCGATAAGATCCACGGTGCGCGCGCCGGTGATGAACGCATAGAGGCGCCACGGGTTGCTGTAGCCGAGGACCTCGAGCGAACGGCCGCCCTTCGTGCGAATGTGCTCCGTGACGCGGCGGATATTTTCCATCATCGCGTCAGGGTCTGGAAAGATATCAGTGTTGATGCGCTGCAACACGTAACTCGTGCCGTTCGAGTCCACAGCCTTGAACGTGTCGTTGATGTGGCCGGAGCCATAGCGGGCGACCGAGACCACGTTATTCAACCCGAAGCCCGCGAGCACGGCGCGCAGCTCTTCGTCGGTATATGTGCGGTTTGACATTTTGCTTACCCCTTCTGCCTTTTGCGGATTTGTTCAGAACAGCTTAGACGGATACTCGCCGGCGTCTACCAGCTTCTTTATCTCGGCCATGACGTACGGCTTGTCTTCGCGATAAGTGACGCCAAACCAGCTGGAGTCGGTAGGCAGCACCTTGCATGTCGCCTTGCCCTCGTGTATCAGCTCATCGACCACGAAAGGTATGTACCACTCACTCTTCTCCTTTGCCCCGTTGACGGCAAGCCACTTCGGGAAGCGCTCTTCGAGCTCGGCGAAGAGTTCAGGCGTGAACCCCCATAGGTTCATCGAGACGCGGGCGTCAAGAGGCACCTTGACAGGCTGGGCGGGGTCTTCGCGATTCTCTGCGGCATCGCCGGCCTTTACGAGCTTCGTCATCTCTGTTACCGCCTGAAGCGAGCCGTCAGCCCCGACCGTGCATATGCCGCGCGCGACCGAGCCGTTCTCGGAGAGCGTAAGATCCAGCCTGTAGCCGACCATCGCAAAATCCATAGGCTTGGCGGCGGCGAGAAACGCGCCGAGCTTCGCGAAGGCGTCGCGCCCGTAGAAATCATCGGCGTTGATGACGGCAAAAGGCTCTTTCACGACTTTGCGCGCCGCACGGGTCGCGTGCGCAGTGCCCCACGGCTTCGCGCGACCCTCGGGCACCTTGTAAGGCTCCGGCAAATCGTTAATGTCCTGATAACAGTAGTCGACCGGCACCAACCCCTCGTACTTGCGGCCGACTTTCTCCTTGAACTCGGCCTCGAAGTCCTTGCGGATAATGAAGACCACCTTGCCAAAGCCGGCGCGCACCGCGTCGAAGACGGAGTAGTCGAGTATCGCCTCGCCGGACGGCCCGACAGGGTCAACCTGCTTGAGCCCGCCGTAGCGAGACCCCATGCCCGCAGCCAGCACTACCAAGGTCGGTTTTGCATCGCTCATCTGTTTACCTCCTGCTCTTTGAATTGTTCAGAAAACATTTATAGTATACACTATATACATAGCCGCGGTCAAGTGGGTATTTGACCGTCTTTCGCGGCCGGGATGCGCTAGAGCGCTGCCTCTATGGCGGCTACGAGCCTGGCGTACCCGGCTTCATCGAGAAACTTGCGCTTCGGATTCATTGCAAAGACGCCGCCCCACTCGAACTCGTCGTCCGAATACTTCGGCACGAGATGAAAGTGCAGATGGTGACCCGTGTCGCCATACGCGCCATAGTTGATCTTGGCCGGCTGGAACACGGCGTGCAACGCCTTCGCGACACGGTTCACATCGGCAAAGAAAGCGTCACGCTCCCTGTCGGTCAGCGAGGTAATCTCACTCACATGGAGCTTAGAAGCCACAATCACGCGCCCCCGGTGGCTTTGCTCCTTGAAAAGATATAGCTTGGTCGCAGGCAGTTCTGCGATCTTGATGCCATACGCGGCGAGGTATTCACCCTCGGCGCAGTAGCCGCAGATCTTCATCTCCTCGGCATATTCAACACAGCGTTCGTCTATATTCATGGTGCGCATCCTATTCGGTCATTCGGCTTTGTTGAGTTCGCGCAGCACGTTCCCCAAAGAGTTGACAAGCTCTTTGGACTCAAAGCGGTCGACGTACGAATCGGCGAGAAAGCGTTCCAGCTTCTCTATCGCCATACTGAACTCGCCACCGGTCTGGTGCTCTTCAAACCAGCGCTTTACTACCAGAGCCTCGTCAGCGTCTATGCGAGAATCCTGCAAAATCCCCTTCGTCAGGAGCCAGAATTCGTCATGCAGTTCTTTCTTGGTCATCATATGATATGCTTCCTTGTGTTTAAGTTGAAAGTTCGTCGAACGGGGTGCTCAGTGGCTAGGGGCCTTGCCGGAGCGCGAATCGACAGCCGCGCCATCGATGAAGACGCCGCGCGCGTTCATGACGTCGACAGGCCTCTCAGCAAGCGTCGTCACACATGTCACATTCTTCAGCCTCACGCCGTCTACCGGCTCTCTCGCGTCACCGCAGACATAGAGAAGATAACGCGCCGTGTCGCAGCTCACGTTCTCGGCGACAAGGTTGCGAATCTTTGTAGGCCTGACCTCGTATGTCGGCAGCTTTCGCCACTGATATAGAACGTCTGTCTGGATATTCACTACACCCTCCGGCGGCTTCTTGCCGCGCGACTCGGCCGTGCAGTCCTTCATGTATATGTTCTCTACGGTTCCGCCGCGGCGCTCGTTCGTCTTGACATAAAAGACGTTGCGAATATCGCCCTTCATGTGGCAGTCGTGCATGTAGACGTTTCTGACGCCGCCTGAAAGCTCGCTACCGACGCCGAGAAGAACATGACCGTCCCGGACCTTGCAGTCGCGCACTACCACATTCTCGGTCGGTCGGGCCAAAGCCCATGCGTCCTGATTGCGTCCGGCCTTGAGCACGACGGCGTCATCGCCCTGATCAAAGGAGCATCTTTCGATTATGACGTTGCGGGTCATCTCTACGTCGACGCCGTCATTGTTGTGCCCGTGCGCGTAGACATCGAGGTTGCGCAGGACGGCGTTTTCGCTGTGGTACAGGTGAATCGTCCAAAATGGAGACTCGCGAATGCTGAAGCCTTCAAGCAGGATATTCGCCGAGCGGTTGAACTGGATGAGGTGC
>JAZQBR010000063.1:0-3680 GCA_045545855.1 Kiritimatiellia bacterium | reverse complement strand
ATGCAGTGAGCGAATGGGATGCTAATGAGTCTTTTTCGTCTTCATTAGCGTTTCTCCTTGTAAATGCATTAATCAACGACAACGGCAACTCGGAAACCACAGGACTCATGACTCTCGTCCGTCGTATTGGTCTCGTTGCTGGTCGCCTTGTACATCCCGTTGCTTGCGCTGGTCTGGCTTGCGGCGGCGCCGTTTCGCTTTACGCGCTTCGTCGTTCCGTTACATCTTGGAACAAAAAGGTCCAATTGCTGCATTTTGTCGTATGCATCGTCCAGCACCCACTCCAGACCGTTCCCGCAGGCATCGTAGAGCCCCCATGGATTTGCCGGATAGTTGCCGACGACCTGACGGCTTCCCGTAGTGTTGCAGTAAGCCGCGTCTGCTGTGTCGCCGTACCAATACGTGAGCGTATTCGTCTTGCCAGCATTCATGCCGCCGGCGCGGACGGCAAGCTCGGACATCAGGAATGTCGGCAGGTCAAAGGCATATTTGTTGCCGGCAAGATAGACGAGGCGCTGGAGGAACGTTCCAGTGTCGGACGCAACCTTGGCCAGCGCATTCGTCGGCGGTGTGTCTCCCCGAAGCGCCTGCCATGTCACCCATCCCACGGGCTTTGTCGAGTTGGCACTGTACGAGGCATATCGCCTGTACTGTTTCTCCGTCACCATGAACACGCCAATGTAGTAGTCTCGTTTCGACTGGCGGTACGTCAGATTGTCGTTGGACGAGTTGTCTGTATTGCCAGTAGGGTAGCCACCGCTCGGAAGAGATGCCGCATTCGGGAGCGACGCACGGTCTGCCCACTTCGGAATCTTGCGCAGCACCATCTTGGAGTCTTTGTACTCATCGGTGTTGTATCGCACGTTGGATGCGGTCTGCCCAGTCTCGCCCACGCCCATGAGCCCCTCGAACCATACGCCTCCGTTCACGAGGTCAATGATCATGTAGTCGTTGCCGCTTGGGACGTCGCCCTGCGCGATGAGCTTCGCCGACATCGTGGCGTCCGTCGCGCGAAGCCCGGCGGGTGCGTTCCATGTAACGGTGTGCGTGCCGTCCGAGGCGCTCGCACCAAGCGTGTTGCCGTCGATTACGGTTGCATTTCCGCCGACAGTCACGGTGAACTCGACCTTCGCGTAGAGCCCGTTCGCAACGTCCTGCCCTTCGCTCACGCTGTATGTGATGTCCACCTTGTTGTTCCACGGCCAGCGCTGTCGGACCTCAGTGATCTCAATGGACGGCGCGGCGAATGCCGCGGGAATCAGCGCACCGAACGCGGTCGCCGCGAGCAGGGATCTCATCGTTGTCTTGGTGTTCATGGCTTGTTTCATTTGTTGAGGTTTTTATTGATGAATCGGACAGTCTTTCACCTGTCACGCCAATAAGTCTACCACAAACCGTGCAGCGCCGTCAAACCAAGACGTTGCATATCTGGAAAATGCGAAATGTCAGTTCGCTTACGGTGCTGACCCTTCATTCTCCGTATCGCGTTCCGGCGCAAGGGAAGGATGCTTGCCCGACCTGAAGCGAAAAGCCCGACACGAGGCAACGTGGCGGGTAGGTCGTCCAGGTCGATCTTCGCGGCGGCCGCGACGATGTCGCCGAAGTCCTGCGAGAGGTCGCGGAACACCCGTGTGCGGAAGCGCTCGGGCGCACAGCGGAGACGGTAGTCGTTGTCGCTTGCCGAAACGAACGAGCGGAGGATGTTCCGCACAGCCGAGGCACTTGCCGTGTCCCGCTTCATGTCCGCCAGTTCCGACGCGTACTTCGTCGGCACACTTGACCCGTCGCGCATCGCATCGGTGAGTTTCTTGCCGATCCGCAGCCAGTCCGTAAGCGTCCATATCCAATGCCTTTGGCAGCGTTTCCATCTCCTATTGTCTCCATTACGATTTTCCAGGCATATGATGCCGTAGTATGTCGCATACAGTCAACCTCAAAAATTCGTTCTACACCGCGTCAGCGGGGAGAAGGAATTTTTGATGCATTGGCCGTAGAGAGCGCCTTGATCTGATCGCGCAGATAGGCCGCGCGCTCGAACTCGAGATTGTCGGCCGCTTCGAGCATCTCGCGCGTAAGCTCCGCGACGAGCTCGGCGCCGTCAGCCGCCGCGCCGTCGCGCGGGCCTGCCGCAGGCGCGCCCTTGGCGGACGCCGCCCCGGCCCTGAACACGTAGGTCGACTCGTTCACCGCGCGCTTGACCGACTTTGGCGTTATGCCGTGCGCGGCATTGTAGGCCATCTGCTTCTCGCGGTGCGACTTTGTTATCCGCAAAAGGTCCTTTATCGCGTCCGTCTTGTGGTCGCAGTAGAGTATCACCCGCCCTTTCACGTGGCGCGCGGTGCGCCCGGCAGTCTGCACGAGCGATGTCGTCGAGCGCAGGAAACCCTCTTTATCCGCGTCAAGTATCGCGACGAGGGCGACCTCGGGCAGGTCGAGGCCTTCTCTCAGCAGGTTTATGCCAACCAGAACATCAAACTCGCCCTTGCGCAGGCGGTGGAGTATCTCCACGCGCTCTATCGCGTCGATGTCGCTGTGCAGGTACTCGACGCGCACGCCGGCTTCGTGCAGATACTGCGAGAGATCCTCGGCAGAACGCTTCGTGAGGGTCGTAACAAAAACCCTGTCGCCGTCTTCCACAACCTTTCGTATTTCGGCGACGAGGTCGTCGACCTGGTTCTTGAGCGGCCTCAGCTCGATAACAGGGTCTAGAAGGCCTGTCGGACGTATCACCTGCTCTGCGACGGTCGTCGCCTCGGCGTACTCGTATTCGCCCGGCGTCGCCGAGCAATAGACGATCTGGCGGACCTTGGCGTTGAACTCGTCGAACTTGAGGGGACGGTTGTCCTTGGCGCTCGGCAGGCGAAAGCCGTAGTCGACGAGCTTCTGCTTGCGCGCCTGGTCGCCGTTGTACATCGCCCTTATCTGCGGCACCGAGACGTGGCTCTCGTCGATGATCGTCAGAAAGTCGTCCGGGAAGTAATCGATAAGGCACTCCGGCGCGGAGCCCGGCGCGCGGCCCGTGAGCTGGCGCGAATAGTTTTCTATGTCGTTGCAGTAGCCTAGCTCGCGCATCATCTCGATGTCGTACTCGGTGCGCTCTCTCAGGCGCTGGGCCTCGAGCAGCTTCTGCTTCGAAGCGAAGAACTCGAGCCGTTCTGCAAGCTCTGCCCGGATGCGCCCAAAAGCGGCCTCGAACTTGTCTTTGCCCATCACGAACTGTTTGGCCGGGGTCACGACGGCGGCCGGCATTTCGACGCCGCATTTGCCGGTAAGGGGGTCCAGCTCGCGTATGGCGTCGACTTCGTCGCCGAAGAACTCGACTCTCAGAGCCTTCGTCTCATAGGCCGGGAATATGTCGACGATGTCGCCGCGCACGCGAAAGACGCCGGGCGAGAAGTCGTAGTCGTTTCTGGCGTACTGCGCTTCGACGAGGGCCGAGACGAGGCGGCCGCGCCCCGTCTGGTCGCCGCGCCTCACGGTGACGGCGAGGTCGCGGTATTCGTCCGACTCGCCAAGGCCGTAGATGCAGCTTACCGAGGCGACGACGATCACGTCTCTGCGGGCGATGAGCGCGTTTGTCGCCGCGAGGCGGTAGCGCTCGATTTCGGCATTGATCGACGCGTCTTTTTCGATGTACGTGTCGGTCTGGGGTATGTACGCCTCGGGCTGGTAGTAGTCGT
>JAZQBR010000062.1:0-7223 GCA_045545855.1 Kiritimatiellia bacterium | reverse complement strand
TGGCAGGGCGGCGAGAGTTTCAGCAATGCGTCAGGCTGGAAACGAGTAGAAGCAGACAGCCAAATGAAAACTCCATGGGATATTCCCAAAACTGGGGATAATCCAGGATGGTTTTGCTATTGCGAGGGGATCAGACTTTTTGGTATAATATGACCAGACATCAACTTTATACATATTATGAAATATTTGGCTATAAGTGGGCATGTGTGCACATTCATGTTGTGGATGGCGATGCACTATACGCTCTTAGCCGATGATGCGGCTGGAGTTCTTGGTGTCAATATCGTTTCAAACGAGGATGTTGCAGTTGACATGCCGTTCATGCCGTTTGGCGATGGGACCCCCGCCTCGTTTCTGTCCGGCAACTTCATGGGTGACGGCGGGCCATATTCCGACCGGCTATATCGGCTTGCGCTTTCCGGCTATTCTTATACGAACGCCTTTTTTTCGGCCGAAGACGGGTGGGTTGATCCTGCGACCGGCATGCCAACGGGTATGACCGCCGTGCGCGGCGACACGCTTGTTTTCGCGCCGGGTGACGAAGTCGGGCTCGATTTCTGGCTTTTCGGGCGAGTCCCAGGCCTCGCGCCCAATTCGGGTTTGCCGCGCATTCGGTCAATGTCCGTCTCGCCGGACGATGGAACGATCGATTTGGAGATACTCGCCAAGGGGCGGACGACCGATATCTTCGCCCAAGATACGGCCGATGGGCTTCCGACGAATGCGCCTTGGACGCATGTGGAAAGGATCGTTTGCGCGGCGACCACCTTTCGATGGATCGATTGGACTTTGCCGCCAGTCGTTTCACGCCTTTATCTTGCTTCTGACGCGACGCGCGATACGGACGCAGACGGGCTTTCGGATGCGTTGGAGTTGCGCGTTTATGGGACGTCGCCATATCTCAAAGACACCGACGGCGACGGGATAGACGACGCGCTTGAGTTGGCCTGGGGGCGCAATCCACTTGTTGCCGAATCAGGCGAGAGCTTCGCCTTCACGGAAACGTTTGAGCCACCGACTGTTACAAACGGTACGATTGACGCCCAGCACGGTTGGCATGCATCTGTCCCTGATGCTGCGATGGTGCAGACGAATGTGGTGCATCAAGGCGACAATTCCCTTGAGGTGCACTTCAAATCGGTGTCCTCTGGCGCGGACGCTGTGACAAGCCTCGCCGTGACAAGCGATGTGCAGGTTGTTTGGATCGACTTCTACAGCATTGCGTCGCTTGGATGCGAAAGTCTCTCGTACGAGTCGCTTGAAGGCGTTGCGATGTCTTGCTTTGATATTTCAGGACACCCCGTCTTGAGCGACGGCTATTCATTTGTTACGAATACGTCAGTCGCAATACCGGCAGGTCGATGGGTGCGCCAGACATATCGGCTCGGCTATGAAGATGGTTCCTGGGACTTTTACATTGATGGTGCGCTTGTCGCGGAAGGGCTGGCTTTGCGCGGCACGCCCGCCGCATTCCATGGCCTTGAAATCAGGGGTGAAGGCTATGTCGATGACATTTTAATAGCGACGGCGCGCCCCCTCGGGCTTTCATCGGATGGCGACGCGCTCCCCGATGAATGGGAGTTCACGCACTTTTGCGGGCTTGAGCGAGACGGCACAGGCGACTTTGATGGCGACGGCCTTTCCGATTTCGATGAATGGCGGGCGGGAACCGATCCAACCATTCCATGCATAGACACGGACGGCGACGGTCTTCCCGACTGGTGGGAACTGCGCAATGGTCTGGACCCGCTTTCGTCCGACTGGACGACGGGCATCTTTTTCACAGAGGCGTTCGAGCCGCCGCAGATGAAAGAGGGCGACATCGCTGGCCAGAATGGATGGACGACGGAGGGGCAAGGCACGGCAATGGTGCAGAGCCGGTTTGTCCGCGCCGGTCAAGGTGCGCTGTGCATTGCGTCCGATACCGACGAGCCGCAGTCTGCCAAGCGTGCGTCGCATGCCATTCAGACGCAATCGTGGGTTGTCTGGATGGAACTCTATCAAAAAGCATCGCCATCGGGATTTGACGAAAGCGAAATGCTGCCGGATGCCAAGGCGTCGCATTCTTTTGATAAGTACCTGCATCCTGTCGCCACGGACGGCTATTCATTTGTGACAAATGAATTGGTTGCGGCCACCGAAGACGCCTGGGTGCGCTGCACGTATCGGTTCAATCTCGGCACGATGACTTGGGACATGTATCTTGATGGCGTTCTTGTGTTCGAAGGACTCTCGCTACGGGGAACATCTAAGACGCTCACGGCACTGGAACTCGTAAGCGATGGCGGTTATGCTGACGATATCGTGTTTTCGACCGCCCGCCCAGAAGGGTTGTCGTCTGATGGCGACGATCTTCCCGACGAATGGGAGTGGCGAAACCTCGGCTCGCTCGGACGCGACGGGACAGGCGATCTCGACGGCGACGGACTCACCGACTTCGAAGAGTACGAGTCCGGCACGAACCCCGCCTCCGCCGATACTGACGGCGACGGGCTTCCCGATGCATGGGAAATCGACAACGGGCTCGATCCGCTAGACGCCTCCGACGCCGCGCTCGATCCCGACGGCGACGGGCTCTCCAACCTCGCGGAGTTCAATGCCGGCACCGACCCGCATCTGGCCGATACAGACGGCGACGGACTTCTCGACGCATGGGAGCTTTTAAGCGGCACTGACCCGTTCACGCCCGATGCTCTCGCAGACCCAGACGGCGACGGCCTTGTGAACCTCGACGAGATGCGCGCAGGCACAAACCCGCTTGCCGCCGACACCGACGGAGACGGAGTGGATGACCTCTTTGAAATACGCAATTCGCGCAGCAATCCGCTTGTCGCCGATATGGTATGGGGAACAGAGGCGGACATCGGCGACCGCGTCTGCGGGGCGTCGGCTTCTGGCTCTACCGGCACGTGGCGAACCGATCCCGACGGGACGATATATGCGGCGGAACGCGCGGGTTCGCTTACGTGGAGCCTGGAGGTTCCGGCCGGCGGCGCGGACGCGCTTGCCGTCTGCGTCGGGCAGCACAACTTTTACTCGAAGTCGACGACATTCGATCTTTCTCTCTACGTCGACGGACTTTTCGTCTCGCGTCAGGTCGTCACCGCGTCCTACGGGACAAGCGCCGACACGTTCTTCTTCCTGCCCGAGATCACGTCCGGCGAACACGAGTTCCGCCTCGTCTGGCACAATTGGGCTGTCAACACATTCCTTGCCGTCTACGACCTTCGCTTCGTTTCGTTCGGCGGACCGGACGTCGACGGCAACGGCGTTCCCGACTGGAAGGACTACCGCGCCGCGGAATCCAGCGCCCTTGACGAACTGCCGCTCGAAAGCCTCGTGTCGCCGCTCTGCATCGAAGGACGCGACCTCTGGCGCGACATCCTGGACGTGGAAGTCGAATATCCCGACACCAACGCGGTGTTCGCCACCGTGAAGACGATCGGCGACGGCTTCTATGCCGACATACCGCTTCCCGAGGACGGGACCGCGACGATATCCCTGCGCGACCGGTCGCTCGCCGAGTCGTTCGCCGTAACGTGGAGGGACTTCGACGTGTTCGACGGCGAATACGCCACGAATGCAATCGTGATACGAACCGGCGATGCGCTCAAGATAGCGCCGCACGACGATGGGGAGAGCGAAGTGTCGATATGCAGGGCGTCTAACAGCGGCGCATGGGCCGCAGTTACGAACTGGACCGAGTCTGTCTCGACGCCGTATGTCTTCGAGACGCAGGGAATGTATCTCGTGACGGTTTCGCGCGAAGGGCTCTTTGGAAGCGACGTCGGCTACGCTCTCGTCGATGTCGTGCGCTCCCGCTTCCCGAAGCGCAATCCCGCGATCCTCCTTGACGCGGAGCAGACGCTCTCCTGCCCTGAGCTTTCGCCGCGCAACGTCCTCGAGCACGACGCCGAACTTCAGCTGGGCGCGGAAGTCGTCGGAAGTGGCGTGACGCTTTCGCTCCTCACGCATGCCGACCGCGACCTCGGGCTTGTCTCGCGCATTGACGATGGCGGCGCGATATCCGACGCCGTGCAGGTGACGCCGATGTGGGCCGACAACGGAACGTACTACCGCGTCGCGGACACATACCCCGACGGTTCCCAGCTTGTCGAGGTCTCGCTCCTCCTTGGAGCTGTGCCGGAGGGGACTACGGTTACGCTGTCGATCTTTGTCTCGGGCGTGACGTTCGAAGACGGTACGCGCACCAAGACCCTGACGGCGGACGACTTCGACGAAAACGGGCATTGCACCATCCGCTTCATACGTGCGCGCGGCGTGAAGACCTCGGTCTGCCACTCGACACGAATCTACCAGAACGGAAAGCTCATATACAAGAACAGGTGAATATGATGAACAAGACGCGATACTCAATACCGTTGCTTGCTTTTGCGGCATTTCTCTCCCCGCTCGCCGTATTCGGTGGGGCGAATCTGCGTACGAACCCTCCTGAGTGCGATAAAAACAGTGAGGATTGTGGATGCGACACGGGCAAGGAAGTTGCGGCTGCATGCATCAAGGTGAACCTTGACCTCGGCGAGACGACGCCATGGACCGGCTCGATGCCCTGCGCCCTCAAGATGTTCGCGGACAGCGACTCGCCGAACGTGTTCTCGCAAGACTCCCTCTACGCCGTCCTTGGCGGCTACACGTTCAAGCGGCTGGGGCAGAAGACGATGGCCGACGGCGTGACCCCGGCGGAGGTCGTATTCTCCCATCCTCTTGGAGAACCCGTGCACTTCGTGTTCCGCGAAGGAGAGTCGTGGGGGCGTCCCGACCCCGGCGTCCACGTCAAGATGGACGAACGGCTTATGATGGTCGACGCGGAGGGCTGGGCTACGACGAGCGATCCCGTCTACTACGACCTCTACGCCGGCGACGGAACCAAGCGCAGGTTCCTCGCGACGAACATGACCGGCGCTCTCGGCCAGCTCGTGTCAATCACGGACGCAAGGGGTGTTACGCTGACGCCTGCGGACATGGGGGTTGAGATAATATACGACGCCAACGGCGTCAGGCAGTTCCTGACGCCATCGCGCCTTGCCGACGTGACGCCGTTCCCCGGGTTCTGCGGCTTCGAGGTAAAGGTGTATCCGCTGCAGTCCGTCCCGCAGAAGGACGCCGCCAGCGGGCTCTACGTCCCGCCGCAGACAACTCCAGTCCGTCATCTAGAGGTCCGTCCCGAAAACGGATGGCGGCGGGCGGTGGTGACGCTGCGGAAAGGCGGCGACAATCCCGTCAGCTATGTGTTCGACTACGCCATGAGCGACTGGTCGCTGACGCGGCCTTCCGGCGTTCAGGAGCGCAAGGAGCGCGAGATCGCGGGCGGGAAGTCCGCGTATATAAAGAACGAGACGGTTGCGCCTGACGGTACGCTCCTTTCGCGGAAGATGAAGAACTACAAGTGGATGTCGTGGGGATTCGCGATGACCAATCGCGTGGATGGCTTCGATGGCGTAACCGATATTACGACTTGGACATACTACACTTCCGGAAACGGCAAAGGTCAGGTCAAGACGGAAAAGCGCCAGTCGGGGCTCTTGACGCAGTACGCCTACGATGCATCAGATCGAGTGATCTCCGAAACGCGCTCGGGCCCCGGCATGATGACCGAGACGACGACCTACGACTACACGCCGGTAGATGCAAGCGATCCAGTTCTTCCCGTCGACACCCGCCCGCGCACCATCATCAAGACGCTCAATAACATCGAATGCGAGCGCACGTACTACGTCTATTCGCCGCTCACCAACATCGTCGAGCGCGTCGGCACCCAGGGCGCACCCTACGGCAGCACCAGCACCCTCCGCAGCGTCACGACCTATTACCCCGCAAACGAGGGTAACGGCACCTCGGTAGGGGGCGACCACCGGGCGCCCCGCGCTGGTTTTGTCGCCTCCATCCGCCACGAAAACGGCAAACTCGACGTCTACGACTACTCGCTCGTCTCCAACCTCTGGACCGAAACCATCACCCACCTCCACGAACAATCCCCCGCTCCCGTTTCTGGTAAGACAACTCGTGACATCACACTCACCAATGCCCGAGGCGAAATTTCTGAGACGCGCACCGATGCGTTCATCGACGGAATATGGTATACTATTGCCAGAAACCGCATGACATACAACGCAGAAGGTAAGCGCACGTCTGTAGAAAACCTCGCCGGGCAGGTAACGGCCACGGCGTGGGACTGCTGTCATAAGGTTTCGGAGACCCAGCCCGATGGCTCTACCACCACCTGGGATTACGATGACGAAGGGCGCGTAATCGCCTCCTCGCGCCTCATCCCCCTCGACATGACGAACGTGACATGGCTCACCACTTGCTACGCATACGACGACCTCGGCCGCCAGACTGCCACTTGGCAAACCAACTATGCGGCTCAAGTAGGGCTCCCTGTCACGCGCACCCGCTACGACGCCCTTGGCCGCGTAATCGCGCGTGTCGACCAACTCGGCAACACAACCACGACGGAGTATAGTCCAGACGGGCGAACTGTGTTCGTCCGTAATCCCAACACCTCAACCCGTGTTGTCACCCGCTCCGCCTCAGGCGACGTTCTCTCCATTACCGGCACCGCCGTAACCCCAGAGTTCCACACCTACGGCATCTCCCCCGACGGCACGCGCTGGACAAAGACAACACAAGGCGAAACAGCCTCCTCGCCTCGCTTCACCAAGCGTTACGAAAACCTCCTTGGCCAAACCATTCGCGAAGAGCGTTCCGGCTTCCAAGGCGCAGTTCTCGCAACTACACACGCCTACGACTCTCTCGGTCGCCTCGTCTCCACCTTCGCCGACTACGAGCCAACCGTTGACTACACTTACGATGTTCTTGGTAATCGCGTAGCTACGACAAAGACGGTAGGGCGCGCTGTCCCCAGCGCGCCGCAGGGAGGGCCGGCCTCCGTGCCGGCCGAGACGGAATGGCGCAAAACCGAAACGCTCTCCTCTTTCGTACTCAACGACTCCATCGTTTGGCTCACCCAAACCAACATCGTCTCTTGCTCCGACTCCGCCATTGCTCCGCTTGTCACATCTTCTGCTCGCCAGCTCACCGGCCTAACCGCCGCGCTTGCCGCGCGCTCGCGCTCTACCGACACCCGCGGCAATGTCACGGAAAACCAATTGAACGTTTCCGTCCCGGTAGTCACATCGTCCCAGATTGTCCCGTATGCGACAAATAGACCGTTGACAATTTCGCGCTATGGTGTTGAATTG
>JAZQBR010000061.1:0-4229 GCA_045545855.1 Kiritimatiellia bacterium | reverse complement strand
AGGGGGCGATCACCGAGCGCCCCGAACGCCTCCGGCCTCGTCCACCGCTGGTCCTTCACGGACGGCTTCGCCGATTCCGTCGGGAACATCGCACCGTCCAAATACGGCAACGCCAAGGCGGAGAACGGCGTTGTCGCGCTTCAGTCCGGCTCGCCGATAGAGTTCCCCGCCGGAACCGTCCCGCTCGCCCCGTTTACGGTTCAGGTCTGGGCTTCTGCGACGGACAAGGGTCTTGGCTCGGAGGACGATTACATCTTCAAGATCGCGTCCAAACCTGACAGCAAGGATGACAGCGTTTTCTGGACATGGAGGGCGAAAACCAAGTGGGTGTCGATGATTTGTGCGTTTGGCGAAGGCAAGTCCGTAGGCCACGGGAAACTGCTTGTCGACGGGAAAATCCACCTCTACACCATTACTGGCGAAAAGAACGGCGGGGGCATGTTGCTCAAGTTCTACCAGGACGACACATGCTTCGGCGAGCGCACGAGCAAGTCTGCGTGGAAGAAGCCCCCGATGCTCATTCTCGGCGGATTCGTCACCCCGACCTACGACGAAGTCCGCATCTACTTCCGCGCCCTCACCCACGCCGAAATCATCACCACCCTCAACGAAGGTTCGGATAAAGTACCGGAGCTGGGGAAGGGGAAATGAGTTTTGCGCTTGATACTTTGCTGTGTTGACAACAAAACTGAAAAAAACCAAAAAGGAACTGGAAAATGAAAGCAAATTTTAAGAATTGTGTTGATGGAGCCTTGGCAAGAGTTAAGACTGTGTTCAACAAAAAGAGACTTAAATGTCTTTGCGCCGACATAAAGAAGAACTCCGTTAGCGTGATTAAGTATACGATTGAACATGCGAAGACCAAAGACGGGCGAACCGAGCTCATATGCAAGGCAAAAGAATCGGTCGCAAAGATTTATAGAGGAATAATTGCGAAGTGGGAAAGCGGTATCAAGGGTAAAATAGTCGTTGTGGTTAGCATACTTCTGGTGGTGTGTGTTGCACTACGTGTTGTTTGCGGAGGCTCGTCAGGCAGCAATGAAAGAAGTACAGGGTTGCAGAGAGTGCAAGACATAGATGCGTTGTTCTATGACAGTGACGAAAAATTCATGGTTGACGAAACATTGGGCGCTTGGCATATTGTCGCTAAGCCCAATCTCTACAAGTTGCCTTTGTGGATCAAGACACAGCCATTGATAACTGCGGTTTATCCGAACTTCGAAAAAGAAGCAGGTGACGCTTTTCCTGTTTATGAAGGTGGGCTGGATGTTGTGAATGTCGGTTCTGGATACGTGATTGCCCGATATTATGACACTTTTAATAGCGAGAATTACTACGCTTATATCCGCACGGACGATGAATATGTGGACAATCAGGCGTTAAAACGGGGTTTCTATGCGTATGAAGGCATAGAAAGCTTTGAGCTGACGAATGGATCCTCTGTGGCTATGCCTGCGTTCAGAAAGCTCGATGACGCATATTTCAAAGCCGTAGAATGGAATTCTCGTGCAGAAGAGGCTGCTGAAGAGGAAAATAGGCGTCGCAGAGAAGAGTGTTTGTCAAAACAAGACAAAGTTGCGCAAGATGTTGCTGTAAAAGAGACATTAAAGATTGCTCAAGAAATCAATCAGGAAGTCCTTGGCCAGTTCGTGCATGTCCCTAAGGTTTTCCAAGATTGCGCCAAAGTGCAAATAGAACTTTATTGGCGGTGGACGAACGACACATATATTGCAGAGGCGAAAAGATTTCTGGCCCATGAAGAGTTCCTTTCACGTGTCAAGAAAGGAGATTTACCATCATTCCTTGCAAATGCTGATGTTATGACACGCCTGAGAAGATAAAGACTGCTATTTATGATGATTATTTAAAGTACCGATTTTTCATAAAAGTCTCACCTGATGTCAAAGTCGATTTGTTTATTGTAAATCCCAGGACAGGTGTTAAAACTTTTAGTCTTGAATACGATAAAGACACTTTCTATAATTTTGGCACTCACATCTACGTTGTTGATAAGTTCAAGGAATACGACGGACCAATTGAATCGGACGATAACGAGCTTGCCATACAAAAGCCAACAGGCGATAGAGTCTTCTGGCGAATGGCAGGGGATGAGAATGCGGCTGGCTTTATCGACGCTTATGAAAAACGATATGGAGAAGAAGTTTTGAAGTAAGCCCTAAAGCTGGGCGCGGCGGAGGAGTCGCGGCGGCGGTACACCATCTATGGGCGGAGAGCGGCGCGCTCGGGGATCGCGCCCTACCGACACGGGCGAAGAATGGCACTCGCCGACCAACGCGCTCGACCGGTTCTTCAAGGTAGGGGTCGAGATGAAATAGCGGGGCGGACTAAAGTCCGCCGGGCCGATATAGCGCGGGGAGGGGCGAGGCCGACGGGCGTGGGAGCAGGAAATATGATATAATAGTGCCATGTGCATGAGATCGGTTAGAGGCATGGTTGAGCGTGAGCGGCGCGGCGATGGCGCGGCAGATGTGCCGCGCTTCCACAAATCGCTTCGCAACGCCAACATCAACTATCGCAACGGCTGGTTCTTTGTTACATGGCAGACCGCGCACAACAAGTCGATATTCGGCGCAATCGTGGGTGACCGGTGCGAGCTGAACGAGCTCGGGCGCAGGGTCGAGGAATACTGGCGCGAGATGCCGGCGAAGTATCCAGAGCTGGAGCTTGACGAGTTTGTCGTAATGCCCAACCATTTCCATGCGATTGTGAGAATCAGGTTTTGGCCTACGAACAAAGAGCATCACCTCGGTTTTCTCCTTGGCCGATTCAAGGGCGGCACCGGCTATATCTACGGCAAGATGCGCCGCGCGGGCGAGGTCGATGACATCGGCGACCATCTTTGGCAGTTCGACTACTGGGACAAGATCGTTTCGAGCGAGCAGCAGCTCGCCGCCTACCGCCGATACATTCGCGACAACCCGAAGAACTGGACGCGCGACCGCTTCGGCGCGGTGACCCAGTACTCGCTCGGCAATCTCGAGCTCTTGAACGGCCCGAGGATCGCCTTTGTCGCTTCCCATGGTTTCTGGGCGAGCGAGCTTAAGCCGAAAATGGTTTGGCGGCGGACTGAAGCCCGCCGCGCCGATATGGGTGGGGCGGCTGTATCGGTGAGCGGGGTTTCAGCCCAGTTCTTGCCGATCATCTCGACTTTCACGAGCGCCCAGGAACGCGAAGCTCTGCGCCGCGCGCTTGCCAAGGGCCGCTCGGTAATCAAGGTCGTTCCCCAGGGGCTGCCGCTTGAGAGCGAGCTTTCAAGCGAGCTTCTTGAGGCATTGGCAGATGGTCGCATTCTTTTCATCTCGCCACAGCCGACAGGCTCAAGCCTCAACAAGAAGGTTGCCGCATGGTGCAACGAATACGTTCTTCGTCATGCCGATGAGATTTGGGTCGGCGATATCGCGCCCAACGGCATGCTCGCGACGATGATGAAGGCGATGGGCAGACGCTCGTCGGATTGAGCACCGACCCGACAGACACGAACTCGGTGTTTACCGCAATGATATCGATGGTGTGCCAGGGGCTGTTTGGAGGACGGGCGAATATGGTCGTACCTCCCCGCGGGCGGGATTCTCATAGCCCGGGGGTAATGATGTGCTGGGTGCCCACCCACGTGCCATTGGGTGCCCACCCCCATGCCCTTGGGTGGCCACCCATGTGCCCTTGGGTGGCCACCCAAGCGGTCATGGGTGGGCACCCAAGAGGTCATGGGTCGCCACCCAGCACGAGACTCCCCGGCAGGGTTGTGATAAGCTCTTCGAGGGTATGTGAATAAGGAGACGTGTTCATGAGGGGAAACAACCGCAAGCGCAGCCCTGTCTCCCGTGGGAGCGGCGTCTCCCCATACGCCCACGGGCTTCCACGTTCCATGCCAGATAGTCTATCATCTTCCTGGCGCTTCCACAATGTTGGAGGGACAACATATTTTACAGCCGCGAAATGATATACTGTGCATCGTCAACAGGTGAACAGGAGGTAAATGGCCATGAAAAGAAAGATTGTCGAGATAGACGAGGCGAAATGCACGGGCTGCGGACTGTGCGCAAACGCCTGCCACGAGGGCGCGATTGCGATGGTGGACGGAAAGGCGAAGCTCGTCAAGGACGACTACTGCGACGGCATGGGCGACTGCCTGCCGGAATGTCCCGCCGGTGCGATCAAGATCGTCGAGCGCGAGGCCGCCGCATACGACGAAAAGGCCGTGCAGGAGC
>JAZQBR010000060.1:0-4874 GCA_045545855.1 Kiritimatiellia bacterium | reverse complement strand
AGTCGCGCCGCCGCGAGTTCGCGGTGTTGGGCGCGGTAGGGGCGACGAGGCTGCAGCTCGCCTGGATTCTCGCACGGGAGGCGCTGGCGACGGCGGCGGCGGGAATGGCGCTGGCGTTCGCTGGCGGCTCGCTCGCGGGTTGGCTCTTCACGTTCGCGACGCGAAAGATGATGGCGGGCTGGGGTCTCCCGGCGTGTTTTGCGGCGCCTGTCGGCGTTTTGGCGTCAGGCGCGGCGATTGCGGCGGTGTTCGTGCTCGCGGTCGCGGCGCCCGCGGCAGTCGTCGTCGTCGCCCGTTCGCGCGCCAGGGCCTAGCCGGGGTTTAGTGAGTCTCCTGCCAGACTACGACAGCGGTGTAGACGAGAAACGTCGCGAGCCAGAGCGCGCCTGCCGCGCGCCCGGCCGTCGCGCCGCCGGGACGGCGCCGCCAGTTGACGCCCATGACAATGAGCGAAAGCGACAAGACGGTCATCACCGGCAGGTCGCGCGTCAAAATGTAGGGCGAGAACTGCGAGGCGGGCGATATCGACGCCGCGAGGCCGACCACGGCGAGCGAGTTGAAGAAGTTGGAGCCTATGATATTGCCGAGAACGAATTCGTTCTCGCCGCGGCGGGCGGCGGCAATCGCACTCGCGAGCTCGGGTATCGACGTGCCTATCGCCACAATCGTAAGGCCGATCATCAGCTCGCTCACGCCCATCGCGCGCGCCACATCGACCGCGCCCCATACGAGGACGTGCGACGAGCCTATCAGAACCGCGAGGCCGACGACAAGCTTGACCGACGCGACGGCGGTGCGCACGCGCCCGATTCTGCGGTAGCGCGGGTCTGCGAGCATCCGCGCGGTCGGCGGACGCTTGCCGCCCTCTGCGACTGTTCCCGGCGCGGGGGCGTTGTTCTTCTGGTCGAACCAGCAGTATAGAGGCAGCAGAACGGCGAAAGCCGCCAGAAGCGCGAGAGCTTCTTTCTGGCCGAGCACCATGTCGCGCAGAAGAACGGCCGAGACGACCGTGATCGCCGTCAGGGCCGGCGCAGCTACGAAAGCGACCGCGCGCTTTATGCGCAGAGGTCTCAGAAGGGCCGCGACGCCGAGTATCGCCGCGATGTTGAAGACGCAACTGCCGTACGCGTTGCCCAGCGAGAGGTTCGAGTGGCCCGCGAGCCCCGACATCGTGCTGACGCAAAGCTCCGGCGCGCTCGTGCCGAAGCCTATTATGACCATACCCACGATAAAAGGGGATATGCCTAGCGATTTCGCGACCGTCGCGGCGCCGTCGATGAACAAGTCGCTGGACCACGCAAGGGCCGCGAGACCCCCCGCAAGGAACAGCAGTGATAGCCAGATTGGTATGTCAGTGTACATGGTGGTTGAATTATTTTTCAGAAGATTATAGCATATCGGGGCCCGAATGTGATATAATTTCTTTCATGAAACGTTTCATCAGGTCTGTCTTGCCCGCTTTTCTACTGGCCGTCTCAGTCGGTCAGATATATGCTTTCACCAATTTCTCGACCGAGATAGCCCGCTACCTCGACCCTGAAAACGTAGACGAAGTGCAGCGCGATGTGCAGGTCGCGTTCTCGCTGGGCATATTCTTTCTGGGCATGGGGGCCGCGTTCTTCGGCAAGATCGTAGAGAAGAACATACGCCTGTCGACGATAATAGGCACGGCGCTCTTTCTCGCCGGGCTTGTAGTCACGGGCTACGGCATATCGGCGCGCTCGCTCGTCCTCATATATCTCGGGTACGGTTTTCTGCTGGGTCTCGGCACCGGCATAATCTACATTTCGCCGGTAAAGACCATGATGCTGTGGTTCCCCGAGCACAAGGCGATCGCGGCGGCGCTGCCTATAATATCGTTCGGTCTGGGGTCCACGCTGTCGACCATAGTCTACAAGGGCTTCGGCTTCGGCGGGCCCGATTCGCTTTTCACAATGAAGTTTCTAGGCTTCTACGACTACTTCTCGGCGGGCGACGGGGGGCTTGGCATCGCGCGCGTCTTCTATGCCTTCGCGGTCTTCTACGCGATGCCTATGGTGGCGGCCACGTTCATGCTCCAGAAGCCCAAGGTCCAGGTTCAGAGCTTCGGTTCGGCGCTGCCCGGTCTGGAGTTCAGCTATGTCGACCTTGTCATGGACTCGTTCTTCATCCGCGCGTGGCTGTTCATGTTCCTCAACATCTCCGCGGGCCTCTGCCTCATACCGCTCGCCAAGCAGATGATGACGACAGCGGCCGTCGGCTATTCAGAAGGGCTCGTCACGGCCGTGATAGCGCTCTGCGGCATAATGAACGGCGGCGGGCGGTTTCTGTTCGCGTGGTGGTCAGACCGGCTTGCGCGCCGCATAAACATTCTTCTCATAATACTGTCGATTTCGGCCGGCATCATGACGCTCAGCTTCTGGCCGCCGATGATCGGCCTTGCGCTTCTCGTGATAAACGCCTGCTACGGCGCCGGGTTCTCTGTCATACCGGCGATTCTCGCCGACCACTACGGCATGACGAACATCTCGAAGGTCCACGGCGCGGTGCTCTCGGCATGGGGCTTCGCCGGCCTCGCCGGCAATCAGGCCGCCATGCTGGTCAACAGCCACTTCGGCGGCGACAAGGCGGTCGTGGCCATGCTCGTCATCGCCTACTCGCTCAACTTCGTCAACGCCCTCACCCTCGCCCGCCGCAAGCCGCAGGCCGAGGGCAGATAAATTCAGGGCCACTACCCGTCTGGGTATGGCGCGAATGAACGTTTGGTGGTATAATACGACTTGACGCTGAAACCCGCAACGGAGCCACGGCTTCAAAAACCAAACACAAAAAGGCAAAACATGAGCTACAAGGAAGCGCAGAAGAAGTACGCCAAGGCTGGCGTGGACACTGAGAAAGCAATCGCGACACTCGCAAAGATACCGATCTCGATGCACTGCTGGCAGGGCGACGATGTCGGCGGGTTCGAGTCGGTGGGCGGCGCGTCCAACGGCATCCAGACAACCGGCAACTACCCCGGCAAGGCGACGACCCCCGAAGAGCTCATGGCGGATATCAAGTTCGCGATGGATCTCATCCCCGGCAGGCACCGCGTCAACCTGCACGCGTGCTACGGCATCCACAAGGGTAAGGTCGTCGACCGCGACCAGCTCGGCCCCGAGCAGTTCAAGCCTTGGGTGGAGTGGGCGAAGAAGAACGGCTACGGGCTCGATTTCAACCCGACGTTCTTCTCCCATCAGAATGTCGTCGACGGGCTGACGCTCTCCAGCCCCGACCCGAAGGTGCGCGCGTTTTGGGTGAAGCACGGCATCCAGTGCCTCAAGATCGCCGAGTATTTCGCCAAGGAGCTCAAGAGCCCGTGCGCCATAAACTTCTGGGCGCCTGACGGCTACAAGGACGAGCCGAGCGACCGTCTCGGGCCGCGCCAGCGCATGGCCGACTCGCTCGACAGGATATTCAAGACGAAGTACGACAAGAAACTGGTCATACCTACATTCGAGTCGAAACTCTTCGGCATCGGCGTCGAGAGCTATACCGTCGGCTCGCACGAGTTTGTGATGGGCTACGCCCAGAGCCGCAAGATTCTCGCGCTTCTGGATATGGGGCACTTCCATATCTCCGAGAACGTCGCGGACAAGATCAGCTCGTTTTTGATGTTCTTCGGCAAGGTGGCGTTTCACATCTCGCGCCCCGTCCGGTGGGACTCCGACCATGTCATACGCCAAAACGACGACCTCAGGGCGGCGGCGCATGAGATCGTGAAGATGGGGCCGGAGAACTTCATCATCGCGCTCGACTACTTCGACGCGTCAATCTGCCGCGTGGCGGCGTGGGTGCTGGGCATGAGAAACATGCAGAAGGAGCTGCTCAAGGCGCTGCTCACGCCCAACGCCCAGCTCAAGGCGCTGCAGGACGCGGGCGAGTTCACCGCCCAGCTCGTACTGCAGGAGGAGTACAAGAACTATCCGTTTGAAGAGGTCTGGGCAGAGTTCTGCAAGCGCGCGGGCGTGCCGGCCGGCGAGGAGTGGTTCAAGACGGTTCAGAAGTACGAGAAGGACGTCCTTCTCAAGCGCTGAGTTGGCGGAGGCACGACGATGGACAAGAAGCTGTACATCAACCCGCCGCTCGTCAACAGGGCGTACGACTGGCAGAACGGCCCTCAGCCCAAGACCAGGAAGGAGCTCGACAAGTTCTTCAAGTCCGCGGCTATAGAGCGCGTGAAAGAGCAGATTTGCGAGATGGGCCGGCGCATATACCAAAAGGGATACACCGACGGCAATGGCGGCAACATATCCGTCAGGGTCGGCGAGGACCTTTTGCTCTGCACGCCGACGCTGTGCTGCAAGGGGTTCATGAAGCCCGAGGACATCTGCCTCGTCGACATGAACGCCGGTCAGCTCTGCGGCTACAGGCCGAGGACGAGCGAGGTTCGCGTGCACATCGCGATGATGAAGGCGACGGGCATGAACGCATGCATGCACTGCCACCCGCCGCACTGCAACGCGTTCATTTTCGCCGGCATCGTGCCGCCCAACGGCATCAACCCCGAGGCGGATATCTTTCTCAACCAGATTCCCCTGGCGCCGTACGGCACACCCGGCACCGACGAGGTGGCGGCGAATGTCGCCGAGGCGGCGAAGAAGTCCAATGTCGTGTTCATGGAGAACCACGGCATCGTCTGCGGCGGGCGCGACGTCGAAGAGGCCGAGTGGTTCGCCGAAAACGCCGACGCGTACTGTCAGGTGCTGCTGCTCGCGGCGGGCCACGGCGCGCCGGTGCAGCAGGTCGGCAGGAAGTCCGTCGAAGACTTTCTCGCCATCCGCAAGGCGATGGGGCTGTCGGTCGACCCGTCGCAGAAGCTCTACAACACAAACCGCTTCAACGGCTACACGATG
>JAZQBR010000059.1:0-43381 GCA_045545855.1 Kiritimatiellia bacterium | reverse complement strand
CACCGCGCCTCTCGCAGCTTGAACTATGGCCGCTCGATAGCGGCCTGACCGCCCCGCCGGCGGCATCCCCCTCGCCATCATCCAACGCCCCGTTCCCTCGCGGCCCCACCCGCGTCGCCAGCGGCGTTTTGTCGTAAAGGGTTTAGCAAGGTATCCATGAAAGAACCGGTTAAATGTACGACCAAATATACAAGCGGATAGACGATAACCTCTGGAAAGATTCCGGCTGCGGGAGCGAACTTGACTATGTGGAGCAGTCGAGCTGGATTCTCTTTCTCAAGTACCTCGACGACCTCGAAGAGTCGCGCGAGGCCGCGGCGGAACTTGACGGACGCGCCTACACGCCCATCCTCGAAAAGAAGTACCGCTGGAGTACATGGGCTGTGCCGAAGAAGAACGGCGAGAAGGACTTGTCGAAAACGCTGACGGGCGACGATCTTCTCAACTTCGTGCGCAACGAGCTCTTCCCGTACCTTCGCGCGTTCAAGACTACCGACGCCGAGCCGGACTCGATTCAGTACAAGATCGGCGAAATCTTCAGCGGCATTCAGTGCAAGCTGACGAGCGGCTATGTGATGCGCGACGTATTCGACGAGGTGGATAACCTCAAGTTCCAGTCGAGCGAAGACCAGCATGAGATGAGTTCGCTCTACGAAATACGCATAAGCCGCATGGGCAACGCGGGACGCAACGGCGGCGAATACTACACGCCGCGTCCGCTCATCCGCTCGATGATCGATGTCCTCGAGCCAAAGATCGGCGAGAAGATATACGACGGCGCGTGCGGTTCGGCGGGCTTTCTCTGCGAGGCGTTCGCCTATCTCATCAAGCTCTGCAAGACGGCGAAGGACCGTGAGATCGTGCAGAAGAAGATGCTGTTCGGCAAGGAGAAGAAGGCGCTTCCGTTCATCATTGGCACGATGAACATGATCCTCCACGGAGTCGAGGCGCCGAACATCCTGCTCACGAACACGCTCGCCGAGAACCTTGCCAACATCCAGCCGTCGCAGCAGGTCGATCTCGTCCTTGCGAATCCGCCGTTCGGGTCCAACTCCGAGCGCGGCCAAATCAAGGAGAACTTCACCATCAAGACGGGCGAGACGGCGTACATGTTCCTCGAGCATTTCATCCGCATGCTCAAGCCGGGCGGACGCGCGGGCGTGGTCATCAAGAACACATTCCTCTCGAACGGCGACGCGGCGGCGCTGAGGAAGATGCTGCTGAAGGACTGCAACCTCTTCGCCGTGCTGGACCTTCCGCAGAAGGTGTTCACGGCAGGTGTGAAGACGGTAGTTCTGTTCTTCGAGAAGGGCAGACCGACGAAGAAGACTTGGGTTTACAAGCTGAACCTCGACCGGACGCTCGGCAAGACGAGTCCGCTCAACGAAGACGACCTCGCGGAGTTCCGCGCGCTCTTCAAGAAGAAGGCGGACAGCGCCAACTCGTGGACGGTGAACATCGCCGACCTCGACCCCGAAACGCTCGACCTCACCGTGCGCAATCCGAACGCGAAGGAGGAGAAGGTCACTCGTTCGCCAAAGGAAATCGCAACGGAGATGGCGAAGCTCGACAAGTCCAACGCGGCGCTTCTCGCCGACATCCTGAAAGTGCTGGGGTGACGCCATGAAAAACGGCTGGGTCACAAAGAAACTGGGCGAGGTGTGCGAACTGATTGGTGGAGGAACTCCGTCTATTCATGTCGCGAGTTATTACGGTGGTAATATTCCTTGGGCGACAGTACGTGACATGAATTGTCGCGTGATACACGAAACGGAAAGGACGATTACCAAGGAAGGATTGACGAATAGCGCGTCAAATGTAATTCCTGCAGGTAATGTGGTTATTTCAACTCACGTGGGATTGGGCAAAGTTTGCTTTGTTGAGAAAGATACGGCAATCAATCAGGACTTAAAGGGCGTTATACCGTTGTCGCGGGATTTAGATAGGAACTTTCTCTATTATTGGTTTTTATCAATTGCAGATTATCTTGTTTCATGTGGAACGGGAAGTACCGTTAAAGGCGTCAAGTTAGACTTTGTGAAAAAACTCGACATCCCCATTCCCCCTCTTGCCGAGCAGAAGCGGATTGTGGCGAAGATCGACGCGGCGTTTGAGAAGATCGACGCGCTGAAAGTGAGCGCCGAGAAGAACCTTGCGAACGCGAAGGAACTGTTTCAGTCCGCTCTTGACGAGGCCATGCGCCCGAAGAAGGGGTGGGTGGAGAAGCGGCTGGGGGAGGTGTGCGATACGACTTCTGGTGGAACGCCAATAAAGTCTCGACCAGAATATTATGAAGGGGGAACTATTCCGTGGCTGAGAAGCGGTGAAGTTTGTTGCAAAGAAATCACCGAGAGTGAAATGTTTATCACTAAACTCGGCATGGCAAATTCATCGGCAAAGTTGATGCCGAAAGACACGGTTTTAATTGCGATGTACGGGGCGACTGCGGCTCAGGTTGGAATTCTTAGATTTGTTTCTACGACTAACCAGGCAATATGTGGTGTTCTGCCCAACGAGCACTTCTTGCCTGAGTTTTTGTATTATTACTTTAAGAAAATTGAATCGCAATTAGCAGCGCGGGCACAAGGTGGTGCTCAGCCAAATATTTCGCAACAAAAAATTAAAGAAACAAATGTCCCTGTAATTCCTTTGGCTGAACAACGCGAAATCATCAAGCTGATTGATTCTTTTTCTGATAAACTTGAAACTCTCCAGCAGAACTACGCGCAGCAGATTGCCGACTGCGCGGAGATGCGGCAGGCGATACTTAGAGAAGCATTTGAAGGGAGGCTATGAACGAAGCGCAGACTAGACTTGAGCTGATCGACCCCGCCATTCAGGCGGCGGGGTGGACCAAGGCGAACAACTGCCAGATGCTCGTCGAGCAGTCTGCGTGCGAGTTTGCGCCCGGGCGCGTCGGGAAGGTGCGCGGCAAGGCTTTGCGCGCCGACTATATCCTCACGTATCGTGGAAGGCGCCTTGTTGTTGTCGAGGCGAAGAGCGACGAGTGCCAGGCAATCGAGGGCTACGAACAGGCTCTCAAGTACGGGCGCAACCTAGGCATGACCGCCGCGTACACGACGAACGGCAAGGAGATAATCGAGGTTGACCTCACGACAGGCGGGACGGATATCGTTGATGCGTTCCCGAGTCCGGAGGAGATCTGGCGTCGCGCGTTCCCGAACGAGAACGGCTGGCGCGACGCATTTGACGCGGTGCCGTTCTGGTTCGACGCCGTGAAGAAGCCGCGCTACTACCAGGAGCTTGCAGTGAATCGCGTGACGGACGCCGTCGCGGCAAAGCAGAGGCGCATTCTTCTCACGCTCGCGACAGGCACGGGAAAGACCTTCATCGCGTTTCAGATTGCGTGGAAGCTCTTCAAGGCGAAGTGGAACCTCGACGCGGCAAAGGGGGACGGCAAGCCGGGCGTGCGCACGCCGCGCATTCTGTTCATCACAGACCGCAACATTCTTGCCAACCAAGGGCTAATCGACTTCAGCGGATTCGACGAGCATGCGCTCGCGCGAGTCACGCCGAAGGCGATCCACAAGCGCGGGGACAATGTGCCGACGAACGCGACCGTGTTCTTCACGATTTACGAGACACTGATGCAGGGCGAGCCGGGCAAGGAGTTCTACCGTCAGTATGCGCCTGATTTCTTCGATTTCATTATCATCGACGAATGCCACAGGGGTGGCGCGAAGGACGAGAGCACATGGCGTCAGATTCTGGAGTATTTCGCTCCCGCCTATCAGCTGGGTCTGACGGCCACGCCGAAGCGCGACGTCAACGCCGATACTTACAACTACTTCGGGCGTCCCGTCTACGAGTATTCGCTGCTGCAGGGAATAGAGGACGGCTTTCTCACGCCGTTCCGCGTCGAGAAGGCGAGCTGCACCATCGACGACTACGAGTACGATCTCGAAGACACGGTCGTTGCCGGAGAGGACGAGCTGGACAAGGGCAAGACCTACGAGGAAAAGGACTTCTACCACGGGCGCATTAAGATTCGCGAACGCGACGAGGAACGCGTGAAGGAGCTGCTGGGCAAGATGCAACCGATGGACAAGACCATCATCTTCTGCTACAACCAGCCGCATGCCATGGAAATCATGGGCATGGTGAACAAGTTTCAGAAGCTTGACGAAAAGACGCCCGACTACTGCCGCCGGGTGACGGCGAACGACGGCGAGGAGGGAGAGCGGTTCCTGCGCGAGTTCCAGAACAACGAGAAGCAGTTCCCTGTGGTGCTCACGACCTCGCAGAAGCTCTCGACGGGCGTCGACGCACGGAACGTAAGGAATATAGTCTTGATGCGCCCTGTCAATTCGATGGTCGAGTTCAAGCAGATCGTCGGGCGCGGAACGAGGCTCTTTGACGAAAAGTACTACTTCACCATCTACGATTTCGTCGGGGCGAGCGACAAGTTCGACGACCCCGACTGGGATGGTCCGCCGGTGTGCCCGAAGTGCGGGTGCGACCCGTGCGTCTGCAAGCGTGGCGGCGGAGGGGCCGGCGGAGGCGGAGGAGGAGACGGAGGCGGCGCGAAGCCGTGTCCAGTATGCGGCAATCTTCCGTGCACCTGCAAAAAGGTCGATAAGACGGTTGTTATCAAGCTTGGCAAGAACAGGGCGATTCAGGTCAAGACGGAATGGAAGAGCCTCATCATGTACGACGGCAAGATGATTTCCGTCGAAGAGTTCGTGAAGAAAGTCTTTTCAAAAGTCACCGGGCTTGTCGGTTCTGCAGCGATGTTGCGCCAAGCGTGGAGCGAACAGGCGACGCGGCGCGACCTTCTGGCGAAGCTCGCAGAGAACGGATTCGAAATGGAGCGGCTGAGGGAGCTTCAGAAGCTGATGGATTCCGAGGACTGCGACCTTCTGGACGTGCTGGAGTATGTTGCATTCGAGGAGCCGATGAAGAAGAGGGTGGAGCGCGCGGATGCGGCAAAACTTACCCTTTCGAAGTGGGCTGGTGGTGAGAGCGCAAGAGAGTTCTACGGATTCGTGCTTGAAAACTACGTCCGCGGCGGGGTGGAGGTCTTCACGCGCGAAGATGCGCTTTCGCAGCTCATTGTCACGAAGTACCATACGATTCCCGACGCCAGCAAGGCGCTCGGCAATCTTAAATTGATTTCTGCCGGCTTCGCGAAACTGCAAAAGGAGGTCTATGCAGCGTAAGGTAGGGTCGCCATGAGGTCAGATCCCATGGGCGTTTTATGAATGAATGCTTAAAACGAAAGGAAAACGAAATGGGTCGCCATGGCCCCATAGTATCGCAGCAGATTGCCGACTGCGCGGTGATGCGGCAGGCGATACTTAGAGAAGAATTTGAAGGGAGGTTATGAACGAGACAATGTCATTCGTAATGCGTCGCGCACTGGAAGACGACCAGCTCCTGGGCATCGCCCTCGCCGATGAGCTTGTACACAAGCCGATGCACGTCATTGATGCGTCGGCTCCAGCATCCGTTCATGTTCCGAAGCGGCTCCGGCTTGCCAATGCCGGTGTTCCCGTTGCGTTCAATATCCTTGATGAGCAGGTTTATCCGTTTGAGAATCTTCTTGTCCTCCAGCTGCCATCCGGTATATTCGTACCATGCACGCGGCGTGAAGTTTACATTCATGACTGGACCCCTGTTCAGGCTTCAATCAATTCGTGCCTTTTTGCTTCGCCCCGCTCAAACGATTCTATCGACTCGCGAAGGACGCGCTGGTTTGCCTCGGACCAGAAAGGATCGGGGTTTTCCGCCACAACCTCAAAGGGAAGACGGCGGCGAATCACCGACTGGCGCAGAAACAGGCGGACGGCGCTGGACATGTCAAGCCCGGCGAGGGCGAACAACTCGTCCGCCTCCTTCCGGAGATTGGAATCTACCCGAATCTGTAGTGTTGATGTAGCCATAAGAAACTCCTTTGTAGTTGAAACGCACTACAGTATACCACATTTGTGCTTAGGATTCAATAGTGGGAAAACAGGTCTGATCTGTTTACCCATTAATGGAACGATCGAGGAATTGAAAGGAGAAGCGAAATGAAGAGACTGATTATGGCGATTGCGGCGGTGGCTGCGGCGTGGGGCACGCGGGGCTGACCGCAAGGTGGACCAGACGATAGGTGTATAAATTTCATCAACAACAAATAAATAAAAAAGGAGTAGCATAATGACAGTCGAAAATCTGATAAAGCAGAAGGCTAAGGCTCTGGCGGGGACCGTCTACGTGGTGCCTGACATTCCCGAGAAAAAGCTCAATAACGCCATTGTGGGCATGACAGGCTCAACCGTCGACCCAGATTATGTCGTAGCCGTGATAGACGCGACGTTGTTCGGCAAATGCGATGATGGCGTTCTGTTTACCGGCGACACTATGTACTGGCATCCGTTCTGCGGAGACATAATGAAGTTCAAGTTCTCCGAGATGAAGAAAGCTTCGGTCCAGGTCGAGAAGACTACCGACAGCAAGGGGAGGGTGAAAGAGAAGACGTTCTTCCATCTCGTTGACAAAGATGACAAGGTACTCGCCCACAGAGACACGGCGGACTTCAAAGTCAAGGAGATGGCGGACTTTCTAAACGAAGTGATAAAGCTTGGCGGCGAGTCGGAGGGCGCGTTTGAAAGCACAAAGCAGGTGCTGCCGCTTTGCGACAGCGATTCGTCGATAAAGCTCGCCTATGTGAAGGTCGTCGCCAACTACGCGTATTCAGACGACGGCACAATAGACGGCGACGAGTTCTCGGCGATATACAACTTGATGGTGCGCAACAATTTCACCAACGACGAGCGCGTGGCCATGCGCGCGTACATGTTCGAACCCGAAAACCAAGAGTCGGTGGAATCGCTTGTGGGGCAGCTCCGCGCGTCGGTCCCGTCAGGCAGTTTCGAGACGACGGCAATATCTCTTCTCAAGGATTGCGTCTATCTCCACTATAAAAAAGGCAACGACCTTATGGACTGGGGCTCGTCCAAGTTCATCAAAGCCCTGGCCGGCATGCTCGACGTCAAGGACGAGCAGGTAGACGTGGTCGTGCAGGTAATCAAGAACGACGAGGATATTCTGGCGCAGCGCAAGAGCGACAGCCAGATCGAAAAGTCCGCCAAGGAAATAGCGGCAAAAGCCGGGGCCGTGGGCGTGCCGCTTGCGGCGCTCTACTTCTCGGGGTCGGTTATCGGTTTCAGCGCCTCCGGCATCACCTCCGGCCTTGCGGCCATGGGACTGGGCTTTGGCATGGTCGGTGGAATAGGCGTCGCTATTCTTGTTGGCGTGGCGGCCTACAAAGGCATAAAGATGCTGACCAGCACCGGCGAGGTCGAGGCTTGCAAGCAGCGCGAGCTGATGATTCAAAACATCATCAGGAACAATCAGAAGACGATCAACTACCTCGTGGATGACACAAACATGATATCGGCAAAGCTGTTTGAAGTCATCGAGTCGGGCAACGCCAACCGGGAAGAGCTGGCCAAGCTGAAAAAGCTCATGGCGATGTTGAACAAGGCGTCGCAGAGCGCAACGTCGGGCATAATGAGCGGTGCGAAGGAAGAGCTGATAGCCAAGCTGCCCAAGGAGCTCAACAAGAGCAGGTTCGACCGGCTCACCGACAGCCCGACAAAAATCAAGATGCGCCATTTCGTCTACGACATCTATCCGGAAGTCACCGTCACAAAGAAAAAACAGGATGGCACGGAATACACCGAAAGCGTCTGCATGATCGACGACACCAAGCCGAATGAAAGCTACGAAAGCGCTCTCAAGGTGCTGAAGGCCGTCGAGTACATAAGCAAGGGCTGATGACAGTGGACAATACCTTCTTCAAAGACGAAGGCGACTCGCTCAGGGTCCAGCGCGACCAGCTGTCGAAGTTGGCGAATGCCGGCGGTGAAATATCCGCCGGCCTGGACCGCGCAAAGACCGCTGGGGAAGAAATGGCGTCGGAGCTTTCAGACATGATCGCCGAGGCAGAGCGCATGTGCAAGGAACGCGGCATCGGCGGCTCTACCCTCGGCGGCGGCGACATGGACGACCTTGACGCGCTTCTGGCCGACATCAAGCTGGAAGACGGTGAAAAGCGCGCAGTCGAAAACATATCGGCCGAGGCGGTTCATAAGGTCGAAGCTTCGGAGAATTGGGAGGAGTACCTTTCAAACATCCACGAGTACGCCGAAGCGAACAATATCGATTTGTCCGGCGATCCGTTCGAGAAACTGCTGACTCCGGCGGAACGTAGAGAAATAGTCCAGCGCATAGAAGACGAGTACAAATACCATGGCGTGGCCAACTGCGACAAGCTGGATTACACGCTCGCGGCGGTCTGCGGCGTGATATGCGGCCTTGTCGATGCTTTCTTCGTGGGCATGCCCGGGGCGAGCAAGCTCGGCAAGGTCGTGGACAAAACGGCCGACAAGGCGGTCGAGAAGTTCGCTAAATTCACAAAGTGGTGTGATGACAAGCACATCAAAAAGCTGCAGGAAAGCGGGGCGATAGGCAAGGCGGGCGAATATCAGCCTACCGGCGTGCCGTTGCCGGGAATGCACAGCGCGGAGGACTACAAAAAGAAACTGCTCGACAAATTGCGCCGTCCGCTTACCGAGAGCGAGATCGCGGAGTGCGAGGCAAAAGGGCTGGCCAGCTCGATCGGATATTTGGAAAACAGGTTCCGCGTACCCTACGACGCGAGATTTGCAAGCGATCTGGCGGCGGCCGAGGGCAATGTCTCTTTTTCGCCAAGCGACCACCATCTGCTTTCTTTGGGGCACAGCTGCGATTTGATCGGGCTTTTCTTTTCGATTCTCGACCAGTTCACAGGCAAGACTTCGCTTCTGGTAAACGGCAGTATTAAGAGGTTTGACAACAAGGTCGCGAGAAATCCGTTTCATCTCCAGGGCACTACATTCCAGAGCAAGATACTTTTCGGGTGCATAAATTGGTTCGGGCACATAATGTCCGACCTCGCAGGGTCGAGCGGCACGCGCGGACATTTGGGCACGCGAGGCGCAGGCGTGGCGGCGCCGTTTTTCGAACTGTTCCAGTTTTGCGACTTCGGCTCGCTGGATGTTGACGGCGACAAGAAGACGCTGGCGGAGTTCACGGCTGCGATGTACAGGCATGGCTATGATGCGCGCTTTGCCGCTACACAGGCGATACCAGTCGCGCTCAATGAGATTCTGATCCGGCTGTGCTGGAGTATGAAGCGTCATTACTGCCACAAGCTGCCGTGGAAGGATTGCGTTCCGCTTAAGTTGAGCGACAAGCCTGAGTTGCGGCGGATGCTCCTGGTAGGGCATGGTTGCTTGTGCCTTGTGGATGTAGTCGACGCCGCGGTCCGCAGCTGGGGCAACTTGATGAACTTTGCGCTCCACTTGAATCTTGTGGCCTGGGCTCGCTTTGCAAGAATGGGATATCTCGAGATTAGGGCGCTTTACAAGAAGGACGCTTTGAATATCGAGCAGCTGGAGAGCGATCTCAAGGCCGAGTGGGAGGTGCTTTTAGACGAGAGCGAGCGTGGTCCATAAGTGGAAAACTGGTCTGACCTGTTTTCCACTTAAAACGGACAAGGAATCGCCAGGAGGTGATTATGACGTTGGAAGAAATAGAGAAGAGAGCTGCGCAACTTCGAGAAGACGACTGTTTAGCCCTTGGGCAAATGGACGCAACCATAGCCGAATCGCGCCGCGTCGCAGATGTTGCACATCATTCCGCCAAGCACATCCGCAAAATACAGGACGAATTCGACCGCTTGACCGGGCTTGACAAAACCGACTACGCTTTCCTTGGGCTGGCGACCGCAATGCAGGTCGCCCGGTGGGCGATCATCGCTTATTTCTCAAAGCTTGGCGAAGGGTTCGATCCCGCAGAGCGCATGAAGGACAACGACCAGAGGATTAAAGACCTTGAACGCAAACAGCGAGACGAGTTCAAGAACGGACGATATACGAAAGGCGACGAGGTCAAACAGGGCAAATACAAAGATTGGCTGCAGATACTTTACTCGGGCGTTCCTTTCGATACGTCCATGGGGACAAAACAGTTCGATCTTGGCATTGGCGGCCCTACGCATCGAATCAAGACTCTAGGGCACGACCCCATTCTGGGTTGGATATTCGGGCCCATGAACATCATGACCGACTTGATGACCACGAACGATTTCCTTTCGTACAAGGTCGAGAAAGGCGCTGTCGTCGGGCGCGCTTCCACGCTGAAGGGGTTCTACGGGCTGTATGAAAGCACAATGGAGGACAAGAAGCGTCTTGCCGCCGCAGTCGTAGCCGAGGCAATACATCTGGAATCGGACAAGTTCACCAAAATAGGTTTGCCTGTTCCTCTGCTCTCTTCTGTATGCGAGCCGCTGGCAAAGGCGCTTAGCGAGCACCATTACGACAGTTTGTGCTTTAGCAGAGACCTGAAGACTGTCGCGCTGCAAGCCGGCATCTCGATGATTATCAACCTGATAATCGGGCTGGTACATGGCCTTTTCTACGATGAGAGCAAGCATGTCAACAGAGATCTCTACGCCTGCAAGACGCACAAGATTTTGATGTACTCGAATGTCATGTCATCGGCGAGCAATCTGATCTACACTGGCGTCAAAGCCTACGCGACCGGGCCGGGTGCATGGAAGAACCTTGATATCGGCGGCCTTGCAGTAACGTTGTACCGCTTGATTGCCGACACCAGATTCATCTATCGAGTTCAGGAAGAATTTGTGGAAAAAGAATTCAACAAACTAATACAAGGAGAAGATGACAAATGGCAGATGACAATAAATCATGGCTAGTCGGCGGTATCGTGGCGGGCGTTGGAGCCATTTGCACTGGAGTCGCCTGGTGCATTGGCAAAAGTCAAGGCCATGCAAGCGGCGTGGCAGACGGCTACATAAAAGCGAGCAAGGAGTACGAAACGAAGCTCATGAGCCAGGCCGAGGAGTTCCTGCGCGAAAAAAATCGAATGGCCGACAATGCAGCCGAGAAGGACAGGCTCATTCAAGAACTGGTCGCCCTGTTGAAGCAGACAAGCGACGTAGACAAAAAAATGGATATACAGATGATGTTGTCGCGCGTGCGCGCGGCTTAAAGAAAGGAGACAAAAATGGGAATTTTAGGTTCAATATTCAAGTCAATAGTTGAAACCACGATATGTGGAGACATGGACAAAGTATACGATTTCGGCTTTGCGGGCTTTTTAAACAGGCCAAATTTTACAAGCTGCTTTGACGGTAACGGTAATGCTAGCGATGGCGGGCGTCTAATCCGGCAAATCTGCGACTTCGGGCTTATGCGGCTGATTCAGAATAATGAACTTGCTGAATACAAAGATGATTACATTTCGGCCATAGCAAGAAGCATGACAAGCTTTGCCGCAAATGTGGCCCAATACATACAAGAAGGCAGGCCTTTGGGGATAGGTGTGAGAAGCATAGAGAAATTCATCGACCTTGAATATTCTGGCGATCAACTGGTCCGCACGACAGTTCAGGTCGCCCTTGAGAGCGGCCACCGGATAACGATGAAAATTCGTTTACCTGAAAACCTTTTTTATGTGAACAGCTATTCGCTTGAACGGTGTTCTCATATTCCAGGCTTCCGAAAGCCATAAAGGGGGAACGATGAAACAATGAAAGGAGAAGCGAAATGAAGAGACTGGTGATGGCGGTCGCGGCGGTGGCGGCGGCGTGGGGCGCGCGGGGCGAGACTCTCCAAGGGCGCGTCGTCAGGGTCGCGGACGGCGATACGATTACGGTCGTGGACGAGGCGAAGGTGCAGCACAAGGTGAGGCTCGACAAAATCGACGCGCCGGAGAAAGGCCAGGCTTTCGGCCAGAAGTCCAAGCAGCAGCTCTCGGCCTATGTGTTCAACAAGTCCGTCGCCGTCACATGGGCCAAGAAGGACAAGTACGGGCGCATCCTCGGGACGGTCGAGAGCGGCGAATGCGGCGACGTCAACCTCGCGATGGTGCGCGACGGCTTCGCCTGGCACTACAAGCACTTCGACCAGACGCAAGCCTACGCGGACGCCGAGGCGGAGGCGCGCAAGGAGAAGCGCGGACTTTGGCGCGACAAGATTCCCGAGGCGCCGTGGGAGTTCCGCCGCAGGGCCAAGGAGCGCGGCGCGAAAGCGTCCGCCGCCGGGGGCGATACGCTGGACGCGCTCGGCGACGAGGCGCGGCGCACTCTCGCCGATGTGTTCGGGCGGCTGGAGCGCGGCGAGGCGTTCACCGAGGCGGACGCTTGTAGCATCAGGCGCGCGCTCACCGTGCAGGGCGCGATGTTCCAGGCGCTCAGCATAGCGCGCGCCCGGGACGGGGCGGGCAAGGCAGATACGTTCAAGTTCAGCGGCACGCTCGGGGACATAACCGACGAGCGAGAGAAAGAGCACCGCGCAACCGTCGCGGCGGCGGTCGAAGAGTTTGTAAATGGCAGAAGCGAGCTGAGAGAGGTCGTTAGGGCCGATGCCGCGCATGCGTTCATCGGCGAGAAACTGAACGACATAGCGCTCGGGCGGCTCGCCGAGTACCGCGCGACTCTCGCGCGCATCGAGGCGTATGCGGCGAGGGACGACATCGACGCCGGTTCGCGCGAGCGCGCCGCCGCGCTTCTGGAGCGCATCCGCCCCCTCGCCGCCGCCGCTCAGAACGAGTTCAAGCTGTATTGGCTTTAGCGGGCTGCCTGGTAGTCGGCCCCTACCGATGCGGGCCGCGGGGTGGCCGGCCCCTGACGCTGGGTTGGATTGAGCGGGGTATAATTGCGGTAAAATGGCGTTGTGGGTGGAGAAAATGGCATATATAAAAAAGTTGATTTTTTTTGTCATTGAGCGGCGTCATTCGCATATACTAATTGTGGTTACACTTGTTGCTCAAACCGAAGCGAATCTCAGGCGCTTCGGTTTTAGTGTTTTTACAGGGTTTGGGCTGCATGGGGTTGAATTGTGCCGACTGTAGGGGTGCGATTTTCTCAAGTAACATCTGCTTGACCTCCGGGCGGTTCTCGTGTGGGAGAATATCGTACACAAGGGTCAGGATTTCGGCAATAGGGACCAAGTGATTTCTAAGTGATGTGGATGCAACAGGAAAAAATGCACCTTTGCCATTGACACCGCAATATGTTTTATTGTATAATACTGCGCACATGAGCATATAATACTTCTTACACTCTTGAATAGCGAAATGAAGCGAAGCAAGAAGAAATGGGTGTGCCGACGCTTGACCGTGAAACGAAAGGAAGATGTCTGTAAACAGTTACTAGCAGAAGGCGGGGAGAAATCCGCCGTAAAACGATTTGCAAACCTGCAAAGCAGTCTTCACGAGGAATGTAGGATATTTCAGGTAGAACGGCACCTAGCAGAGACATCGCGAAGCGCGCTTGCCTCTCTTAGGGTCTTCTACAAGGCGATATCTGCGGCCTCTCGTGAGACACGAATAAGAGGTCTTTGCATTCCTTCGATTCGTGCCAGGCTGACGAGCAGTAGCAGAACGATAACGAGGAAAACGTATGAAGCTTGTACAGTTAAAGACAGCAACGAAGTCTAAAGTCACCTGGCTAGTCATGGCCATCGGCCTTGCGTCGGCAACCGCTTTGGGAGATTTGCCGCCGGCACCAGGGCGCTTTGCAAATTGCAGCGTTGTCAGCTATTTGGCGTCCGGCGGCGGTTCGGGGACGGACCGAACAGCCAAGGCAAGACTGGGCGCGGGGCTTGCGTCCGCCACCGCCGATGCAGAGACATCTTCCGAGACATGGGTCGTGCGGTCTGCCGCGGACACGAACCGCACGTTTGCCGTGCGGCGGGCGCGGCTCGCTTCGGGAGGCATCTCCATGTGCGCCTATTCCCCCAACCGCGTCCTCGCGACCCTTGCGGCGGGCAAGAGCTACGCCGCGTTTGTCCAGGAAATGACCGCGAAGGGCCTTCATGTCGTGCGCGAGCTGATGCGCGACCTCGATGGCAACGCCGTCTATGTGATCGAGGCGGCGGAGACCGAGAACGACATCGTCGAGCAGATGACGATGAGCATCGAAGAGACCGGCTCCTGCACGATGGTGCGCCCGGACAGCATCTACGAGGCGAACGCCGTTCCGAACGACACGAACTACGCCGACCAGTGGGGACTGGAGAAGATCGGGGCGCCCGAAGCGTGGAATTCGCGTACGGACGCCTCCACAGTGCTTGTCGCCGTCCTTGACACCGGCGTCAACTACGACCACATCGACCTCAACCAGAACCTGTGGGTGAATCCCGACGAAACCCCCGGTGACGGGGTGGACAACGACGGCAACGGCATCGAGGACGACGTGTACGGCATGGCAAGCATCGGCGGCAACGTCTCTGGCAACTCCATGGACGACAACGGCCATGGTTCCCACTGTGCGGGCATCATCGGCGCAGCTGGCAACAACCGCCGTCTTGTGTCCGGCGTAGCGTGGAAGGCAAAGGTCATGGCGTTGAAGTTTCTCGACAGCGAGGGCAACGGCTTCGTGAGCGATGCCGTGACGTGTCTCCGCTACGCCGAGGATCACGGCGTGAAGATTGTGAACTGCAGCTTCGGGCAGTCTGGCACCTTCGACGACTACCTCTACATCCAGATGAAGAAGATGTCGCAGCAGGGGACGATATTCGCGTGCGCGGCCGGCAACGCGAAGGCCGGGGAGTCGACTCGCGACAACGACGAGTTCCCGTTCTATCCCTGCAACTACTCGGTGGACACGATCGTCAGTGTGGCGGCGACGGACCAGAACGACGCGCTCGCGAACTTCAGCTACTATGGCGCGCTGAACGTCGACATCGCCGCGCCGGGCGTCGACATCTACTCAACGGTGCTCGGCTCATACGGTCTCGGCTACAAGAGCGGCACGTCAATGGCGACGCCGCACGTGACGGGCGCCCTCGCGCTTCTCATGGCGCACTACCCCGGCGACACCCCCGCGCATATCATAGACCGACTCTACGCCGCGGCCGAGCCCGTGCCGGCGCTCGCGGGCAAGGTGCGCACGGGCGCGCGTCTCTCGATGGCAGGCTTCTTCGGCATATCCGCGCCATCGGAGATATCCGTTTCGCAGGGGACTGTCAACGACGCCGTGGTTCTCTACTGGACATCCGTGGCGGAGGCTACGCACTACCGCGTGTGGCGCTCCGCCGAGGAGGGGGGCGAGAAGACGATGCTCGGCGACTGGCGGCAGGCCCTCACCTACTCGGACGAGACGGCCGAGCCGGGCGTCACCTACTGGTACTACCTCCAGGCAGCGTCCTCCGCGGAAGGCGCCATGGCCTCCACCTTCTCCGAAGGCGTGAGCGGCTACCGCCCCGTGATCGACACGTCGCGCATCACGGTCGCGTTCAATCCGGCGGGCGGCGCTGTTTCGCCCGCGAGCAAGGTCTACCGCATCGGCGAGACGTACTCGGAGCTTCCCACGCCCGCATACTCCGGCAAGGCGTTCCTCGGCTGGTTCACCGCCGCGAGCGGCGGCACGCGCATTGGCGAGCCGAGCCTCGTGCGCGCGGACGCGACCACGCTCTACGCGCACTGGATGGATGCAAATTCACTGCGTGTTGAAAACCTCTTCGCCCGCCAGCGCTATCCGTGGAACGGCTACGTAGACGTGACGTTCGACCTCGCCGGCGTGCCGAACGACGAGACGGCGTCCGTATCTCTCACGGCGCGTGATGAGGAGGGCGGCAGCCCGCTTGCGCTCCGTACCTTCGTGGGCCCCGCCCCCACGAACCTCGTGAACGGCGCGCAGCATGTCGTGTGGAACGCGACGCCCGACACGCAGGGCATCCTCTACACGAACCTTATCCTCGCGGCGACGGTTGCCATCGACGAGAAGCCGCTCCTGCCGCCCAAGAACGTCTCGGCTTCAAACGCGACCGATTCCGATGCGGTTGTCGTGACGTGGAGCGCGTCCGAGAACGCCACATCCTACGAGGTGTGGCGCGCGACGGCTAACAACTCCTCTTCCGCCTCCAAGATTGCATCCCCGACAACGACCTCCTACCGCGACACCTCCGCCGTCCCCGCCACGACGTACTGGTACTGGGTGAAGGCGGTGAACTCCAAGAAGACGAGCGAATTCAGTGCGTCCGCGAGCGGCAGCCGCAAGAAGATCGCGACGGCCGTCGCGATCACGGGACCTGCGTCTGTCACGGCGGGCGGCACGGCCACCTACACCTGCACGGCCACGTACAACGACAATACGACGGCGACCGCCACGCCAACGTGGTCAATCTCTAGCGGTTCCTCCTACGCCTCCATCAACTCCTCCACAGGCTTATTGACGGCGAACGGCACGGCGACGCAGCGGAGCGTCACGGTCCAGGCGAGCTATTCCTACAACGGTTCAACGAAGACGCAGACGAAGACGGTGACAATTAGCACGAAGTCAGTCACGGTCTCGTTCAACGCGAACGGCGGCTCCGTATCGCCCACATCGCAGAGCTATACATCCTACGGCGCGTACGGCTCCCTGCCCACGCCAACGCGCTCGCAGTACTCATTCCTCGGCTGGTTCACGGAATCTAGTGGCGGTACGCAGGTGACGACATCCTCCACCGTCCCTGCCTCCGCGACCACGCTCTGGGCGCACTGGCAGCAGGCCATTCCCAATCCGCCGACGGGCTTGACGGCGACGCAAGACCGAACGGACGGCATCGTGGTGAGTTGGACGGCATCGACCGGCGCGACTTCGTATGAAATCTACCGGCAGACATACAGCTCCTCTTCGAGTTCGGTTAAGATCGGCACATCCACGACAACCTCATACACCGATACGACGGCGGTCGGCGACCAGACGTACTACTACTGGGTGAAGGCCGTTGCATCAGCAGGTACGAGCGGGTTCGGCTCATACGCGCTGGGTAAGCGGATCCGGACGCTGACGAGCGTGGAGATCGACGGGCTGGACGCGCTGATGTCCGAATGTGGCGGGTACTACACCGCATGGGCGAACTACAGCGACGGCACACAGGCAAGCCTGTCAGGCGGCATGTCAATCACAACGAATCTCTACGCCACGTTGTCGTACTGTGGGACTGAAAGCGGTGCGTACCGGTGGACTTTGACCGCCAAGAGCGTTGATTCGCGGCAATATGTCTATATGACGGCGAGCTACACGTACAACGGCGTGACGAAGACTGTGAGCAAGACCATAAGCGTCTTGCCGGCCGGCAACCTTACCTACACTTACTGCACCCGTCCCGACGGCACGGCGGAGCTGACGGGCTACAAGGGCGATACGACGGTTACGGAACTCACGCTCCCTTCGTCCATCAACGGCCTCGCCGTCACGCGGACACGCGGAAGCTGGATGCAGAATCTGTCTTCGCTCACGCGCGTGACGATTCCATCGTCGTTTACGGAGGTGGCAGGTTCTATGTTCTACTATTGCCGCAAACTAACGAATGTGACAATTCCCAATTCGGTGACGAATATCAATTCATCTGCGTTTGACGCTTGCTCGTCGCTTACATCCGTGACCATACCGAATTCAGTGATAACCATAGGATCTAGTGCATTTCGAAATTGCTCGTCGCTCCAGCAGATGGTGATACCGAGTTCCGTCAAGACGATTGGTTCGTATGCGTTCTATTACTGCACTTCGCTTCGTCAGGTCATTATCCCGGATTCTGTGACGTCTATTGGTAATTATGCTTTCGACTCTTGCAGAAGCCTGACTTCCGTCACGATACCGGACTCGGTGACGAGCCTGTCGTATGCGTTCCGGTATTGCGATGCTCTTCAGACGGTGAACCTGCCGGCCGATTTGCTGTCGATAGATGTGAGGTCGTTCATCGGCTGCACGAACCTCACCTCGTTCGCCATCAGCAGCGGAAACACCTACTTCAAGACCGAGAACGGAATCCTCTTCAACAAGGCAGGCACTTCGCTTCTGAAATACCCGGCGAACAAATCTGGCACGTCATATACAATCCCTTCGACAGTGACGACCATTGGTGCTAACGCATTCTACCAGAGCCAGAACCTGACGAGTCTGACAATTCCAGCTTCGGTTACAAGCATTGGGGGGGATGCGCTTTGTGATTGCCCAAGATTGCAGACAATCTCGGTCGCGAGCGCAAATCCCAACTATCGTAGTGTGGATGGCATCCTGTACAACAAGAACAAGACCACGCTCATCGCCTATCCGTCGGGCAAGACGGCGACCGCATTTTGCATGCCGGATGGTGTAAGGCAGAATAGTGAATACAAAGGCAGTAAGAATATTACAGCCCTTCTCTTTTCTGATTCGCTGAGAACTTTGAGCGGCTTCATTGGCGCATGTACCAAAGAATACAGGGTTGGTCCGCTTGTCAACGTCACGCTTGGATCTAATACTCCAGGCCGAGAGTGTCTTGAGACTCTTTGCCTTACGGACAAGATGACGATCTCGTCTTACCCTGACTTGTTTCATTATGTGACGAACTTGACTTCAGTGTATAGTTTCAGTTCTCCTCCAATTAGTGGTAATTTCTGGATCGCAAAGTCGTGTCCAGTTTATTATTTCGAGGAATGTGATGGCTGGAGTTCGTCATCGGTCACCTGGAATGGTTATGCCGTCAAATGGGCCAACCCCATCCTCTCGCTTGAAATCGACGGGGAGAACAAGGTGTTTGCGGGATGCTCGGTACCGCTGTATGCGAAGGGGAGTTTCGAGTCGGGGCATTTCGGCATCGCGTCAAAGGCTGGCTGGATGGTGGTGAACGGCTCGCCGTATGCATCCATCAGCCCGTCGAACGGCGTGTTGACGGCGAACGCGAACGTGACGACGACGCGAAACATCGGCGTATATGCCTACACGACGCTCGGCGGCGCCTCCGCCTACGCGAACACGTACAATGTGCAAATCGTGCCCGCGAACACAAACACGGCACTGATCGCAATCGGCAAGTACGCCTACAACCGCCTGCGCTGGCTGCCATACCCGAACGCGGTGAAGTACAACATCAGGCGCGGCACGTCGTCGTCGTACACCAATGCTTCTGTAATCGACACCTTCCTCAAGGAGACGCTCGACGGGACTGAGACGTATGTAGATGACACAGCCGCGCTTGGCACCACGTACTACTACTGGGTCGAGGCGCTGGACGCGAACGGTAATTTGCTGAACGTCACGGACTATGCCACGGCGTACCGCCAGACCGGCGACCTCACGTATGTGCGCGACGTGCTGACGAAGCTCAGTAACGGAACGTATTCAGAGGATTCGTTCGTGTCCGATGCCGAAAAGGGCGTAATCAAGGAACTCAACTACTGGAAGGGCGTCAACTCCATCTGGATGAACTATATTCAGAACAACAACCTCTCGTCCATCACCGGCGCGAACGAGATGTTCTGGCGGTCGATGTATGACCTGAACACGTATATCGGGGTGGTCATGAGAATGCCGGGGCCTTCGGTTACCAAAGTTGCGTTCGCGTCTTCGACTTCGGCGACAATCACATGGAATGCGAAACTGGGGGCGACGAGTTATCAGCTCTATCGCGGAACATCGTCGAACAGCTCCTCTGCTTCACGAATCGCAACAGTGAGCGGCACAAGCTACACCAACACCTCGCTTTCAGCCGGAACACAGTACTACTACTGGGTCAAGGCGGTCACGACAATGGGAACGACGGATTTCGGACCACGCTTTGCCATGACTTCCGATAGGCGTGACAGAGCCCAACTCTGGGCGGGCGGGCCGTACTGGGCGACGACGAACATAGGCGCGGAGAACCCTGAAGACTACGGCTACTACTTCTGGTGGGGCGATACGATCGGCTACAAGCGCGAGGGCAATGCGTGGGAGGCGAGTGACGGGTCATCGTCGAGTTTCTTCTTCGGTTTGGGAAGTGCGCCTACCTACAGTAAGAGCATTGATACACTGCAAAACGAGGGATGGATTACGGCTGATGGTGTTCTCGCACCGGCACATGACGCGGCGCATGTGCAATGGGGCGGGAAGTGGCGGATGCCGACACATCAGGAGCAAAGCGATCTCGTCAACAATTGCGACTGGGCGTGGACGACGACGAACGGCGTCAACGGGTACGTCGTTCGCGGTAAGGGCGCTTACGCTTCTAACAGCATCTTTCTACCCTCTGCTGGCTACGGCGACTTTGGTTCGCTCCGCTATGCCAGTTCGGGTGGCTACTACTGGTCGTCCGTTCCGTACTCGGACAACGACAACGCGTGGGACCTCAGCTTCGATTCGAGCCGCCACGGCACGAGCGGCAACTACCGCCGCTACTACGGGCAGTTTGCTCGCCCTGTCCAAGGGTTCACCGAATAGCGAACGAAGTGAGCGCATTCAATTCTTCAATTCTTTAAAGATGAATCTGCGGCATGCGGTAAAAACAATTTGAAAAGAAAGGAAAGCGAAAAATGAAACTGACGATGGTGAAATGGCTTATGGCGGCAGCGGTGGCATTTGCGACCGGTGCGTCCCTTCCGGCATGGGGGGAGGAGGCATTCGTGTCATCACCATTCAGGCTTGACATGCGTATTGAGAATGGGAAGCGCGTGGCGGAGTCGGTGGAGATCATCCAGGCGAGCGCTGCGTGGGCGGGCGGCTCCGGCGACACCGTCGCAAAGGTGCGCCACACGCCGCCCGGCGGCGAGGCGGAGACGCTGCACACCACCACAAGCGCGGGCACGGAGTCGTTCGCGTGGGACGCGCTCCACTCGGTGACGGGCGACCACGTGTTCGTCCACACCATCTGGCGAGGCGGGGCGCAGGTCGATACGATGTCCGTCACCTTCACGGTGCCTGACCCGACGTTGAACGCGGTGCGCATCTTCGGCCCGACGAACTTCTACAGCGGCAACACGGCGCAGTACACCTGCATGGGGTACTTCAGCGACGATTCGGGCCGTCAGGTGCTGCCCGTGTGGTCGCTTGTCGAGCCGATGGCGGGGGTGTCGATTGACCAGAACGGCGTCCTTTCCGCCGACGAGTCCGCTACGGCGAAGTCGGTGACGATGCGCGCCGTGGCGGAACTCAACGGGCATATTGCCACGAATGAGCTGGCCGTCACCATCGCGGCGGCGTACCTCTCGTTCGGACAGCAGCGGCCGCGCCTGTATCTTGAGAGCACGGCGTCCGAGGCGTCGGTCCGGGTGTCTTGCTCCGGCGTGTGGACGGCGGAGTCGAGCGAGGATTGGCTTGTCGTCTCCGAGGGTGCCGGCACAGGTGACGGGCTGTTCGTCCTGTCCTGCGGGAAGAACCCCAGCGAGGACGACCGTAATGCGATTGTGACGGTCAGGTGCGGCACCTTGACGCAGACCATGCGCGTGATGCAGTACGGCGGCGAACCGGAGACGCGCGTCACGGTGGCGTTCGACGCGCAGGGCGGCACGGCGACCTACGGCGAGCACGAATACGTGGTGGGCGAAAAGTACGGCACGCTCCCGTACGCGACGAAGGCTGGCAAGGTGTTCGGCGGATGGTGGACGCAGACCGGTGGGCAGGGAATGCGCGTGCTCGCATCGACCGAGGCGACCGCTGCGGTCACGGTTCTCTACGCCTATTGGCGCGACATGGAGGCCAAGGACGCGCTGGACAATGCGCTGGACTGGATGGGCGACGGCGACGCCGACTGGGTGATCGACGAAACCGAAAGCAAGATGGGCGGTTCCTCGATGAGGAGCGGCGTGATCGGACGGCAGAAGGTTTCCACCATCTTCACGGAGGTGACCGGGCCGGGCACGATCTCCTTCTGGTGGCGGACGTCCTGCAGCGAAGATGACTGCCTTGTGTTCTATGATAACGGCAATTACATCAATTTGAATTACGAGATATACGGTGAGACTGGCTGGCTGCATCAAGAGTACACGATCAGTGACGAGGGAACACACTATATCAGCTGGTCCTACGAGAAGTACACACGCACAGGCGAGGGACGCGACTGCGGCTGGCTCGACGGCGTGGTGTGGATGCCGGACTTCGCGAGCGGCGAGGGAATCGGCGGTCAGGGCGTTGGGGAACATGCGGTTCCCGCCGCATGGAAGTCGATGTACGGCATCACGGCAGAGACAAGCGCAGACGACGACTCCGACGGAGACGGCATGACGGACTTCGAGGAGTACATCGTGGGATCCAATCCAACTGACCCAGAATCTAAGTTTACGGTGAGCATCACGATGGAGGGTGGCACGCCCGTGTTGGAGCCGTCACCGTATCTTGGTGAAGGACAGCGCACGTACACCATTGAGGGCAAGGCGAACCTGAACGATCCGAACTGGGAGCCGGCGGACAATTCCAAGCACCGCTTCTTCCGCGCAAAGGTGGAGTTGAAGTGAGAGTGTAAAGTGGAAAATGTAAAATGAAACACGCATGTATCAAAGGTCTGATTGCCGTCATTGGGCTTGCGGCGGCGAATGCGTTGGCCGCCAAGCCGCCTGCGCCTGGCTCGTTCGCTAACTGCGAGGTTCTGAGCTATTCCACATCTAAGCCAAGCGGGGGGAGAAGGCTTCTCTCTACCTCGTCCACCGGCGAGACCGTCGAGACCTGGGTGGTGCGCTCTACGGCGAACTCGAACCAGACCTATGCGGTGAGGCGCACCATGAAGTCCTCCGGCGAGATTTCCATGTGCGCCTACGCGCCGAACCGTGTGCTGGCGACGCTGGTGGCGGGGAAGAGCTACGCGACGTTCGAGCAGGAGATGGCGGCGAAGGGACTCACCGTTGTGCGTGAGCTGATGCGTGACCTTGATGGCAACGCCGTCTATGTGATCGAGGCGGCGGAGACCGAGAACGACATCGTAGAACAGATGACGATGAGCATCGAGTCGACCGGTTCGTGCAGCTTGGTTCGCCCCGACCACATCTACGAGGCGAACGCAGTCCCGAACGACACGTACTACTCAAGCCAGTGGGCGCTGGAGAAGATCGGCGCGCCGCAGGCGTGGGACACGCGCACGGACGCCTCGTCCGTCCTCGTGGCCGTGCTCGACACGGGCGTCAACTACAACCACTACGACCTCAACCGGAGCATGTGGATAAACAGCGGCGAGATACTTGGCGACGGCATCGACAACGACGGGAACGGCTTCGTGGACGACATCTACGGCATGTCGTGCATCGGCGGCAACGTCTCCGGCGATTCGATGGACGACAACGGCCACGGCTCGCACTGCGCGGGCATCATCGGCGCGGCTGGCAACAACCGGCAGTGGGTGTCCGGCGTCACGTGGCGGGCGAAGATCATGGGCCTCAAGTTCCTCAACTCGGATGGCAAGGGTTCTGTGAGCGACGCGATCACATGCCTGTGCTATGCGGAGATGATGGGTGTCAAGGTCATCAACTGCAGCTTCGGCTCGACTGACTGGGACGACTACCTCTACGTCCAGATGAAGAAGATGTCGCAGCATGGGACGATCTTCGTGTGCGCGGCCGGCAACGCCGAGCCCGGCCTGTCGCCCCGCGACAACGACGAATACCCGTTCTACCCCTGCAACTACTCGGTTGACACGCTTGTCAGCGTGGCGGCAAGCGACGAGAACGACGCGCTCGCGAACTTCAGCTACTACGGCGCGCAGAACGTCGATATAGCCGCGCCGGGCGTGAACATCAACTCGACCGTCCTGGGAACCTACGGGCTCGACTACAAGGACGGCACGTCGATGGCGACGCCGCACGTGACGGGGGCGCTCGCGCTCCTCATGGCGCACTATCCGGGCGAGACGTCTTTGCAGATCATCGACCGCCTCTACGCCGCAGCGGAACCCGTTCCCGCGCTTGCGGGCAGGGTGCGCACGGGCGCTCGGCTCTCGATGGCTGGCTTCTTCGGCATACCGGCGCCGGTGGAGATTTCGGTGACACAGGGTTCGATAGCGGATGCCGTGGTGTTGTACTGGACGGCGGTGAACAGCGGAAGCCACTACCGCGTGTGGCGGGCCGCTTCCGAAGGCGGTGAGAAGACGATGCTTTGCGACTGGCAGCAGGGGCTGACGTTCTCGGACGAGACCGCAGAGCCGGGGGCCACGTACTGGTACTACCTCCAGGCGGCGGCGTCAATCGACGGCGCGTCCGCCTCAACCTATTCGATTGGCGTATCGGGGTTCCGCCCTGAGATCGACACGTCGAGGATCACCGTGTCCTTCGATCCGGCGGGCGGCACGGTCAGCCCCGCCAGCAAGGTCTATCGCGTAGGCGAGACGTACGACGCGATGCCCGTGCCGACGTGCTCCGGCAAGGCGTTCCTCGGCTGGTTCACTGATGCGAGCGGCGGGACGCGCCTCGGCGAGCCGAGCATCGTGCGGGCCGAGGCGACGACGCTCTACGCGCACTGGGTCGCATCGGACGCTCTGCGCGTGGAGAACCTCTTCGCCCGCCAGCGCTATCCGTGGAACGGCTATGTCGATGTCACCTTCGACCTCTACGGCGTACCCGAGGAAGACACGGCGTCCGTCTCGCTCACAGCGCAGGAGGAAGGCGTCGGCAGCCCGCTCGCGCTCCGCACGTTCGTCGGCCCCGCGCCCACGAACCTCGTGAACGGCGCGCAGCACGTGGTGTGGGACGCGACGCCCGACACGCAAGGCATCCTCTACACGAACATGATCCTCGCGGCGACGGTGTCCATTGACGCCAAACGCATCACGATCCGCTTCAACTCCAACGGCGGTACGGGCACGATGGACGATCTGGTGACGATGTACGGTACGGCGGTGAACCTGCCCAGCAATGATTTTACGAGGGCGAATCATACGTTCGCCGGTTGGGCGACGAGTGCGGGCGGCAGCGTTGTATACGCAGACGGTGCGAGTGTGAACAACCTGGCCGCGACGCAGGGTGCTGTCGTTAATCTGTATGCCGTCTGGGAATTGAACGGCCCGATATGGACGATAGACGAAAGGGGGACTTTAACGGCAGTTGACTTGAATGGCTACACGGACATAATTATTCCGGGCACCGTGAAGAGCATAGGCGAGAACGTATTCTTCAATTGCACAAGCCTGTCGAGCGTGACCATGCCTAACGGGGTTACGAACATCGAGGCAGGTGCGTTCTTCGGATGTAGTGGGCTGACAAGCATCGTATTGCCGGCCAGTGTTGCGAACGTGGGTAGAAATGCATTTGCGGCTTGTGACGGCATTACGGGCATATCTGTTGCGACCGCGAACGCGAATTACACTTCACAGGAAGGGGTCCTCTATGACAAAGCCATTACGACGCTAATTGCCTGCCCTGGAGCGATCGAAAGCGTGGTGATACCAGATACGGTGACGAACATCGGCAATTCGGCATTCTACAAGAGCGCAGCATTGAAAAACGTGACGATACCGGAAAGCGTGACGAATATTGGCTCTTCTGCATTTGGCTACTGCTACAAACTGTCCAGCGTGTCGATACCTGGCAGTGTGAAAGATATCAGAAGCTTTGCATTCTTTGCCTGTATCACGCTCGCAGACTTGACGATAGGCGATGGCGTCGAGAGGATATGGAACAACGCATTCGCCGATTGCAGGAATCTGGAGAATGTCACGATACCGCAAAGTGTGAGAACGATTGGTTTGGGGGCGTTTATGGAGTGCGACAGTCTAACAAGCGTCATCATTCTGGGCGCATTGGATTCATATTCCTATGACGACTTCTTCTATTTGCTGACGCCCGAAAGCCTCATGACTCATGTGACGGCTTTGTGGCGTGGGCCAGCCGACACATGGAACGACCGTCCGGTCGCATTTCTCAAGCATACGATAACGTTCAACGCGAACGGCGGTTCGGGCGCGATGGCAAGCCAGCAGGTCGTGTGGCATGCGACAAGCAACTTGACGGCAAACGCCTTTACGCGCAGCGGCTACGCGTTCGTCGGCTGGGCGACGAGCGCGAGCGGCAGCGTGGCATACGCCAATGGTGCGAGCGTCACCCCGTCTGCGGACATGACGCTGTATGCGAAATGGACAGAATCTGCGCCAACGCTCGCAGACGCCGTGGACAATACGGCGCTGACGTTCACGACGGGCGGCTACTCCTCGTGGATCGCACAGTCCACCTATTCGCATGACGGCGTTGATGCCGCGCGAAGCGGTACGCTTGGCAACAGCAAGACAAACTGGTTGCAGACGACGGTCTCCGGCACCGGTTCCATCTCGTTCTGGTGGTACGCCAGTTCGGAAGCGAATTACGACTATCTGGAATTTCTCGTAGATGGGACGCTTAAAAGCTCTATCAGCGGCACGAACAACGTTTGGACCTTGAAGTCGTTCGACATAGGCACTTCCGGAACGCACACTTTGATGTGGCGGTATCGAAAAGACGGCAGTGTCGATAAAGGGCTTGACGCTGGATTTGTCGATCAGGTTACATGGACAGGGAGCGCGACCGTTTCGCATGACAAGGTCCAGCTCTGGGAAGGTGGACCGTACTGGGCGACGACGAATATCGGCGCGGAAAATCCGGAAGATTGCGGCTACTACTTCTGGTGGGGCGATACCGTTGGCTACAAGCGCGAGGGCGACGCCTGGGTGGCAAGCGATGGTTCGCCAGTCATTTATTCGGCACCTACTGATGGCAAGAGCTTTGACGCTCTGGAGAGCGAGGGATGGGTTACGGCAGACAAGAATGCCCTAGCGCCGGAGCATGACGCAGCGCATGTGCAATGGGGCGGTGCCTGGCGAATGCCGACTACAGGAGAGTTGTACAATCTCGCAAGTAAGTGTGATTGGACCTGGACGGCAATTAACGGTATCAGCGGATATGTTATTTGTGGCAGGGACGATTATGCGTCCAATAGCATCTTCCTCCCCGCCGCTGGCAATGTTACCATGACATCGCTCTGCCTTGACGGTTTGAGAGGATATTACTGGTCGTCATCAGCGTCTTCCTCGTCTGACACCTCCGCTTGGATGTTAACCTTCACTTCAAGCGACCACAACGCGAATTACCTCAGCAGCCGTGGATGTTGGCAGTCTATTCGTCCTGTCCAAGGGAATGCCTCCAGCGACCTCTATCTTGTAATGGATCTCTCCGGCGGTGCGAGCGCAGCGAGTTATCCGGTGACGTACATGGCAGCTCCGCCGTCCGGCGGATTCAACACGGACGAGTACAAGACCACAAAGCTTGTGCTGCGGCGTATTGAACCGGGATCGTTTGAAATGAGCGGATGGCGAGGTGTGACCATTACAAAACCGTTCTACTGCGGAATCTTCGAGGTCACGCAGCGGCAATACGAGCTTGTCACCGGAAGCAGACCGAGTTATTTCAAAAACGCCCAATGTTATGCGACCAGACCGGTGGAAAATGTTTCATGGGAAACCGCAAGAGGCAATCCGTCTGTCTATAATTGGCCGAGTTCGCGCAGCCCAGCTCCGTCGTCGTTCATTGGCAAAATCCAGGCAAAGACGGGTTTGGCGCTCGATCTGCCGACCGAAGCGCAGTGGGAGTATGCGTGTCATGCCGGTACGACAGGTGAATTCAATAACGGACAGTCAGGCGAAAGCGCGATGGCCTCGCTTGGACGATATATGGACAACAGCGGAGCGGAATCAACGGTTTACGATACCTGGACGGACGACAAGGGTACTGCGAAAGTTGGTTCGTACCAGCCCAACAACTGGGGATTGTACGATATGCATGGCAATGTCTTGGAGTGGTGCCTTGACTGGGCAGAAGATCTGCAATGGGGTTTGGGGGACGACATCCAGGATCCGGAAGGGCCTCTTTACGGAAGCCAAAAGATTGCGCGCGGTGGCAATTTCTCTTCGCCCGCCGCATCGTGCAGCGCCTACAACAGATGGTATATGGATCCCATGCAGGCGAGTTATCCTTGTCCTGATGAAGGTTTTCGTCTTGTTGGCAATCTTTCAGAGGAATAAAATGCCGTCTCTTACATGATTTAGCGAAAGGACAAACAGACAAATGAAAAAGACAATGATGAAGTGGCTGATGCTCGTTGCGGCATTCGGCCTGATGGTTACGAACGTTGCGGAGGCGGCGTTCAGAGTGAAGACCCCGTCGACTGCCGTGCGCCAGCAGGCGTTGATGTCGCTGCAGTCGCTTGGCGCGGCCGACGAGGAGACGGTCGAGACGACGACGAAGGAGAAGCCCTTCAGCGTCGATTTCGCCGCGCTCGGCGTGGAGAACCCGACGAATGCCTACCTGCTCATCATGAACGAGCAGACGGGCAACGCAATAGCGTTGGAAGCGTCCGACTCGTCTGAGGCGAAGCTTGAGCTGCCGCCGTTGGCACTCGCGGAACTCGAGATGCAGCACCTCGGCGCAAGCCAGTCCTACCGCTGCATGACGATGTGCGCAACGGCGAGCGGGAAGGACGAGATGGTCGGTTCGCAGAAGCTCGCTAGCGCAATTGGCGGCGTGGAGTTGCCGAATTTCAACTACAGGTCCGATGACGGGGAAATAAGGAAGACTTCCGTCTCGGAGCGACGCCTGGTTGGTTACGGACTCATGCGTCCAAGTTATACCTTAGCTGACCCTGATGATTTGGCTGCGCAGGCACGAGCCGATGCCTTGGCAGAGCAGAACGCCTATTACGTGTATGAATACGAGTTGCCGAACGGCGGTCGCATGACATACGATGAGGAAATGAAGCTCGATGACGCAGAGACAGTTTCCTTTCAGTCTGCAAACCTTACTTTCAATGTCACTTATTCATCATCCACTCCTGCCGCCGCAAAGACAGCTACGGCATACGCGCTCAAGATATGGAGCGCATCACTTCAGGGAACGGTTCCCGTAACTCTTTCCGTGACGTTCACTACACTTGAAGACGGAATTTTGGGTTGTTCCTACTCGCCATCGGCCGGAGTGATAGATGGAGTTTACTATCCTGAATCGATTCTCAGCCAGAAAGTTGGTGCGGACTGTTCGTCCAACTACGATATTCGTCTTGAGTTCAATACAAACTACTCATGGTACTACGGGACGGACAAGAACTGCGGCAGCAAAGTCGACTTTGTCACAATAATGTTGCATGAGGTCTGCCACGGCCTGGGCTTTTACGATTCCATCGTCCCGTCGACCGGTGGATGGGGATATGGTTACGGCTACTATCCGATAACGTATGACACATTGCTTTATTATAATGGTTCACGGCTGACAGCCCAGAGTGAGGCGACTAGGAAGAGTGCTATTGTCAGCGACGCGCTCTATTTTGACGGATCGAACGCCAAGGCGGCAAATGGCGGCTCTCGCATCAAGCTCTATGCGCCGACTACCTACAGGCCAGGGTCAAGTGTGAGCCATTGGGATACGAACGTCTCGTTCAAAAACAACACGTTCATGCGCTTTGCCTACGGCGGGTATCCTTTCCACGAGATAACGGCGATCAAGAAGGGTGCGATGAAGGATCTTGGTTGGGAGATGGCGAGCGCGGCTCCTGCAACGCCATCCGCTCCCACGAACGTCTCGGCCACAAAGGGGACGATTGTCGGCGAGGTGGACGTGACATGGAGCGCGGTCAGCGGCGCGACATCGTACAACGTCTATCGCTCCACAAGCGCATCCGGCACGTATTCCTCTGTCAAGACGGGGCTTACGTCCTGCAAGTACGAGGACAAGAACGTCACCGGCACGACGACGTACTACTACAAAGTGGCGGCGGTGAACGCCGCCGGGACGAGCGCGCAGTCGTCGTATGCCTACGGCTATGCAAAGGCGGAGACGGTTCTGACGTCAATAGCCGTCACTGGCGCGGCGACGCTTAACGGCGGCGAATATGCCAACTACACTTGCACGGCATACTACTCCGACGGCTCTTCCTCATCGTACAAGGACGTTTCCACTGACAGCGGCTGCGTGTGGTCGCTGTCGTACGGCTCCGGCAACGCCACTATTTCCGGCCGCCGACTGACGGCGGGCTACCTCACTTCGAAGAAGACCGCGACCGTCCGTGCGACATACGGCGGCAAGACTGCTGAGTTCACGGTTACTATCATCCCGCGGACTGTGGATGTTACGTTCAGTACCGGACTCAAGGGCTTCTTCCCTGATCCTGGTGGCAATGCAGCCTCAGTGACAACCAAGACCCTGACGTTTGTCGTGAACTCCACGTATGGCGACCTGCCAGTCCCCACGACGCGTTCTGAATATAAATTCGAGGGTTGGTACACGGCTTCGAGCGGCGGCACCAAAATTACAAATACGTCCACGGTGTCTGGAGCCATTACGCAGCTTTATGCCCAGTACAGCGTTGCAGAGCCAACAGTGGTGTCTGTTCGTACAGACGCGCCGACGACCCTTGAATGCGGCAGCACCAGGGCGGTCAAGGCGTATGCCAGCTACACAGACGGCACGGAGAAACAGGTGACGGCGGGGGTGCAATGGTCGATATCCAATTCCGGCATACCCTACACGATTTCGGACGGCGTACTTACGCTCAATCCGTCCGCGACCGCCACCGGCACCATAAGGATAACCGTGACTATCAGTGGTGTTTCGTCACCGACATATACCGTGACATCCGTCAACCCGACGAAGACGGTAACGCTCAACGGGAACGGCGGCTCGGTTTCGCCGACGTCGATTTCGCAGAGGGTCGGCACGGCATTTACGTCTCTGCCCACGCCTACGCGAATCGGGTACAACTTCCTCGGTTGGTACACGACGTCGAGCGGCGGCACGCGAATCCAGAACGGCACGGTGTACAACGGCTCCTACACGACGCTCTACGCCCGGTGGGAGTACATCGTGTTGCTTGACCACATCACGATCAGCGGCTCGGCGAGTGTGACCTCCGGCGGAACAGCCACGTATTCCTGCACGGCGTACTTCAACAACGGCACGTCGCAGCCGGGCGTGTCGGCCAGCTGGGCTGCGAACAAGGGTTCCATCACATCCGGCGGCGTGTTCACCGCGCCTACGGTGACGGCGAGCCAGAGCGCGACGATCACGGCGTCCTATACGTGGGGCGGCGTGACGAAGACGGCCACGCAGACAGTGACAGTCAATCCCAAGACTGTCACGGTGACTTTCAACCCGAACGGCGGCACGGTGTCGCCCGCGTCGAGGCAGTTCACGGTCGGCCTTGCCTACGGCACGCTCCCCGTACCGACGCGCACCAACTGGGACTTCGCCGGCTGGTTCACGGCAGCCGCAGGCGGGACGCAGGTGACGTCCGCGACGGTTGCCACGGAGTGGCAGACCACCTTGTACGCCAGATGGGAGAAGAAGCCCGTGTCGATCACGATTAGCGGCTCGGTAAGCGTGACGTCCGGCGGCACGGCTACTTACACGGCGAGCGTGACCTACAGCGACAACTCTACGCTCTCGCCCGCGCCTGCGATATGGAGCGCAAGTTCAGGTGCCATCACGCCCGGCGGCGTGTTCACGGCGCCTACGGTAACGGCGAACCAGAATGTGACGATCGGAGCCTCCTACACCGCGAAGGGCGTGACGGTGACGGCGAGCAAGGCCGTTACTACTACGGCGAAGAAGGTGACGGTGGCGTTCAACGCGAACGGCGGTGTAGTATCGCCCTCGTCGCAGCAGTTCACGGTGGGGCTGAAATACGGCACTCTTCCCACGCCGGTGCGCTCGAGCTGGGACTTCAAGGGCTGGTTCACTGCCGCGAGCGGCGGTGTGCTGGTGACGGGGGACACGTTGGCGACGGAAACGCTCACGGCTCTTTACGCGCACTGGGAGAAGACGCTTTCGTCCATCGCGATCTCCGGCTCGGCAAGTGTCGTTTCCGGCGGCGCGAGTGATTACGTCTGCACGGCGACCTGGAGCGACAGCACCACGACCGAGGGCGTGGCGCCCATCTGGTCGGCGTCCGCCGGAACGATTGACGAGGCTGGACATTTTGTGGCGCCGACGGTTACGGCGAATACGTCCGTGACGATCTCGGCGTCCTACACCTCGAAGGGCGTCACTAAGACGGCGACGAAGACCGTGACGGTGACGCCGAAGAAGGTGACTGTTGCGTTCAACGCAAACGGCGGCACGGTTTCGCCCGCATCGAAGCAGTTTACGGTCGGCCTGGCTTACGGCACGCTGCCCATGCCGACGAAGGGCGGTTACGAGTTCAAGGGATGGTTCACGGCCCTTTCCGGAGGGACGGAGGTGACCGCTTCGACGGTGGCGACGGAATCGCGTACGACGGTGTATGCGCGGTGGGAGTACATCGTCGTACTGTCGTCGGCCACGATCAGCGGCTCGGCGAGCGTCGTTTCCGGCGGGACGGCGACGTACACGTGCACGGCGAACTTCAGCGACGGGACGTCTCAGACGGGCGTCTCCGCCACTTGGAGCGCGAGCGACGGTTCAATCACTTCCGGCGGCGTGTTCACCGCGCCCACGGTGACGTCAAGCCGGAGCGTGACGGTCACGGCGTCCTACACGTGGAGCGGAGTGACCAAGACGGCGTCAAAGTCCGTGACGGTCAATCCGAAAACGGTGACGGTGGCGTTCAACGCGAACGGCGGCATGGTGTTGCCCGCGTCGAAGCAGTTCACGGTGGGCCTTGCGTACGGCACGCTTCCCACGCCCACGCGGACCAACTGGGACTTCAAGGGCTGGTTTACGGCGGCTGCGGGCGGCACTGAGGTGACGTCCGCGACGGTGGCGACAGAGGGTCTGACCACCCTGTACGCCAGGTGGGAGAAGAAGCCCGTGTCGATTTCAATCAGCGGCTCGGCGAGCGTCGTTTCCGGCGGGACGGCCACTTACACGGCGACCGTGACCTACAGCGACAATTCGACGCTCTCGCCCGCGCCGGCGGCCTGGAGCGCGAACTCCGGGACGATTACTTCTGAAGGCGTGTTTACGGCGCCGACGGTGACGGCGAACCAAAGCGTGACGATTGGAGCCTCCTACACCGCGAAGGGCGTCACGGTCACGGCAAGCAAGGCCGTGACGGTGACGGCGAAGAAGGTGACGGTCGCATTCAACGCGAACGGCGGTACGGTGTCGCCCGCGTCGAAGCAGTTCACGGTGGGGCTCACGTATGGAACATTGCCGACGCCGACTAAGAACGGCTACGTATTTGACGGCTGGTTCACGGCACTTGACGAGACAGGCGTTCCCGTGACGGCGGCGACGTCCGTCATCGAGGCGGCGACGACGCTCTACGCGAAATGGCACGAGGAAGTTGTGTTGCGCAGGTTGACGATCAACGGGCCTACGTCTGTGGAGTCCGGCGCGACCGCGACATACGTGTGCGCCGCCAACTATTCCGACGGCACGACAGCTAATGTGACCCCTGCATGGTCGTTCGTGATCGGCGGATCGTATGCGGCGATAACCTCCGCCGGCGTTCTCACGGCCAACCAGACCACGGCGTCGCGGACGGTCGTGGTCAAGGCGACGTTCAGCGGCCTTGCGGCGACGCTCACGGTCGTGATACGCCCGAAGACGGTGACGGTGGCGTTTGACGCGAACGGCGGAACGGCGTCCGAGGCAGCTCGCGAGTATGTAGTCGGCGCGAAGTACGGGGCGTTCCCGTCCGTTCAGCGCGCGGGATACAGGTTCCTCGGGTGGTTCACCGCCGCAGCTGGCGGTACGCGCATCCTTGAAACTACTGTCGTGGCGCAGAGCGTGGCGACGCTCTACGCGCAGTGGCAGGAGAATCCGCCCGCGCTGAAGGAAATCATGGTGTCGTGCGAAAGCGAGCTGTCCATCGTGACGAGCGGCTCTTCGCTGCAGCTGATCTGCAACGCGGTCTATACGAACGGTGCGGCGACGGTTACGAACGTCCTGAACGGCACCGACGTAGCGTGGACGACCGATGATGCCTCGGTCGGGACCGTTGGCGCGGGCGGCGTGTTCAACGCGGGGCGCGTGACGACTCCTTCCATCGCCATCGTGACTGCGCGCTACCAGGGCATGGCGTCGCCCGAGTTCGCCGTGTGGGTGGAGCCGGAGAAGGTGGCGGTCGCGTTCAACGCCAATGGCGGCACGGTCGCCGAGGCGAGCCGTACGTATGTTGTCGGTGCCGCCTATGGCGAGCTTCCGACGGCGACGCCGCGTTCGGAGGACTACCGGTTCGACGGATGGTTCACGGCAGTTGAGGGTGGAATCCGAATCACGGAGACGACGATCTGCGAAAAGACCGTCCCGACGCTCTATGCCCACTGGTCGCTGATTGTCCGTCTCACGGGGCTCCGCATCGTAGGCGACAACGTGGTCACGTCGAGCGTTCCCGCGGCATATTCTTGCTACGGCGTGTATTCGGACGGGTCCGAGGTGCTGGCGACCCCCGACTGGTCGGTCGCGCCGGCGGCCTTGGGCGTGATGGACGCCGAAGGGATGTTCACGGCGGCGTACGTCACTGAGGAGACTCCGGCCTCGGTCATGGCCGTGGCCGGCAGCGTGACTGGCATGCTGGAAGTGGCAATCCAGCCGCTGGAGGTGTCCGTGAGGTTCGACCCGTGCAACGGCGCGGTGACGCCGCAGCGGATGTCGTTCATCGTGGGGGCTGCGTATGGCGAGCTGCCCACGCCGGTACGCAGCCGGTACGACTTCGACGGATGGTACACGCGCGAGGGCAAGGCGGGCGATCTGGTCACGGCAGAATCGACCGTGGCAGAGGATGTCGAGACGCTGTATGCGGGGTGGACGCCCACCCCCCACAGCCTCACGGGCATCCGGATAGAGGGCGTGGAGACAGTCATGTCCGGCGGTAGTGCTGTGTTCTCGTGCAAAGCCGTGTATTCCGACGGCACGGAGGGGAGCGTCGTGCCGGTCTGGAGTATCGTGAAGGGTCTGGACTACGCTTCGCTGACGCTATCTGGCTATTTCATGGCTGAGGGGGTTGAATCTGCCCAGACGGCCACGGTTCAGGCCGTATACACCGACAAAGGCATACGCTACGAAGATCAGCATGTCGTGACGATTACGCCGGCCGCGCTGGTTGTCGATCCAGGGACGCTATCGATTGAGGCAGGCGCCCATAGCAAGTCGATTCTTGTCGATTCCTACGGGACTTGGACGGTTCGTACGGACGCTGAGTGGATTGTGCTTGGCAAGACATCGGGATCGTATGTCGACACGGTCGAATTTTCGGTCCTCGCCAATGCAGGTGTCGAAGAACGCGTGGGTACTATCTACGTGACAAGCAGCGGCATGACGGCCACATGTGTGGTCAAACAGCATTCGCCCGTGCCGGACGAGTATCTAATGGTAACGCTCGACACGAAGATACCTGGGCAGACGGCGTCGCAGCGCCAGTATGTCAAAGGTCGCAAGTTCGGCTATCTGCCGACACCAGTGCGGACAGGCTACGCCTTTGGCGGCTGGTGGACCCGCCCGAACGGGGTAGGTTCTCGCATCCACGCGATGACTGTCGTGTCTGAGGACACCTTGGTGCTGTATGCCCATTGGACGGATTTGAGCGTCGCCTATGCGCTGAACAACGCGCTTGACTGGGTCGAGGATGCCGCGCACCCATGGACGTTCGACTATGCGGACGCAATGGATCGCAAGGTTTCAATGACGACGCCCGTTCTGGCCAACCGGCAGTCGAGTTCGCTGTCGGCGCTCGTAGAAGGCCCCGGCTCCATCAGCTTCTACTGGAGAACGTCAAGCGAGGAGTTCTTTGACACGCTGGCACTTTATGTCGACGGCAAGTTTGTTTCTTCCATCAGCGGCGAAACCGGTTGGCAGTCGCTCTCCAAGGTGGTCGCTGGCTACGGACAACATGTCATCACCTGGTCTTATGCCAAGGACGGGCAGGGCGCGGGCGGTATGGATTGCGCCTGGCTGGACATGGTCACTTGGATTCCCGACTATTCCGGAAGCGGCGCTGCTTCAATTCAGTCCGCCGACGGGCGGGCCCTGCCTGAAACATGGTTGAATTCGCACGGCCTTGACGTGGGAACGGATGTGCTGGACGAAGACGCCGACGGCGACGGGATGACCAACTATGCCGAATACATAGCGGGCACCGATCCGCTTGACCCGGAGTCAAAGTTCCAGATTTACATCGAAATGAGCGAGGCGGGGACGCCTCTTGTAGAGGCGATACCAGACTTGGGTGACTCGTCTGCGCGCAGATACATCCTTGAGGGCAAGAAGACCTTGTTCGACGAGATGTGGTCGCCTGCCGATGTCACCATTCACCAATTCTTCAGAGTCAGGATTGAAGTTCGCTGATTTCCTGCAGAAATAGCGCGCGCTAATTGGAACCTCATTCCCCGATTGGGTAATGACGGACGGGTGATAAATATGGTACAATATCCACCATGATACCCAAAAGCATAAAATTCGTCGCGGCAATGGCGTTGATGGTGCTTTGCATGCGCCCGCTGGCAGCTTTAGACCACCCTGGCATAACCGGGCGCACGTTGAGCCCCGGTCGCTTCACGCTCGTTCAAAACTCGCGTCCCGTGCCTTCGATATATGTCGACGAGGCCGAGAACAGCGCCGTTATTATAGCGGCGAAGAACCTCTGCAAAGACTTCGGCCGCGTTACAGGCGTCGACGCGCGCATGGGCCGCGCACCTGCGATGATCGTCGCCGGCACGATAGACGGGCCGACGCTGCGTCCGCTGATCAAGGCCGATCTGGTGAAGGTCGAAGGGCTGGTCGGGTGCCGCGAGAAGTATGAGATATCGTTCGTGAAAAGTCCCTTCAACGGCTGCGACGAGGCGCTGGTCGTAGCGGGCAGCGACAGACGCGGGGCGGCGTACGGCATATACGAGCTTTCGGAGCAGCTGGGCGTCTCGCCCTGGTACGACTGGGCGGACGCGCCCGTCAGGCGCAGCGAATCGCTCGCTATCGCGCGCGGCGTGTATACGGCCGGCGAACCGGCCGTCCGCTTGAGGGGAATCTTTCTGAACGACGAAGCGCCGTGTCTGACGACATGGGTGAAGAACACTTACGGCACCGATTACGGCGGCCACGAGTTCTACGCGCGCGTGGGCGAACTCATAATGAGACTTCGCGGCAACTTTCTCTGGCCGGCGATGTGGTGCTGGGCGTTTTACGCCGACGACCCGGAGAACTCCGCCACCATGGACGCTATGGGCGTCATAATGGGCACGTCCCACCACGAGCCGATGGGCCGCAACCACCAGGAGTGGGTGCGCCGGCGCGGCTCGTCGGGCGCGTGGAACTACGCGACAAACAAATCCGTGCTGGACGAATTCTTCGCCGCGGGGGTGAGGCGCATGAAGTCGACCGAGGACGTGCTCACGATCGGCATGCGCGGCGACGGCGACGAGGCCATGGACGGCAACGGCGACATAGAGCTGATGAACAGGATAATCGCCAGCCAGCGCGCGATCATCGAGCGCGAGACGGGGCGCCCGGCGAGCGAAGTGCCCCAGGTCTGGGCGCTGTATAAAGAGGTGCTGGACTATTACGATCGCGGGATGCGTCCGCCGGAGGACGTGACGCTGCTTCTCTGCGACGACAACTGGGGCAACGTGAGGCGGCTGCCGGACGAGAGCGAGCGGTACCGCGCCGGCGGCTGGGGGATGTACTATCACGTGGACTACGTCGGCGCGCCGCGCAACTCGAAGTTTTTGAACGTCACAAGCGTCGCCAGCATGTGGGAGCAGATGTCGCTCGCCTACGAGTACGGCGTCGACAGGCTGTGGATACTGAATGTCGGCGACCTGAAGCCGATGGAATATCCGATAACGCTGTTTATGGAAATGGCGTGGTCCCCGGGCAAGTACACGCCGGCGAATCTGCGGGAGTTCACCTACAGGTTCGTCGAGCGCATGTTCGGTTCGCGCGAGGCGCGCACGGCCGCGCGCATACTCGAGACGACGTCGCGCTGGGCGGCCCGCGTGACGCCGGAGATGCTCGACAAGGATACGTTCGATCTGGAGTCGGGCGAATGGGCCAAGGTGGCGGCCGACTACGCGATACTGGCGGCGGACGCCGAAGCGCAGCAGGTGCGCCTGCCGGCGGCGGCCAAGGCTGCGCACAGCCAGCTGGTGCTCTTTCCCGTGCGCGTCATGGCGAATCTCTACCAGATGTACTACGCGCAGGCGATGAATCACGCGCTGGCCGCCGGGGAGGCGCCGCCGACGCCCGAACGCGAAGCCGAGATAAACTACTGGGCAGACCGCGTGGAGGCTGCGTTCAAGCGGCACCGCGCGATATGCGACGACTACAACAATGCCTTAAGCGGCGGCAAGTGGCGCGGCTTCGCCAACCAGAAGCTGATAGGCTACAAGTCGTGGAGCGACAACTTCCCGCAGGATGAATGCCCGGCCGTGAAGCGGGTTGGGTCCGCCGCGGCTGTCGAGGACGCCGTCCAGCGCAGCGCGGCGATTCTCGCCGTGAAAGAGCCGCGCGTCTATTCGGTGGCGCGCACGAAGTCGTACGACGCGAACATGGGCGAGAATTGGTGGATGCGCCGCCACGAGGCCACGCTCAAGGCGATTGCGGACGCGCGCACGGGGGCGGATCTGCCGGAATACGATCTTGTGCTGGCCGGCGACTCGATAACCCACCGCTGGGAGCGGCACGGCAAGGCCGCATACGTGCAGGTCACAAACGAGCTCAAGGTGCTTAATCTCGGCTTTGGCGCGGACAATGTGAGGAATCTGCTGTGGCGGATCAGGAGCGGCGAGCTCGACGGATACCGCGCGAAGGCCGTGCAGCTCATGATCGGCACGAACAACGGCACTGGCGAACCCCCCGAGGAGACTGCGGCCCAGATACGCGCGGCCGTAAGGGAGATCCGCGCCCGCCAGCCCGGCGCGCGGCTGCTGCTCTGCCCGATTCTGCCGCGCGGCAATCCCGACAGCGTGGAGCGCGGCAAAAACGACGCCGTCAACGATCTGCTCAAGCCGCTCGCGGACGGCAAGAATATCATATGGACCGATTGGAGCGGCTTTTTCACGCTCGCGGACGGCAGGCTCAGGCCCGACCTTCAGGACGACGGACTGCACCCGAACGCGAAAGGCTATGCCGCGTGGGCCAAGGTGGCGCTGCCGGTATGGAAGGCCGCCGCAGACAAGGCGGCGGATGTGGACAAGGCTCTGAGCGAAGTGCGCGTCCGTGCGGACGCGACCGTCAAGCCGGCGGCCGCGCCACGACGCGGCGCCCGCAAGGCCAAGACCTCGGACAAATCGTATGTCGCGCTGGGGGCCGAGGAATACGTCCGGGCAGAAGCACCCGCCGGCTTCAGGTGGCAGTTCATACCCGGGCTCGGCCGCGGTACCGGCGCGATGGAAGTTTTCCCGCGGCTGGAGCCGCCCGAGGGCGCAGAGCTCGTCTACGAGCTTGAGGTGCCCAAAGGCGCGACATCAGCGACGGTTACGGTCGTGACGCGTTCGACACTGGCGTTCGCGCGTCCGGCCGGCCACCGTTTCACGGTGAGTTTCGCCGGTTCGGAGCCGCGCGAGGTGAATTTCAATTCGCGCCTGAACGAGGACGCGGGGAATATCTACTCGGTGTTCTACCCGACGGTCGCGCGCAGGGTCGTGTCGAGCAAAGTCGAGTTTGGCGGGCTTGACGCCGGCGGGGGGAGCGCGTCGCTCGTCCTGGCGCCGCTCGACCAGGCCGTCGCCTTTGAGGGCATCGTGGTCGATTTCGGCGGCGCCCCGCGCCAGTATCTTCTCGGTCTGAGGCCTTAGGCTTAGGGCGGCGGTTGGCGGTTGGCAAAAAAAATCGGCCGACGAGGTGAAAGTCGAGCCGAAATATGGTATAATAGTGGACAACAATGGAAGAATTGTCTACAGGCGCGGCGTCTGCCGGGGCTGACAAAAGGACGGCCGTCGAGCGGCTTGCCGCTGCAATCAGGTACCCTGACAAGGTGCTTGAGGGTGCTTTGTCCGCTACGCTGAGGGTGGATGGCGCCGAGATAACCGTCGAAGAGACGTCGGGCCGCATAATGCTGATGATGAAGCTGGCGGTTGGCGAAGAGGCGCTGCCGCAACTGGCGGCGTACGCGCCCGGGCGGATGCTGCGCGAGGAGGCGACTTTGGCGGCCGACCCGAAGACGGGCGAGGCGTTCCTCTGGCAGGACGCGCCGGCGACGGCCGACCCGCACGCGCTGGCGAGACTCTTCGAGACTTTCATGGACTCCTGCGACTGGTGGCGCGATCGCGTCGAGACATCAGGCGGCGAGGAGAGAACGGCGGATTTAATGGAGGCGGTTATACGTCCGTAGCCAGCAGGAGAGAGGTCTTGAGATGAAGAAGTTCATAACAGCAATTCTGACGGCGATGGCGGCGTGCGGCGCGGCGTTCGGGGCGGGTGAAGCGCCGGCGGAGCCTGCCATACCCTGGAAGATTCCTTCGTACACCCTTACCGCGCGGGGGATGGATCTGCGCACGGCGCTCGACACGTTCGCCGTCGCAGAGGGGCTTTCGGTCGTCATGTCCGGCGCGGTGGGCGGCGTGTTTTCGGGCGATTTCCGCGACGTGGCGCCTGGGGATTTTCTCGACCGCCTCGCGACGACCCACAATCTCATCTGGTACTACGACGGCGCGGCGCTCTACGTCTACGGCGCGGGCGAGATAGCGACGATGCTCCTCGACCTCAGGTACATGAAGGCCGGCGAGGTCAGGGAGATGCTGCGCGAGCTCGGCGTCGAAGACGCGAGATACCCCTTGAAGACGACGTCCAACGACGAGCTGGTGATGGTCTCGGGTCCGCCGCGCTACGTCGCGCTGGTGGCCGAGATGGTCGACAAGGCGGACCGGCTCAGGGAGACGCGCACGTTCAACGAGATAGAGACGAAGCTCTTTCCGCTCAGGTACACGTGGGCGGACGACGTGAATTTTCGCGTGACCAGCCAGGAGTCGACGCTGGTCATAAAAGGCGTCGCGAAGCTGATGGAAGAAATGATGTCGTCGACGGGCGGCGCGTGGGCGCGCGACGAGTCGGTCACGAACGAGCTTTCGGGCGTCGAGTCGGCGCGCATGGCGACATACCGCCCGACGATCAGGGCCGAGAACAGGCTAAACGCCGTGCTGGTGAGAGACGTCGCTTCGCGCATGCCGATGTACGAGAAGATCGTGCGCGAGCTCGACAAGCCCCAGAAGCTCGTCGAGGTCGACGTGACCGTGGTGGAGCTCTCGAAGAACGACGCGCTCGACTGGCAGCTGTCGCTCTCGCTGGCGTCGGGCTGGGGCCACAGCGATTATTCGGTCGGGCAGAACGCGGCGAACATGTTCAGCCCCGAGCAGCTCGGGGGCATGGGCCTCGCGGGCGCGATAACCCACATACACTCGAAGTACGCGCTGGCCGCGTCGCTGACCGCGCTCAAGGCGAAGGGCAAGGCGCGCAGCATTTCGAAGACGTCGCTTTTGACGGTCAACAACCTGGCGGCGGAGATGTCAGATACGCAGAGCTACCACGCGAAGGTCGTGGGCACCGAGGTCGCCGCGCTCGAGTCGGTCTCGGCGGGCACCAAGCTCAACGTCAAGCCCCGCATTCTGCCGTCGATTTCGACGAACGTCCCGAACCAGGTGTGGATGTCGCTGCAGCTCGACGACGGCGGCTTCGAGTCGATAACGGTCGAGTCGATGCCCATGACGCGCACGTCGACGCTCATGACGCAGACGGCGGTGTTCGAGGACGAGTCGATAATGCTGGCGGGGTATCTGCGCGACATCGAAGAGGACGCCGGCTGGGGCATACCGTATTTGAGAGACCTGCCGCTTATCGGGTGGATTTTCGGCGGCAAGTCGACGAAGCGCGAGACGGTCCAGAGAATGTTCGTTTTGACGCCGCACATCGTCGACCTCGACAAAGAGATGCTCGCGCGGCTGCAGGCGACGCGCCTGAGGGACGTGTCGCTCGGCGAGGATCTCGCCGATGACGCCGATCGCGTGGACGACGACAGGCGCATAAGGGAGCTTGAGCGCGAGGACAGGCGCAAGCGCCGCAAGGCCGAGAGCGCCGATGCGTACGAGCGCCGCAAGGCCGAGCTGAAGCACGGCAAGAGTCTGAGGGAGCTGGCGCGCGAGAGAAAGCGCCGCACGCTTACCGAGGACATCCGCCGGTGGAAGGAAGAAGAGGCGGCCGAGAAAAAGAAGCTCGAGGCCGAGCTAGAGGAGTGGAGGCGCGAAGAGGAGGCCGGGAGAGACTGATGGCGTCAGGGGTCACAATAGAGAGCGGCTTCGCCGAAGTCGCGGCGGGCGCGTGGCTGATGGGCCGCGGCCAGCCGGCGGCTTTCTACGGCAGCGCCTCGCGGCGCAGGCGCCGCGGGTGGGTTGTCGCGGACCGCGGGCGCCTCGATCTCGTGGAGACAACCGGGGCGGCGAAGTGCGCCTCGGCGGCGCGTCCGTTTCTGACCCACATACCCTGCGCGGCGCCGGTGAACGCGGTTTCGGAGAAGGTTCTCGTGGCGCCCGCCGCGGCGAGAGCCGGGGCGAAAAACGTCAAGGTCGTGCCGTTCAGCCTGCACGCGGCGATATGCGCTACCGAGTTCGCGAGCGAGTGGGTCGTGATGGCGACCAGAAGCCGCACGGCGCGCATGCAGGTCGAGGACGGCGGGACGCTGTCGGTCAGGCCCGACGCGGTCGTGGCCTGGACGGGCGCGCGGCCGACGGGGTTCTGCCCGAAAATCGGCATCTGGGACGTTCTGCTGCCGCGCGGGCCGAGAGATCTGCTTTTGAACTTTCACGGGCCGGCCGTAGTCTGGCTGGAGGGGGTCGACGCCGCGAGGCGCGCGAGCGCTGCAAGGGGGGCTGTCTGATGGCGTTCGACGCGGCACAGATTCTGAGGCAGACCTACGCGGCAGGCGCCGAGGCGATGCAGTTCAGGGAGCTGGCGGAGGCCAGGCGCCCGGAGGCGCCGGCCGTGCAGCGCGGCGAGATCATGGGCACTTCGTTCGTAGTCGAGAGCGACCCGGCTGCGGAGCTTATGGACTCTATGGAGGAGCTCTCCTTCCAGTTCGAGGAGAAGGAGGCGAAGAGGGTCGGCGATCGCAAGATGGGCGAGATGCAGGGGCCGAGATCGGCGCTGATGAAAGCCGTCGAGACGTGGATGGCGATGTTGCCGGATCTGCCCGGCAGGGATTTCATGACGAGGCTCCTCAAGAACCTGAGAGGGGCGATGGCGTCGGGCCGGCCGATGGACGCGCAGGATCTTCTAAAGGAGCTCGCGAGGGGCTCCACCGACCCGAGCCACCAGTTCGCCATGCTCGACATTCTGGAGCAGGCGCTGAGCGACGCAGAGGGCGATTTGAAGGCGCTCGCGCGCGAAGCGAAGGCCAGGCTCGCCGAAGCGAAGGGTCCGGAGATACGCGCCGGCATAAATCTGGCCGAAGAAGTGAACGCGAGGGCGACGACGCCCGAGCAGATGCAGGAGCTGCGCGACATGTATCGCAGCGAGGTCGTCGGTTTCACGAGCCCGCAGGACTGCTTCCGTTCGCTTCTCGCAAGCCGCGGCCCCGGTCGTCTCGCCGACGCCATTTCGTTCCTCATCGCCGGCTGCGGCAAGGATCTTGCGTCCTCGTCGCCTTCGCTCGAAGCCGCGTCTCTTGGGCGCATTCTCACCGACCTCGGCTGCGTTCACAGCCTGCAAAGTCGATCGTAGCCATGTCGTTCTGTGAGCCAAG
>JAZQBR010000058.1:0-3713 GCA_045545855.1 Kiritimatiellia bacterium | reverse complement strand
GAAGCATCTCGTCGTGCCAAGCGGGACGCCGGCGGAATGCTGCCCATGCCCGGAGCATCGGCATACCAACTACGTCGCCAAGGTCGCCTACACCAGCCGCGTGGCCGTGGACTACTCGGACGGAAGCGGAGAGTTCAAAGTCTCGCACGTTCCCTGCGACGTGACGCTCTCGGGGGTGTCTCCGAGCCGTGGCTTTTCCGATTCGACGGTCGTGTTCGTCACCAACGGCGTCGAGCATTCCCGCCACGACTGCACCGTTCTTGGCGTCAAGATCGACCGTCCATCATGGACAACGCCGATTGAGAGATACGGACAGCTGTCGGCGTCTTTCGGTTTCCCCGTCGAGGTATGCAGCAACTTGTACGACGCAAGTGAGCTCATCCTCCGCACGGATGTGCTTCTCGACGGTGGATATGTCCGCCTGGCCCTTGAGGACGCAACGGGTGATTTCGAGATATGGCTCCAGGACTGGTATGACAACCAGTACACATGGCACGAGCCCGAAATGCTGCTGGACGGAACATCGCATACAGAACGTTACTTCTCGATGCGGAAGTGGCGTGGCATAATGAGGAGATATTCCGGAACAAGGGAACTTTGCGTAAAAGTGCGGTCGCTGTCCGAGGGCAGCTGCAGGCTGCGGTTTGAGTATGTGGCTACCGACGGCGCTTCATGTGTCCACGACTTCGCCGACCAGAGGATTTCGTCCGTCAACCCCGTACTCCTCGTGGACTACGACAGGGACGGCGCTATAGGTGCGACCGACATCGCCCGTCACATGGCAGGTCGCTACGCCTACTTCTGGAAGAACGACGACAAGTGGAAAGGCGACAATGCATTTGACCTTCCGTTCATAAACAGGGTCAACTCCTCTGACGACGTCGTGAACGGACGCAACGACTTGATAAACTTCCTGCCGGTTTCCGTGGACGTCGCGCCGTTCGCCTCTCACTGGAGTTCTGGATCTGTCTACTATCGCCTTGAGGCGCATTCGTCCGCGCTGCGGAATGCCAAGCTTGCCTTTGCCGACATCGCCCGCACCCAGATCGGCGACGCCCCGCTGGGGGAGGATATGGACGTCGACGGCAACGCTCTCTACGAGGCGCCCGTGTCCGCCGTTGGGGGCGGCACCAATCTGCCGCCCGCGTTCGTGTCGCTCTCGCAGTCTGGAAGCGGTACGATCATCATGGAGTTCCCCGACTTCGCAAGGGACCACGAGCTGTATCTCAACGTCTATGCGAAGTCCGACGATGCGCTTCTTTTCTCCGCAAAGCTAAAACTGCACGTCGGCGACGTGTCGAACATGCTCGGCTGGGAGAACCTTCGTAGAGCCGCAGGCGGTTCAGGCGGCGTGCCTGCGCGCCTTGCGACGGACGACTGGCCTGAAGACGAATACGAAGAGGGAAATCTGGTCTTTGTCCACGGCTACAACATGGAGGAAGACGTCGAGACGCAGCTTTGGGCGCAGAATGTGTTTAAGAAATTATGGTGGTCTGGCCTTGACAGAGGGTTTATAGCCGTTCAGTGGCGTGGCAACGAAGGCCAGGTGGCGGGGACGCTTACGCCCAATTACTACGGGAATGTTCAGAATGCGTTTCAGACAGCTCCAGCCTTGTCGAATGCAATGGCGACCGTTCAGGGGCCGAAATGGTTTGTTGCGCATTCGCTTGGAAACATGCTTGTGTCAGCCGCGATCCAGGATTATGGCATGCCGTATGAGAAATACTTTATGCTTAATGCAGCCATAGCTCTTGAGGCATTCGATCCCATTGGCGGAATTACGACAGAATCACATGACAACATGACCCCGCGATCTTGGACAAACTATGTTGATAGGGTTCGTGCGACGCACTGGTTTGAGCGATTCCCAGAGGGTGACGGTCGCAGGCTCTTGACTTGGAAAGGTCGATTCTCTGGCGTCACTAAGATTGTCAATTTCTATTCCACAGAAGAGGAAGTTGTCAACAATGGAGATGGTGATTGGCATACGATCCTTGACCGCAACTACGTCTGGTACAACCAAGAGACGCGAAAAGGATTGTGGCCAATGATGATTCATGAATATGAGGGTGGATGGGAATTCAATCCATTCTACGATACCGTGACGGGATCATGGGCCGGAAACGAATATGTTGAGAACAGGCAGAAAATGTCGCCACAGAACGCGGCGAACCTCACCGACGAGCAGCTATGCCAACATCCGTTCTTCCTTGATTTTGCGAACCCTGAGATGCACTCTTCCTCGAATGGACTTATAGTGGCGACAAATTATCTTTATAGAGCTGAAATGCTTGCCTACGCCATCCCATCAGAATCTTTTGCCGTAGGTGCAAATCCGCTACCGTGGCAAATTGATGTAGCATATGAAAACAGAGGGCAGGGGATTGTTGGAAGTTATGATATGGCCAATCTATTTGACTATGGGCGAGGGGATTTGCCTGCAAACGGTACAGACCCAGAGGACAAGCATAGAGACTGGCAGCATAGTACGTTCGTACAGAGGTCTTACAAACGGACACATCAACTTTTCAGGACAATCATAAGGATCATGAAAGGAAACGAGTGACATGAAAAGATTTGTTATGCTTTGGGCTCTCACACACGCTCTTGCTGGGTGTGCCACAGAGAGGTTATACGTTAGAGTCCTTGACGACGAAGGCAATCCTGTCACCAACGGGATAGTTCGCGTTGGTTTCTCAACAAGCCATGTTTTGTTTGGCGGAGGGAATAGCACCACTCAAAAGTCTGGTCAAGCGGAAGGCCGTACCGACAAAGACGGGAACGCTGTAGTAAAATTCAATTGCAAATCGTCTGATTTTGGATGGAACGCTGAAGCTGACGGATATTATCGCGGGATATCACATAGTGAACATTTTAAGTTTGACGAAGTGATCGCCCCTCCAGGCGTTGGCACTGTGATACTGCATGAACATGAAAAAACAGGCGAGGAAATGTTGTACCGCAAGAAAAATCCACAACCTATGTATGCGTATTCACGAGAAAAAGAAGTAAACGCGCCAATCGAAAACGGGAGATATGGTTTTGACTTGCAAGTGTTCGACTGGCTTCCGCCTTTAGGCAAAGGTGAGGTCGCTGATTTTTATTATGTTCGGGAGCGCAAGGATTTAGAAAGGATTGCTCGTTTGATTGATGAGAAAAAAATGCATCAGGTGCATACGTTCCGTAGTGACGAACCAGATGCACCAAAATTGGGAGACGTTGTCGGGCGAATTGAGTTTGATGCGAATTGCGGTGCGTACATTCGCAGCCAGACTGGAAATGAGAATTTCCCATCTACCTATGCAGCAGTCCAGGACGCAGAATACGAGAAAGAAATCCCGATAATGATTTGCGCGAACAACGGCAAACATTGGTTGCATGAAGGCCCTGTCATACCAAAGGATAAGTATGTAGTGATTCGCTCGCGAGTGAAATGCGATGAAAATGGAAAGATTGTTTCAGCACATTATTCCAAGATTCTTGGTCCATGGGGGATTGGGGCTTTGATGTGTCCTTACGAAGCAGTTTTCAATCCCCGCCCCAATGATACCAACCTTGAGTTCGACCCTGCGCGAAATCTCTATCAAGGCAAGAAGGGACGCGGAATGATTCCGTGAAGTTAATCGGCAAAATCGAGAAGGAGCGAAAAACCGGTAGAGTGGGTTCATAGTTACTTAAGGACTACGGGGAGAGACCCCGCGAAGCGGAGAGAT
>JAZQBR010000057.1:0-12356 GCA_045545855.1 Kiritimatiellia bacterium | reverse complement strand
TGTGCGCTATGGAAAGGAACTGGGCACCGAGGTGTTGCAGTTGCCTGTCGAGGGGCGTGTCAGTTCGTCGCATATCCGTCAGCTGCTGCAACAGGGGATGGTGGCCGCCGCTGCCGACAGTCTGGGATACCACTATACCGTCGCGGGCCGCATAGGGCACGGCGAGCATGTGGGTACGCGACTGGGCTTCCCTACCGCCAATCTCGAGCCGGCCGACAGCACGCAGCTGCTGCCTGCCCCTGGCGTGTATGCCGTCATGGTGAGACTGGAGGGCAGTGCGGAGCTGAAGCAGGGCATGATGAACATCGGCCACCGTCCGACATTCGACGGTCACAGGCAGACGCTGGAGGTCAATATCTTCCGACTGGAGGAGAACCTCTACGGACAGCAGATGGAGGTGGTCTTTGTGGAAAGGCTGCGCGACGAGCGGCGCTTCGCCGACATTGCGGCGCTGAGCGAAAGCATCTCGGCGTGAGCCGTCGCGTCGCGCAGTCCCTCGGTCTGGTTGTGGGCTCGGCCCAGTATTTTCGCGCACGAGGGGTCTGGATCGAGGACGGCCGGGCGGCCGTCATGCGCCGGCTCCAGAACCCCCGGCTCGACTATGACACAGCCCGTCGGCACTTCGCCGTCAGAGGCCGCCTTCCCGGCCTCGCGAAGCGCCATCTTCATGAAGAATCTGTCGAAGTCGGCGAGCGTCATCGACTACCTCCCGCTCTTCGCCTTGGCCGGCGCTCTTTTCGCGGACCTCGCGGCAAGCACGTATTTCACGACATCGAGCACTTTGACCGCGCTCGCCTGCATGTCGGCGCGCGATACCCTGCCGGCGCGCAGCGCCGCCAGCATCGCGTCGATCTCGCGCTGGTCGCCGGGCATAATCACGTCGTTGCCGGCGCCGGGATGCAGGCTCTTGTCGGAGCTGTCGCTCCAATCGGTCATCACGAGCCCGTCAAAGCCCCATTCGTCGCGCAGAACACCCGTCAAAAGCTGATACAAGACCGAGCAGTGCACGCCGTTCAGCAGGTTGTAGCTCGACATCACGGCCTTCGGGCGCCCCTCTCTGACGGCGAGCTCGAAAGGTTTCAGGTATATCTCGCGAAGCGTTTTCTCGTCGACAATGTTCGACTCCTCCAGACGGTGGCTCTCCTGGTTGTTGGTGCAGAAGTGCTTGATGGTCGCGATGCGCCCCGAGGGCGAACCGTCGACCTTCGTCTGCACGCCGCGCACGACCGCCCCGCCCATCAACCCGGCGATGAGAGGCTCCTCCGAGAAATACTCGAAGTTGCGTCCGCAAAGCGGGTTGCGGTGCAGGTTCAAGCCGGGCGCGAGCAGCACGTCCACCCCCGCTGCGACCATGTCATCGGCGACCATGCGCCCGAAATATTCCGCCGCTCTCAGGTCCCAGCCCTGAGCCAGCGCGGTGGCGCAGGGCCACGCGACAACCTCCTTCGCGTTGGCAGGCTGGTCGCCCGCCTTGACGCCGAACTTCGAGAGCCTCACGCCGGAAGGCCCGTCGGCGCAGACGAGAGACGGTATCTTTCGAGCCGCCGAGCCCCACAAGGCGCCGGCCGCGCCGTCGACGGATATCGCGACACCGCCGTTCACGACGGACGCCAATTCTTCGTCCGTCAACTGGGCGGCGAGCTCGCGCGTCGTCGCGCGATTGGCCAATACATCGTCCATGGTAAGCGTCTCCCGCGCAGCTTTGTACGGCAGCTCGCGCCGACGAAGCGGCGAAGGCGCGTTGCGGCCGAACCGGCCGACGGCCGCGGCGACAACGGTTTCTGCCATCGAAAACGCGCCGGCCTGTTTCAAATCGGCCGAAGAATTGCCGACGAGTATGAAGTGCCTGCCGCCGAGAATCGTCCAGCAGCCTGTCGCCTCGTCGTATACGGCGGCGCTGTCGGCGAGATTGAACGCAAGCCGCAGCGATACCGCCTCGCCGGGACGCAGCACGCGCGTCTTGCGAAACGCTGAAAGCGCCTTGACCGGCTCGATGGACTGGTCGCGGCGTTCGCGCGAGTGGTAGACCTGCACGACCTCCCGCCCGGCGACGCGGCCTGTGTTCTTGACCGTGACGGTCACGCTCGCCTTTAGTCCGTCGACCTTGCACTCGCGCGGCGTCAGCTCGAAAGTCGTGTAGCTGAGGCCGTGGCCGAAAGGATAGCGCGGCTTCAGCTCCCTGTTGTCGAAGTGGCGGTAGCCGACGAACGACCCCTCGGCGTACCGGACCTCCGACGCGCCGAAGCAGTCCGTAGTCGGGTAGTCGTAGTAGTGTCTCGCCCATGTGTCGACAGTCTTGCCGCTTGGGTTGACCCGGCCCGTGATGACATCCGCCACCGCGTGCCCGGAGACCTCGCCTAGAAAAGACGTATAGACGAGAGCCTTGACGGGGTAGCGGTCCATGAATGATGTGTCGACTACGCCGCATGTATTGAGAAGCACGATTACGTCGTCGAACGCGCCGCACGCGAGAGCGATCAGCCGCTCCTCCTCGCGCGAGAGCCTGAAGGAGCCGCGCGCGTCCGAGAGATCTGCCGCTTCGCCGGCGCCGCGCCCAATTACAACCACGGCCTTGGCTGCGCGTCCGGCGGCGCGGGCGAGTCCGGCGAACGCCTCGTCGGTCAACCGGGGCTCGGCAAATGACGCGGACCACCTGCCCCAGTCGCAGTTGACGCGGTCCAGCAGGCCCGCCTTGCGCTGGCGGGCGACCTCGGCGCGGTAGAGCGCGGCAAAGCCCTCGTCGAGCGCAATGCCGGCGGCTTCCAGGCCCTCGTCGTACTGCACCGGCTCGCGGGCCATCATATCGCCGGAGCCCCAGCCCATCCTGTGGCAGAAGTAGCCCGCAGTACCGAGAAGCGCGACCTTGTCGCCGCGTTTCAGCGGCAGCGCCCCCTTGTTCTCGAGAAGAACGATTCCACCCGAGGCGACATTCCTCGCGAGCGAAAGCTTCGCGCTCCGGGGCGTGCCTGTCAGCGCCTCGAACTTCGTAAGCCCGCCGTCGCCGCCGCCGCGAAACGACGAACAGCCGGCGAACAGCGAACCCGCGGCTGCGACCGCCGCCCACAACTTCTTCATCTTTACTTCACCTCCGAAACTATGGTGCCATCGGCAAGACGCGTCGTCAGCATGTCGCCGGGCTTCACGTCTGACGAACGCTTTACGACAGTGCCGTCGCCGGCGACCGTGATCGAATAGCCCCTGTCAAGCACGGCATAGGGCGAAAGCATCTCCAGCTTGGCCGTCAGCTCCCTCAGAGACGACTCCGAGGACGACAGGGCCAGCCGCAGCGAAGAGGCCAGTCTGTCGCCAAGGCCGTCTATGCGCTGGGCGAACCACTGATACTTGCCGCGCAACGCCGAGGCGATCGACGAGTTCGCCCTGTCGAGCTTCTGCCTGAGGTCGTCCAGCACCGGCACAACGAGTTCGGCGGCGATGGAGGGCGTACCGGCGCGCACGTCCGCCGCGAAATCGCAAAGCGTAAAATCGGTCTCGTGGCCCACAGCCGAAACGACCGGCGCCTCAGAGGCCGCGACCGCGCGCACGAGCGACTCGTCGTTGAAACAGAAGAGATCCTCCATGCTGCCGCCGCCGCGCGCGACAACAACGACGTCTGGCCGCCAGCCGTCCGGGGCGGCGTTGAAGTACCCGAGCGCCGCTACGACCGAACGGGGCGCCTCGGCCCCCTGCACGACGGCAGGGCATATGCGTATCTCGATATTCGGGCAGCGCCTCATCATGACACGGCACATGTCATGCACCACCGCTCCCGCCGTGCTCGTCACGAGCCCGATGCGCCGCGGAAGAGGCGGCAGCAGACGCTTTCTGGCAGTGTCGAAAAGCCCTTCATCGGCAAGCTTCGCCTTGAGCTCCAGGAATTTTTGCATCAAGTCGCCCTCGCCGGTGGGCTTCGCCGCCAGCACCACGAGCTGGCAGCTGCCGCGCTGCGGATAAAGCGACGCCGTCGCGTAGAGCATTACCTTCGCGCCGTCTTTGAGCGCCAGCTTCGCCCGGCACCTGTCATAACTCGACTTGAACATCACCGCCGGCATTTGCGCGCCTTCGTCCTTCAGCGTGAAATAGGCGTGCCCGCTCGGGTACAAACGAAAACCGCTTATCTCGCCTTCTATGTATATGCGCGAGAAGCGCCCTTCTATCAGAGACTTGAGCTTTACCGTCAGCGACGAAACCGTGAGCGCCCGCTCCTGGGTCGTGCCATCTGCAACCGTCGTCATTTCGCGGCTGCCTTTCGCGCGAAGGCGCGCGTTTGGTCTTTAAGCGAGTGGATGCCTACCGAAAGAATCGTCCCTACGGCAAAGAAAGAGCTCAGCATGTTCGTGCCGCCGTAGCTGAAAAACGGCAGCGCCATGCCTTTTGTGGGAAAAGCCTCGCAGACGACACCCATATTGAAGAACGCCTGAAAGAACACTATGTACGCCATCCCGACAACGAGCAGCCGTCCGAAACGGTCGGCGGCCTTGCTCGCGATATAGACGCAGAGAAAGAAAAACGCGAGAAAGAGCAGCATGACCGCTGCCGAGAACACCAGCCCCAGCTCCTCCGCGCCCACCGCGAATATGAAATCGGTCCACGCCTCGGGCAGGTAGTTCTGCTTCTGCATGGAGCGCGAGAGCCCGACACCGAAGATCCCGCCGCGGCCGATCGCCACCAGCGACATGTCGCTCTGGTAGGCGGCATGGTCGACAGCGCCCCCCTCGGGCGCGACGCCGGCGAACGAGAACAGGCGGGCCATCCGGTTGGGGTTGTGCACGACCTCCCAGACGAGCGCTCCAAGTCCCCCGAGGGCTATGGGCAGCATGTGCAGTATGCGAGTGCCGGCGACAAACATCAGCAGAAAGCCGACGGAACCTATAACCATCACCGACCCGTAGTCGGGCTCGAGTATGACGGGCCCGGCCATAAGCACTATCAGCATGAACGGGCATATCGACCCGCGAACGAAAAGCTCCACGCGCCACGCCGCGAGATCGAGGCACACCGCGACCATTATCACCACCGCCAGTTTCGCGAACTCGCCCGGCTGCACGCTTATGGGGCCGAGGACGATCCAGCGGTGGGAACCCTTTATCGCGGGAAAGAGAAAGACCGCGCAAAGCGACACGAACACCACGGCGCCGAAGAGGGCCGTCAGAAACCAGTAGTCGCGCCACTTGCGGTAGTCGAAAAGCGCCGCCGCCACAGCCACCACCAGGCCCACGCAGATGTACAGGCCCTGGCGCTTCAGGAAAAACAGCGGGTCGTGGTAGAACCTGTCGCCGCGCACCTGGCTGGCGCTGAAGAGAATGACAAGGCCCAGTGCCACGAGAGCCGCGACAACCAGGCCTAGCGAATATAGTGCGGTCTTGCGCACCTCTGACTCAGTGCTGGGCGGACAGCGGGAGCTTGAGCTCCATACCGCCCGTGAGCTGGGCGTCGTCCGCGAGATTGTTGAGCTGGCGTATCTCCGACGGGCTGACGTCGTAGTTGATCGAAATGCCGGTTATATCCTCGCCGTCCTTGACGGTATAGACGAAATAATCCTCCTGAGGCTCGTCGGTCTGGGCGGCGGGGGCGGGCTCTTCGACGGCGTCAGGCGCGACAGCGGCCGGCTCGTCGGCGACAGGCTTCTCCTCCTTGGGCTCGACGCTCTTGGCCTCGGCCGCGGACTTCGCGGCAGGTGCGGAACCGGCCTTCTTGGCCGCAGGCGCGGCGGGCTCGGTCTTCGCGACGGGCACGGCGGGCACGACGAGCTTCTGGTTGACGCGTATCACGTCCTTCTCAAGCCCGTTCAGCTCCTTGAGCTGGCGCACTGTCACGCCATTCTTGTGGGCGATGCCGCCCAGCGTGTCACCCGACTTGACCGTATACTCCTTGGTCGCGCCGGCGTAGGGCTTGTACTCCTTGACTGCCGGCTTCGCGGCCGCGGCGAAGGCACCTTCGGGGACCTTCTGCTCGCCGACATCGACCGCGCCAGGCAGCGTCAGCTTCTGGCCGAGCCTGATGACATCGCCCTTCAGCTGCGGGTTCTTGGCCTTGATAGCGTCAATCTTGATATTGAAGCGCTTGGAAATCTTCGAGAGCGTATCGCCGCGCTGCACGATATATGTAGTCGTCTCTTCGGCCGGGGCGGGCGGCGGGAGCGTGACAATCGCGGGCGGCGGGGTCGCGGGCTCGTCGACGACGACAACCTCGTGTTTGACGGGCACGTCGACAGGGGTCACGACGAGAATGTCGTCCTGATCGGCCGGGACCTCGACCGTGTGACGCGGAGCCGGCGGCACTGGAGTGCCAGTGTTGCGGGGATGCTTCGCGGCCCAGTTAGGGTCCAAGCAACCAGTGAGTGTCGCGACGGTCGCGACGCCAAGAGCGAAACCGAACTTGTTCATCATTTTTACCTTTGTCCTTCTTGTTTGACGAGTCGCGCGAAGACCTCCCCGCGCTCCTCGAAGCTTTTAAACTGGTCGAAGCTCGCCGTCCCCGGAGAAAGCAGAAGGGTGTCGCCCTCTGCAGCCTCAGAAAACGCCCTCTTGACAGCGCGGTCCATCGTGCCGCAGACTTCGCAGTCCGCAGCGCCGGCCCACGCTTTCGACAGAGAGTCCGAGCATTCGCCAATAAGATACACTTTTTTGACCCTGTTAGTCAAGAGGGAACGCACAGATTTTGCATCGTCCCCCTTGGCTCTGCCGCCCGCTATGAGGCGCACGCGCCCGCCCGCCATTTCGACGCCCGCCGCGAGCGCGGCGATAGAAGTCGCCTTCGAGTCGTCGATGCACCTGACCCCGCGAAAAACCCCGAGCTCGTTCATCCGGTGCGGCAGAGGCTCGAACCTGCGAAACGCTTCGGCTATCGCGGCGTCGCCGAGCCCGGCCGCGCGCAGAAGCGCTATTGCGGCGAATCCATTGGGCCTAAGCACGTTATTGTCGAAATACGAGCCCGCGAGAAGCGCCGCGCCGCCGGCTCCGTCGGCGGATGAAACCGCCCTTTTAGCCATCCCGAGAAGCCGCCTCTTCAAGCCATGGTAGACCGCTATGGAGCCATGCCGGTCGAGGTGATCCTCCTGCATATTCAGAACCGTCGCCGCCTCGAAAGCGTCAGGCGCGAGGTTTGTCGTTTCCATCTGGAACGAGCTGACTTCGACGACCGCCCAGTCGCATTCGGCCACACCGGCAACTGGCAGACCATAGTTGCCGCACGCGACCGCGCGAAGCCCCGCGAGCGTCAGCGCGTCCGCGACAAGCTTGACGACGCTCGACTTGCCCTTCGAGCCTGTCACCGCCAAAAGACGCGTGCCGCGCGCCTTCAGACGCTCGACGCCGTACTGCAGCTCGCTCACGACGCGCACCCCGGGGCTCGCGACCACAAGATCGTAGCCTTCGACCGAATCCACCGCCGCGCCGGATGCCGCAAGCGCGGCTTCGGCCGCGCGCCCGCTGCGGCCGCGCCCTAGAACAAGCGCCTTCACCACGTCCACCTCCAGCGTTTTTCCGGCTCGGGCGCGCGCCCCTCGAGCGTGATCGTACCGAAAGCGCTCTCGTCACGGTAGGGCATTACGGGGTTGCCCTTCCAGTAGAGCGCCCGGTCGCAGCGCCCGCCATCGTCGTCGTCATGAACGCATATATTGAAGCCAAACGTCACGCTCTCGTCCGGCGCGGGCGGGGTCGTACGCCCTATACACCGCCACGAGAACCACATGTCGTAAAAAAGCCTCGCCCCGCCGTGCGGCAGCTCGACGCGGTCCACAAAGCCCTTCCAGAGGGTTCCGTGGCTCTTCGGACAGCCCGAGTAGTCGCTTTGCGTCGCGCCGTTCGCGACCATCGTGAATTCACCACCGTAATACAGACCGGTGCCGGCGCGAGCGTCGTGCGATTTGTCGTTGTCGCCGTCAAAGAAGCATTGCAGGGTGTCGTCGTCCCAGCTGGGACAGCTGATGCTGCCGGGCGGGCAGTCGTCGGTAATGACGCGATCGTCGTAGACCGTCGCCTTGACCCCTATGCCGTCAGCGTAGCGTATGACCCTGAAAAAGAACGAGCAGTTGCGCGAATCGTCGGTGCGGCCGTATTCGGAGTCCCAAACGCCGTTGACCGGGGTCACCTCGAACACCTCTGTCGACGACAGCTCCAGCGGGGCCGCGCCGCGTTCGCCCGCACACCCGGCAAGCGCCGCCGCCAAAAGCGGCGCGATTGCCAAAGCCGTTCCCTTGAAAGTCACTGTCCCTCCTTTATCATATAAAACATCTGCGACGCACCCGGGTCGCCAAGCGGTATCAAGACCGTCGCGGTGCCGTCGCCATTATCCTTCACATCGCAAAGCGACAAGTCGACCTCTTCTGGCATGGCGGCGAACGGCAGCGTCGGCGACAGGAAGATTCTGATCGCGCTCCCCGCAGACGCGCGCTTCGCGCCCTTCGCGAACGCAACCGCCTCGACGGGCACCGTAAGGCTCGCCCCGCCCGGCGAAACGCTGAAACTCGTTACAAGGTGCCGCCCGGCGGCGAGATTCGGTGCAACCGCGCCAACGACCTCGAGTGTCATGTTCGTCTGGCAGGGCCCGGGCGTCTCGCAGACCGCGCTGTTTACAACGAACCGTCTGACCGCGTTTGTCGCCGGCAGCCATAGCGAAACACGGCCCTGTTCATCTGCGTATATGCCGTCGACAGAATAGGCGGCCGGCAGGTCGGCCGAGGTTATGGCCACGGGCGCGTCAGGCTCGAGGCCGGTGAACATCACGCTATAGAGCCGCGCTGCGTTTCGGTCTGTCGAATCGACCGGATACGGCTTCACGACGCCCAAAACCGCCGGTACTGCGCTGCCGCCGGTTATTACGAGCGATTTGTAACTGAGCCCGAGCGAGTCGACGGTGTTGCCGAGGCTCGCTATGAAATCAGACTGGCTGGACGTGGACGAAATGCCGGTGGTCGACGGGTTCGACCTGTCGCCGTACGCGACGACAGTGCCGCCCGAAACGAGCACCGCGCCGTGGGGTATGCGGTCCGATTTGAGGTAGCCCGCGCCGAGGCCGGCCGCCGAAGCCCCGCCTCTCGCGTAGAGCCGGCCGCCGCGTATCTCGACGCCGCCCGCCGCGAGGTTCGACGAGACGCCGCCGCCGAGCCCGGCCGCCTTTTCTCCGCCAGTCGCGTACACGACACCCGATGTCATCACTATCTTGCCGGGAGTGCCGGCCGCCGTCTTGTTGGTGCCGCCGCGCGTGCCGACGCCCGCCCCGAAACGTCCGCCGGTCGCATGCAGAACGCCGTCGCCCGAGATGGTCAGAGCGGCCGTCTTCGCGACCTCTAGGCCCGCCGAGTACGCGCCGCGCGCGACGAGCGAATTCTCGCCCGAAAGCACCAGCGTACAGGCGTTCGACACCACGAAAGGCGAGTTGTGCTGGGCGGTGGAAGACGCGAGCGTCAACCCGTCGAGCGTCACGGTCTCGGCGCCGTCCGGCGGCACCAGCACCTTCAAAAGCCCGCTCGTGCTCGTACCCGAGAGCGTAACAGGCGTCGCCGCGTCGCAGAGCCTGAGAGTATGGTCGGCGATAGTGTAGCGCCAGCCGGTTCCCTGCATATCCATGCCGGTGAACACCTGCTCGCCGTTCGCCGTGATTATGTCGCCGAAATACGTTGTGCCGTCGGGGAGTATGGCGTAATAGCCGTCTACTGTCGTGCCGTCTTCCAGGGTGGCGTCGATCTTGCGGACATAGCCGCCCGTGTGGGGCAGCCACAGCGAGACGCGCCCCTGTCCATCGGCGTACATGCCCTCGGAGAGGTATGCGTATGGCAAGTTCTCCAGACTGATGCCCGTGACGCGCGCGCCCGGCGCGCCGACAGGGAGTATGAAGTTGTACAAATCTTCATCGATTTCGTTCGTCGGCCGGGGGTCCGCATAGGGCGCGAACACCGACCCGCCTACTATGGTTATCCTGGAGAATGTCGCGCCTGCGCCGCCCGAAGCGCCGAGCGGGTTGCCGTATTGGCTGCCGGTCGCGAACGTTGTGCCGCCGTAGATCACGATGCTCCCGTTTGATGCATTGCCGCCGGCGCCGATGCCCGCGGCTGTAGGTTCGCCCGCCGTCGCCTTGACGCGCGCGCCCGAAATGATGGTAAGGCCTCCTTCGCCCGTGTGCCCGCCGCCAATGCCGGCCGCCGCGTAGCCGCCCTCGGCCGTCAAGCGGCCTCCCGCGAGCTTCGCGTCCGCCCCGGCGCCGTTGTAGCCGCCGCCGACGCCCGCGCCGCCCCAGCCGCCCGTCGCGGCGACTTCACCGCCCTCAAGCGTGATTTCGCCGCCGTTCACCTTGTCGCCGCCGCCTATCCCGGCCGCGCGCTCGCCGCCATAGGCCGCGACCACCGTCGACGCGCCCGATATCTTGACTGATGCAGTCGAGGCCGATGCCACGTTATTCGTAGACAGCCGGCTGCCCGAGCCGACGCCCGCGCCGCCCCAACCACCCGTCGCCGTCAGCTTGCCGCCGGTGATTGTTATCGTCCCGCCGCCCGACCCGCCGGGTCCGCCGCCTACGCCCGCGCCGCCGCAGTATTCGTGGTACCCGCGCCCGGTCGCCGTTATGACGCCGCCATCTATCTTTATCACGCCGTAATTGCCGCTATCGGCGCACGAGCCGCCGATCCCGGCCGAGCCGTCGCCGCCGCGCGCCTCGAGCGAGCCGTCGCCGGCAAGTCTCAACGAGCCCCCGGACTCCACCGCGAGCCCCGCCGCGAACCTGCCGCCTGTCAGACGGTTGCGCCCGACGAGCTCCATGTCAACGCCGGCCCCGCGCGCCACGCGAAAACCCGCCCGCCCGATCGTGCCGTTCGCCACCATGTTGGAAAGCACCACCGTGCAGTCGGACGTCGCCGCCAGGCACATGCCAGGCGCCATGCCATCCACAACATACCTGCCCGAACCTGAAATAGAAACCACCCCGTTGTCTTCGTCCAGCTCCCAGCCCGGTCCCGAGCCCAGCAGAACGTCCGCGCCGTCGACCCTCAGCCCCGACGCGAACGCCGCCGCAACATGCCGGCCCGCTACGCTGAATATGTAGCGCTGCGACTCGCCGCCCGCCGTCACTGTTATGTCGTACTTCGCGCTCGCCGTAGGCAGCCACAAATACGCCGCGCCGGACTCTGTTGTCTTTATCTCGTACGGCGGCAGATATCCGCTCCTTACGCCTGTGAACGTCGCTGTCGCGTTCGCCACGAGCCCGGTGAACGCCACACAGTAGACCGGCAGCGACTGAGGGGTGTAATACTTGGCTCCAAGCCCCGCCGGCGTATTCTCGAGGCGGAACTCGCCCGGCGCGACATACGCCCCCGCAGGGTCTATGACATTGCGCGTCGAGTAGCCCGCCTGCTCGTATCCGTAGCCAGGGCCGATATCCGCGCTGAAGAGCCCTTCGATATCATCGTCCTGCCCGCCCGTCGCGACGACATAGCCGGCTGTCACCTGCACGGTGCCGTCGCCGCCGTACTTGCCGCCGCCAATTCCCGCGCCGCCGTCGGATTTCGCCGTTATGCGCCCGCCTTTGATGTATATCGCGCCCGCCTGCTTGCCGGCAGAGCCGCCTATCCCCGCGCCGCCGCCGCCGATCTCGCCTTCCCTCTGGGTGCCGCTGGTCGCGACGAGCGAACCGTCGCCCTCTATCGTGAGCGTTTGGCCCGCCTCGACGCGCACGCCGGCCGCGCCCGCGCCGCCGTGCAAGAACGACTCCCCCGCCAGAACCAGCTTCGCCGCGACGCCGTCCGCCAGTCTCAGCGCCGGACGCCCCGATCTGCGTTTCGCGTCGATTGTCAGGTTTGAGGCGACCACGGTGCAATTCGCAGCAATCTCGAGGACGATCTCGCCATACACATCGCTACCCTTGACATTGTACGTGCGCCCCGCCCCGTTCAGCGTCAGAGTGCCGCTCATGCCGTCGTAACTCCAACCGTCGCCCGTCTCGTCGCGCCCGGCCGTGACACCTTCGCCGTCCACCCAGATCGTGTCGCGGTCGGGCGTCCAGTACGCATAGATGGTCTTGTCGCCGACATAGGCGTAGCACGTGAGCCCCGGCGCGAGGTCGACGCCCCAGTAACAGTCGCCGTAACCCTCCTTCTCAGCGAACCAGCCGTGAAAGACCCACCCCGGATACTCCGGCCTGTATACGCCCGCAGCCGGGAGCGGATACCCGAGCCGCGCCTCTATGGACGTTACAGAATACGTCTTCTTCGCATCGTTCAGCTTGAGGGTATAGGCGATGGACGGGTGGGTGCTGGCCGACTGTATGCTGCCGGCGGTGCCGGTGAAAGTCGTGGTGGAGTCTTTGTAGAGCGTACCGCCGCTCCCGGTCGCGCCGGCCGGGCCGCCATAGCCGCCATAGCCGCCGTA
>JAZQBR010000056.1:0-7919 GCA_045545855.1 Kiritimatiellia bacterium | reverse complement strand
CGGTTTTTCGCATGTGCTGCGGCTTCGCGTCAGGGTGGCCGGCGAGGAGGTCGACGCCGAAGAGATACGTTTTTTGCTGGAGCAGAAGTCGACGCTCGTCTTTTTTCGCGATCGCTGGATAGAGGTCGACAGAAGCCTTCTCAAAGAAGCGCTGCGCGCGCTGGAGCGCCAGGACGGCAGGAGGCTTAAGCCAAACGAGGCGGTCGCGTTCGCGAGCGGCATCGGTTTCGCCGGGCGTTTGGGCGTCGAGCGCGCGCGCGCCCACGGCTGGCTTCGCGGGCTTGTGAACGAGCTCAGGCGCGGCGGCAGCGAGATGCGCGCCGGCGGTCGGACGGGTTCGCTTCTCGCGGCAATGCCGCCTGCGCTGAACTCGATACCGCTCAGACCCTATCAGCGGCGGGGCGCGGCCTGGGTCAAGTTTCTCGCAGACAACGGTTTCGGCGCGCTGCTCGCCGATGACATGGGGCTGGGTAAAACGGTGCAGTCCATCGCCTGGATGGCGGGCGAGAAGGGTCCGTTTCTGGTCGTCGCGCCGCTTACTCTGCTCGCCAACTGGCGGCGCGAGCTCGCGCGCTTCGCGCCTGACATGAGGGTGTATGTGCATCAAGGCGACATGCGCCAGCTGGAGATGGGGTTCAAACGCGCGGCCGAAGCCTCTGATGTCATCATAACGAGCTATTCTCTGCTGGTCAAAGACTATGACATTGTACGGCGAGTCAAGTGGTCCGGCACCATACTCGACGAGGCCCAGGCCATCAAGAACCCCGACACCCTGGTCGCGCGCGCGGCGGCGAGTCTCGGCGCGCCGCGCCGTCTCGCCCTCACAGGCACGCCGGTCGAGAACTCGGCGGCGGACGTCTGGAGCATCGAGAATTTTCTCAACCCCGGTTTTCTGGGCGACCGGAAGTCGTTCGACGAGAGGTTTGTGAAACCCATATCGGCGAACGAGCGCAGCGCGGCCGGCCGGCGGCTTTCGCACGCTCTGGAGCCTTTCATCCTGCGGCGCCTGAAGAGCGACCCCGAGATCGCCGGCGAGCTGGGCGCAAAGCGCGAGATCAAGGAGTACTGCACGCTCACCCCGGCGCAGAGGCGCGACTACGAGACCGCGCTCGAAGACTACCGCGCGAGCGACAGGCGCCAGGGCGATGTGTTCGCGCTGCTGACGCGCCTTAAGCTGGTGTGCGACGGCGAATGCAAGTTCATGCGCCTTGGCGAACTGCTCGACGAAGTGTTTGCGGCCGGCGAGAGTGCGCTCGTTTTCTCCCAGTTCGCCAAGGTCGGCGCCGAGATACGGCGCTTTCTGGAAGGACGCTTCAAGAGGCGCTTCCCGTTTTTGCATGGCGGGCTCGGCGCGAAGGAGCGCGAAGCCGCAGTCGCCGAGTTCTGCTCTTCGCCGGAGCCTTCTGCGTTTGTGCTTTCGCTCAAGGCTGGCGGCTACGGGTTGAACCTCACCAAGGCGACGCACGTCATCCACTTCGACCGCTGGTGGAACCCGGCGGTGGAGGCTCAGGCGACAGACCGCGCCCACAGAATCGGCCAGACGCGCACCGTATTCGTGCATTCCTTTGTGGCCGAGGGCACCCTCGAAGAGCGCGTTGACGCGATGCTGGAGCTGAAGTCGCGCCTCGCCGGGAGTCTGGTGACAAGCGGCGAGAGCTTTTTGAGGGAGCTCTCGCCCGCAGAGTTCGAGAGCGTCGTCAGCCTCGACTGACAATCGCTTCTCTCATCCGGGGTCGTTCCCGAAGAGTCTGGCTTTTTGCCTCGTCGGATTTGCCCGGGTGCTGGCGGCATCTCGGTGCCCTGGGTGAATTCGGGTGTGCGCTCGGCGGGCAAATATGGTATAATATTCATATCCAAGCATCTCGGAGGAAGAATCAATCATGAAACCAACATCAAAGTCTATGACAATCGCGACAGTCGCCGCGCTCGTGACAGCTTGCGCCTGTGCAGACACCTTCAAGTGGGTAGGCAATGGCGCCGATTCGTTTTGGGGTACCGACGCCAATTGGGAAAAGACCGAAGGCGACAGTTCTGCAACAAAGCCCGGCAACGCGGACTTCGCCGTGTTCTCGCAGTCCGAGGATCTGACAGTGCTCCTTAACGAAGGCTCTAATGTTCAGGGGGTCCGCTTTGAAGAGGGCGCGGGGCGTGTTGTTCTTACTCTCGGCGACGGGTGGTATAATGGCCGGCAGCTCCTTTTCCGCCGCAATATGCAGGGCGGGGTCGCGAACCCCAGCATAGTCAACATTTCAAACAAGTCCGCCTATCCGTTCACAATCAAAACCGGGCTCAATGCAACGCTCAACGTGTTTTTCGGCAATGCCTGGGGCGATTTCGCGATGACGCCCGGCGTTGTGTTCGACTGCCCCGTGTCGGCGGCAAGCGACAGCAACGGCTGGTTCCTGTCGCAGGAAAATCCGCGCACCGACAACGAGGAAATGAACAGGACGGTGTTCAAGCGCTCGGCGAATTTCTACAAAAAGGTCACAGTTGGCGAAAACCACGAAGTCTGGATTTCAGGTGACAAAGCATCGCTGTCGATTCAGTACGGGACCCGCAAAGATGAAACGACGCAAGAAGTGCTAACGGTTGAGGAAAGCCATCTTGAAGTCAACGGACGATTGATACTCGATGGATCGTCAGTTTCGGTTGTATGCTCAAATGTTACAGTCGGCGCGACGGGCGCGATCGGCGGCAGCGGCACGATCGACGCCGCGGTAAGCGCGGCCTACGGCGCGAAGCTTCTCTTCGACTCTGAAAACGTGCTCACATTCACCGGCGCGGCGAACCTCAACGGTTTTACGGTCGACGCTGCCGGGCTCGACACCTCTCGCAAGTATCTCGTCGCGATGGGTACGACATCGCTGCCCGGTGTCTCGGCCGAGCATGCCGCCGCCGGCTGGATGACTGTTGCGGACGAGGAGGGCGTCTATCTCGTGAACAACGTGACCGCAATCGGCGAGGACGTCTCGCTCGACGCCGACACCGACTGGACAGCGAGCGTCGTATCGGTCGCGGCGAATGTGAAGATAGACCTGAACGGACACGACCTTTATGTCGCCGGCATTGTTCTCGGCGAGGGCGTCACATTCGTCAATACCGGCGCGGAGAAATCCCGCGTCTATGCCGGTCTCAACGGCGCGGACAAATCGTGGGCGCTCGATGTTGAGTTCCCGTCAACTATAATGCCTGTTTTCTGCGGCGCGGCGATTGAGATACCGGCCGCTTACATACCCGCCGGCGGCATCGGCTTCAAGGATACTGCAGGTGCTGCCGCCCAGTCGGTCGGCTATGAAACGTGCGCCAACGGGTTCGCCTTTATGGGCGGCGCCAATATAACAGAGCCTTTTAAGAGCTGGCAGAACGGCTCGTTTGCGATTGCCGTCTATGGCGAGGACAACGTGTTTACGCTTAATGCCGACAACACGTGGACGAAGGACGGTTCATTCGCCGGCAAACCGCTCTCGGGTGACGGCACGCTCACGATTGCTTCGACCGGCGGAATAGGAACGGCGTATTTGATGGGCAGAGATGCAACCGACAACTCTGGCTTCACCGGCAGACTCGTTCTGAAGTGGGGCGTTAACTTCGGCCAGCAGATTGAATTCTCCGACCCCAAAACCCAGGCCGGCAGGCATTTTGCCAATGCGACAGTAGCGCTCTGCGGCAAAGACAACGGCGAGACGTCCGAATTTCTGCTCGCCTCCGTCAACGGTTCCAGTACCGCCAACTTCTGCTTCGATTCGCTTGAGACCGAAGGTGACAGCGCTTTGAAAGTCGTCCTTTCGACTTCCTGCGGCTCGTCGGGCGGCACTTATCTGAGAGTCGGCACAAACGGCGGCGGGTCGGGAGTTTTCGCCGGGACGTTCACGAAACGCAACGGCAACGATGAGCGTCCGTACAATATTGTCAAGAGCGGCGCCGGCACATGGACGCTCTCCGGTACGGTCGCCAACGGCGGTTCGTTCAGTGTAGAGTCTGGCTGTGTCGAGTTCAAGAACGGTCTCGCAGATGTCACAAGCCTCGCGGTCGCGAGCGGAGCGGCGGTTCTTTTCGCGGGCGACATGGGGGTGAACCCCATCCGTCTCTCCGACGGCGCCACGCTCAAGCTCGACGCCTCCAATACTGGCGATGCCGTGCCTGTCGTCAGGGGCGACCTCGACCTTGCAGGTGTCGCGGTTTTCGTCGCCAGGGGCGACTACGAGCCGAGCAAGACCGAGCCGCGCGAACTCTTGCGCGTCACCGGCAAGCTCTCGGGCTTCGACCGCGGCGCTGTTTCGACCGACATCGACGCGTACGGCTGGTCGTTCAGGCTGATGACGAACGAAGACGGCTCCAAATCGCTTTACCACATGCGCGACATCGGCTGCAGACTCTTCCTGCGCTGATGCGGGGGCGAAAGGCGGGGCGGGTTCGTGCGATTGCGTAATCTGTGACTCAAGTGCAGTCGAGATTTGCTCCTCTGCGGATAGGGTGGCAATCTGCAAAGGCGAACCGGTTGCCTATGGCTGTCTTGTGGACGCTTGCGGCCGCTCTGGCGCTTTCGTATTATTTCGTGCCGCCGGTTGCGGGAATGCTGCAGCCGCTTGCGGCTTTGCATGCGAAGTGGGGGCCCCTCGCCGGCGCCGTGAACCAGATGTTCTTATGCGGCGCCGTGCCGGGCCTCTTCATGCTGCTGTCAAGGTCGATACGCCCCGATCGCGCTCTGCCTAAATTCATCATGCAGACGCTATGGAGCGGTATTTGGGGCGTCATATACTTTTGGTTCTACGCGTTCCAGGCGCGCATATTTGGCGCAGGGCACGAGTGGACGACGCTTCTCGCGAAGACGCTCTTCGACGAGTTTGTGTGGACGCCGTTCGTCTCCGTCCCGCTGAACGGGGCGTTCTATCTGTGGATGGGCAGCGGCTTTTCGTTCGCGGCGCTTGCGGAGCGTCTTCGCAACGGGTTTGTGCGGACGGTCCTGCTGCCGAATCTCGTCTCGTCGTGGTGCGTGTGGATGCCGACAGTGGCCGCAGTATATGCATTCCCGGGGGAGCTGCAGGTTCAGGTTCTCGGGCTCGTGTGCTCTTTCTGGAGTCTCATGTGTCTTGAGATCGGGCGCCGCTGCGCCGCAGCTGCATAGGCGGTAGAGTCCGCGAGAGCGCAGCGTCCCCCATGTCGCGGCGGTTAAAAATTTCTAAATACCCCCTTGCGCTCGGTAAGAATAAATGATATACTATCACCCGTTTCCACGAATGGGGAAGTAGCTCAGTTGGTAGAGCATCACGTTCGCAACGTGGGGGTCGAGAGTTCGAATCTCTTCTTCTCCACCAATTCGTTGGGGCCGCAGAGCGGCTTAAACCGGGCTCATGATTTTGAAAAGCCCTTGTAACCCATACTCATGTACGGCCAACGCATCAAAAATTCCTCCTCCCCGCTGACGCGAGGTAGAATCGGCTTTTAATGTGTTGGCCGCAGTTTCTCACGGTTGCCTATTGCAATGGGGCGCGAATGATGGTAAACTATTGCCAATTCAACCAACCAAAAAGGAGAATCAAAATGGCTAAGTGGGTCTGCCCCGTATGCGGGTATGTTTATGAAGGCGACGCTGCACCTGAGAAGTGCCCTCAGTGCGGGGTTTCCGGCTCGAAGTTCCTCAAGCAGGAGTCGACGCCCGGCAAGCTCTCGTTCGCGTGCGAGCACCATGTAGGTGACGGTATCGTCGACGACGCCGAGGTTACTCAGGGTCTCAAGGACCACTACTACGGTGAATGCACCGAGGTGGGCATGTATCTGGCCATGTCGCGCCAGGCCGATCGCGAGGGATATCCCGAAGTCGCCGAGGCTTACAAGCGCATCGCCTACGAAGAGGCCGAACACGCCGCCAAGTTCGCCGAGCTTCTCGGCAAGAAGATCGACATCGTGACCGACTCGACCAAGGAGAATCTGCGTCGCCGCGTCGAGGCCGAGTGTGGCGCAACCGCCGGCAAGCTCGCCATCGCCAAGCGTGCGAAGGAGCTCGGCTACGACGCCATCCACGACACGGTCCACGAGATGGCCAAGGACGAGGCCCGCCACGGCAAGGCCTTCGAGGGCCTGCTCAAGCGCTACTTCTGAAGTCGTACCTCCAGATAGCCAAGCTTGTCTGGCCGCTGGCGCTGGGCATGCTGAACAACGCCGTCCTGCAGTTTGTGGACGGCGTATTTCTCGCCCGCGAATCGCTGGCGAGTCTCGACGCGTCTCTGCCGGCCTCGATGCTGGCGCTGATAGTCACGGGGTTCTTCCAGTCGGTCGTCGCCTATTCGGGGACGTTCGTCGCCCAGTACCACGGCGCCGGCGATCTCTGCGGCGAGCGCGCGAGCTACCGCGCCGGCACTCTCGTCGCGCTCGTCGCCGGTGCGCTCGCGGTCGCCCTCGTCCCGCTAGGGCGCATGGCCGCCCCGCTCATGTCGGGGAACCCCGAGGTCGTCTCGCGCGCCGCCGCCTACTACACCATCGTCTCGTTCGGCGCCGTGGCGCTTTGCGGACAGATGGCGGCGGCCTCCTATTTCACGGGCCGCGGCAAGACCCGCCTGGTCTTCTGGGTGAACGTGCTCGGCAATCTCGTCAATATCGCGCTCGATCCGCTGTTCATTTTCGGACGGTGCGGCCTGCCGCGCCTCGGCATGTCCGGTGCGGCGCTGGCGACCGTCATCGCGATGTTCGTGCAATGGACGACGCTCGCGTGGTTCGCCGCGCGCGACACCGGCGCCGCGCGCCGGCGTGAACCCGGCGCGCCGGACGGTCCGGCGTTCTGGCCGCTTGTCGCGAAAATGCTTCGGTATGGCGTGCCCAGCGGCGCGTACACCGTGCTCAATATTCTTTCGTTCACCATCTTCGTCTTCGCGACGGGGCGCGTCGGCGACACGGCGCTCGCCGTCTCGAACGCATGCTTCAAGGTGAATTACCTTCTCATCGCCCCGATGGAAGGGTTCGCCGTCTGCGCGGCGACGCTCGTCGGCCAGTCGCAAGGCCGCGGCGACGGCGATGCAGCCCACCGAAACGCCATGCGCACGCTTCTGATGGGCGTCGCGACGGTCGTCGCGCTGTCGCTGCTCGCGGTCGTTTTCTGCAAGCCGATTCTCTCGCTGTTTGTTCCGCCTGAAATCGGCCTGCAGGCCGCCGGGCAGGGCCGGTATCTCGCCGAATTCCACTCGCTTGGTTTCAAGCTCTTTGTGCTCATGGCCGCCTGGCAGGTGTTCGACGCCATCGATGTTATTGTCTCGGGCGCGCTGAAGGGCGCGGGCGACACTCGTTTCGTGATGTGGTGGATGGTCGCCGTCGCCTTCGGTATATGGCTGCCTATGGTCTGGGAGGTCGCCAAGCTGCACAACACCATGGCGGCCCTGTGGGCGACGATGGTCGTCTTTGTCGTGGTGATCTGCGCCGGCACGCTCGTGCGCTGGTTTGGCGGACGCTGGCGCTCGATCCGCCTCGTGTGACCGGTGGCATTTGACTATCGGGCCTTCGATACGGCGTGCGCGGCGCGCCCGCCCTACCATTGTCGCCATCTTGGGATATCGCGGCTGCGGCGGCACAACATCCGTAATGCTCGCATGTGCGGCACTCGCCAAACCCTCCGCGACTCATACCTCGCCTCCGCGATTCCATGTGGGGCCGCCGATACCTGCTTCGGCTTTGTCGGCCGGCGGGGCGGTGCATCCTCGGCGAGAACGTCACGCCACGCCAGGCTCACCCCCAAATTCCTTTTAGCGGCGCGTCCGTGCGGCAAGAAGCTCGACCCCGCCGGAGGGGGTAGCCTTTGCCTGCCCGGCGGGGTCGGGCCACCCCGTCCGGCGGGGTAGGGTGCACCCCGCCCGGCAGGGTCGCGCTACCCCGCCGGAGGGGGTCGCGCGATGTGGCGAGGGAGCGTCGCTTTACCCCCTCCGGGGGGGTGG
>JAZQBR010000055.1:0-3183 GCA_045545855.1 Kiritimatiellia bacterium | reverse complement strand
GCTCTTCTTTCGACAAGACGCAGTTGCCCTGCGAGCCTTCTCCATAGAACGTCTTGCACATGCCGGTCAGTTTGGCGAGCATTGTGGCCTCGGAATGGCCGACGGTGTCGCGAATCTCGTTCAGGCAGCAAAAGTCAGGATTCTCCCTGATGATGCGGTCGGCGATGCGGTCTTCGATGATGGTCTGCGTCGCAGCGTCGTAGGCGTAGTTGATGTTGTAGGTCATCATGCGGTAGCCGCCGTCGGGCATGGCCGCGCGCTGCCCCGGCGGCTCCGGCGACTCCGGAGCGGCGAACCGGGGCGTGCCACCCGTCACTGAAATCGCCGCGTCGGGACCGGCCGCCGCGCTCGCCGCCAGCTGCGCGTCCGTCAGAACGCCGCGCCACACGCGCACTTCGTCGTATGCGGCCATCGCATCGCAGTTGCCGGAATATACCGAGCGCCCGAGATACAGGACGGGATCGGTGAACGTGTGTATGCCTTGGGTCATCGTCAGCGAGCCGGACTTCTGGAGCTCGCCCGTCGCCGCATCGCGCCGCTGCCAGGAAACGAGCATGGCGTCGCCCTGGCGCTTGAACGTCATGGCGATGTAGTAGTCCGTCCCGATTTCATACGGCGCCATTGTATTCTGTTTGTAGATTCCTTGGCTTGTGCCCGGACTCTTCGCACCTACTTCATCTTTCGAAATATCTGTGCCCAACGACCAAGCCATATGAATGAATTGGCTGCTATCCTGGCCGTATGTGAATACGCGCGAGTAATTTTCCACGCCGTCCTGGCGCACCCAGAGTTCGATCGTGGCCTCGTCCGTATCCAGCAGGTTCGCGCCCAGATTGACGTTGCCAGTGTCGTGGCCGCAACCGCCGTAGCCGGTATGCACACGCCCGCCGTAGAGCGCGGCGTAAGTGCCGGTCTTCTGCGCTGCCGCCCCGCCGACGGAATCCGACCAGTCGTCGAAACTCCAGCGGTGGGTGAGCGCGGTATCGATGAGCATTTCCACTGAATCGTCTATGGCGACGGATGATATGGCATCCGCTGCGGTGCTTTTGACGACGAGCCCGCCCGAGCCGGGCACGGGGTTGACGACGCTCGCGCCGACGCCGTCCGACGCAAGCCCGGAAACCTTGAGCCTGTGGCCGGCGAGGTCGATTGTCGTGCCGGGCGCGACATCGAGCGTCCCGAGCGCCGTCCAGTCTGCGTCGCCGGAAAGCACGATATCGCCTGGATCCGAACCGAACGTGAACGTGTGGAACGCCACCGGCTCGGCTCCGTTGACGGAGATAGAGAACGGAACCTTGGGATTTTCCTCGGTCGATTCGCCGACAGTCGTCTCGCAGCCTCTTTCGCCGCGGCCGGTGTCGCCGGCGATGAACGTGAAGCGATGCCAGCCTTCCGATACGAAGCATCCGGCGGCGACGGTGTCCGGCTCCCATTTCGGGTTGACGAACACCCACGAGCCGTCGATCGCGAAGGCGGAGCAGTTGTCGAAGTCGGTTTGGATATCCCACTTGCCGGCTTGGGTGGACTCGACATGCACCCAGCCGTCGAAGCGCACTTGGGCGTTGGCGAGATTCGCCTCCTGCCATTCGGTGTTCGGCCCTCCGTTGACGGCATCGATACCGAGCGCGCCGAGGGAGGTGTAGGCGTCGGGGGCGATTTCGCGGAATGCCGAATATCTTGGGTCGGGCTTCGTTCCGCAGCGTCCGCATTGCGTGACGGTGCGTCCGCCTGCGATGATGCGGCCCCACGCGCCCGCGGAGCCGCCGCCCGCGCCGAACGCAGCGAGCTCGGACGCCGGGATGATTACCGTCGTCATACCGCCGGGCGCGGCGGAAATCGTCTCGCCGGCGGCGTTCACGCTCTCCCAGTTGGCGGGATTGGCGAGGTCGGCCGCGGAAGACGGCCTTCCGCCCCTCCACGTCGATTCATGCGCGATGTCGCCTTTCAGCCGCACGAGTATCGTATCCGCGTCTTCCATCGCGGCGGTGTAATTCTCCGGGTCGGAAAGCTCCACATAGTCGAGCACGCTGCCGGAGGGGACGAAAATTCCGCCGGTCTTGAAGCGGAGACCCGTGCCGAAATAGTCCGTCGTGTCGAAACGAATCTTCGAGCCCTCGCCGAGCGCGACCGGCGAGAACGTCATGTAGCCGTATCCGCCGAGAGTCGGGACGGTGTATGTCGTGTTTTCGGGGATGACGACGCTTGTGGTGCCGCCGCCGAGCGGATTGTCGGGCCCTGCTATGATGTTCGCCTTGATCTGCTCGTCGGAAAGAACGCCGTCCCAGATGCGCACTTCGTCGATTTCGCAGGCGAGATCCTTCGTCGAATTCGTCCACGGGTTGTTGCCCAGAAGAAGCGCCCAGCCGTCCGCCGCCGCCGAAGCGAGAGTCAGATTCTTGACGTTGATGGACTGCTTGGAGTATATGAACCCAGTCGCTGCGTCGCTCACCATCCAGCGCACGTCGCTCGAGCCGTCGCCCTTGTCCTCCAGAGAAAGCGTCACGTGGAACGGTACGCCGGCCGGCGGGCTCAACACGTTGACTCCGCCGCTTTTGTTTCCAGCCACGCGGTTTTCGGTCTGGCCCCATCGCGACGGATCCCAGCTGCCGTTCGAGCCGCCGAGGTCCAGCGCAAGCGAAAGATGGTTCGCCGTAGTCGAGTCGATAAGTTCGTAGTTTACGAGATACGCCCACCCTGCGGGGTTCGCGGTCTTCGTCGCCCAGACTTCAAGCGTCGCGCCCTCGCCCGTCCCCATGACGCCCTCGCCGAAGTTGAGATGCCCCGTGCCGTTGCCGCCGGAAAGGACGGCCTTGCCGTCCGCCCACGCCACCGTGCCGCCGTCGACGGTCGTGGCTTTAGAGGTCTTCTTCATCACTTTCGCGACGGCTCCGCCGATGGAGTCGGTAAAGTTGGCATCGTCCGTGCCGTTGAAGCTCCAGCGGTGGACGAGACTTGCCTCCGCGCCCGCGGCAATGTCGCCCGCAACGAGCCGGACGTTGCGGCGGTTTCCCACCGCGCCCGGCGTCGAGCGCACCATTCCAAGCTTTTTTGTCGAGACCGTGTCGCCGCCCACCTCCGCCGAGAGGGTGTAGTCGTAGCCAGGCGGGAGGTGGAGGACGTATTGGCCGTTTTCATCTGTCGCGCCGGAGACTTTCGAGCCGTTGAAGGAAGTCGGATCGTAGC
>JAZQBR010000054.1:0-8992 GCA_045545855.1 Kiritimatiellia bacterium | reverse complement strand
TGCCGGGCGTGAACATGGTCGGCATGTATGCGACCGAGACGAGCGTGTACGCCGAATCCTTGGGCTCCGCGCCGGAGTGCTGGACGACGAGGTTGTATGTGCCCGCCGCGAGCGTCAGGTCGCCGATCGAAGCCGTAGCCGGAACCGCCACTCCCTGCTGCGCGTTCGTAATCATGAACACTGCGTCGGAGCTTTCGTCCTGGTCAAGCCTGAACGAGTATATCGAGTTCGCGTTTGCCGTCAGGCGGAAGTTGTCCTCAGGATCCACCGCATAGAACGTGCGGACCGCACGGTTCGCCATTGTCGAGACCGTGAGCATCGTCGCGCCAGCAGCCGAGTCGTCCCTCGGGTCGAACGTGTCGGAGTAGACGCCCGTATCCTCAATTACTTCTCCATTATAACTCACATTCACAACGCGATTGCTAGGCTGAGAAAATCCAGCAACAAAAGCATACTTTAAAGTCACAGAACCTGGGATAAGAACTTCGTCGCCACTTGAATATTTTGGTGCCGTCTCATTGTTGAGCGTCCATGTGGCATCACAGCCTTTGGTAAATACACGCAGTATGCCAAGCTTCGCGGTTCCGGCTGTAGCATATGCCGAGCAGTGCAACGTAACTTCCGGGTATTCAAGCGAAGCCCCGTCTGCGACGGTTATACGAATGTAATAAGTAGCACTCTCTGTAGCACGAATGGTCAGAACACTCAAATCGTTTGCGTCAAGGCTCCCGCTAGAAGCCACCTGCAACTCATTGTTGCCAACTTTCTTATAAACGAAGGCTGCAAGAGCAAGTCGAGTAGCGGCATCTCCTGTTTGCCTTGTTTTAAGCCGATAGGAAACTCCGTTTCTGACATTGATGGCGAATGTTTTTGACCAGTGTGTTTTATCAAGCGTAAATGGCTGTGAGCCCTCGTAGGCTCTAGGGTCAGAGTCACTTGCAGCCGGCATGGCGCCAATTTGCTCCGGAATGTCCGTCGCCACGGTAACTTTCTCTGCAGAAAGCGTCACGGGCAAATAGGCAGGCGACTCGAGATTGACTATTTCGTCGATGTTTTGGCAAACGCCCACATAATATTTTCCAGAAGCATTTGCTACCACTGCAGAGCGGACGTCAAACACCAATCCATCTTTTGACTCATTTGACGCCAAAATGTTACCTGACATATCATAAACATGCATCAGTACATTCGTTGCCGCGCCGGATGTCTCAAACACACATGTGTCACCTGCGGACAGCGAAACAGAGCGAAGCTCTTCATCTATCACATTGTCGTGGTAGCCGCTTTCAGGATTGTTAAGGTAACCAGGACGGATTTCAACGCCCGCTATGCCATCTAGCTGGATTTCTTCAGGATTGTGTTCCTCTGGTGTTCGGAACGGATCCATCGCATAATTAAGTGTGAAGCCCGCAGATTCGCTACCGTCCACAACTATTGTGTACAGTCCACTGTCAAATGGATAGACTACAATCGCCGAGTTATTGGTGTCCGCTTCATAAATTGAATCAGCATAACTGTCAAAATCAGCTACTTCCGAGTCGACTGACACGCCGAGTGGCGCGAGAGCTGTGCCGCCGACTGTCCTAAACGAATATCGCCTCCATCCTACAAGAGTGCAGGAGAAATAAAACTCACCATCAATAAGCACACCAGAATAGGAGCTTTGACTTGGCTGCGGAACAATTGTTACAGGCCTCGCTTCGATGCCCGAGGGGAGCTGGACGCCAGAGGTAATTTCAATGGATACGCTCTGTCCAATGTCACCGCTTACGACAATGTAGAACCATCCGCCCGATGATTCGTCACCTTCCCAGTCGGCCGCAGTCAGTGTAGCGTATTGAGTATTGCCGTAGGTGTCGACGCTGAAAGAAGCTATAGGTGCGTTGTCATCCATAAAGTCTGTGTCGACGTACAAGTCGCAGCCATCTGGCAGCGTTGTCTTGACTGTGCATTCACTGCCCCACGACAACTTGACTTTCCAATAATATACACCATTGTCATAGTAGGATTTATCGTCAGGATCGTACTCGGCAACCAGTCGCGAACTGTAACTGCCTGAGACTCTTGTTATAGTTGCAGCGCGCGCCATGCTGTCTCCGGTGGCGGCGAACGTGGTTGTCCATGCCAGCACAGCAAGTGCCAGAGCAACCCACGGTGTCAATTTATTTGCCATCATAATAACTCCTTTTGCTCCACTAAACTACAATCTGCCGGTTATTCGGCCGTTGTCTCAGCCGTGATTCGGCATCCTCTTTTAATTGTGATAACACGATCCGGCTCGGAAAGTTCAGTACAAGACTGATAATCTTTTGAATAGTAGAATCGATCGGAAAACCAGCACGAGCCAAGCATGAATGGCAAATCAATCTCTCCTTCAACGCATCCGCATCCCGTCCAGCCAGGCAAGACAACACCATAAATCGACGCATTGACAATCTTATTGCTATATGGAATCTTCGCAGATCCGGTAATGATGCCTGTAGTTTTGTTGAAGCGAAGAGTAAGCCCATTTGCAGAAGATAAAACTATGCCTGAAGTATCGACTTCCGCAATGCCTGCCGAAAAAGATTCTGAGGCAGAACCATATTGGCGCGAGCTAGGCAATTCATCCGACCAAACTGTAATATTTAACGATTTTGAAACATCCGTTGCCTCCAGGCAAGACGAAAGGTCTTCGTCCGGATCATAATAGGAACCATACGCTGTGTATGCCATTGCGAATGAAGCGGTCGATGTTTTCTGCTCCGTGTGCGACCATGCTGTTTCTATGCCGCTCTCGTCGACAATGGCTTGATGCCCGCCATTATCAAGATACGTTTCATAGGCATTCGCTGCCAGTTGAACAGCCCCGGCGAATATGTCGCCAGACGAACGGATATAAATCGGCAACGTGGCAGTTGCACCGGCCGATTTTGGGGCTAGTGTGAAATTACCCGATACGGTTTTGCCGTTTGGCAGGCGTCCAGCAATAGCCATACGACCTGATTTCATCGCTGATGCGCCAACGAGTTTCGCTGAAAAACCAGCACATCCCGTCACTGCGGCGGATTCGCCTCCGGAAATTCTTACCGAAGGTGCAAATGCAATCGTATATCGTCCAGCAAATGCCTCAGCTCGATAATTCGCAGACCACACCGAACCTAATGAAGTGAGTGTGAGTTCGTCATATACAAAAGCCGGATCTGTGACGTTTCCACTAATACTGCCATCGCTTGCCACGACAATTGTCGCGTTATATGCACCGTCGCGGGAACTGAGTTCCGCGGTGTAGCTATTGTCTTTTTCGTTGTATGACAACCATGAGGTTGAGGTCATTGCTTTGATGCCGCCCGCGCAAATATATTTTGCGGAGTTCCTTCCCGTCGGGCGGATTGATATGGTGATGAGCCCCGTAATGCGCTTGAGAGCGGAATCGTAGACAGGGATGTCTGCCGCTTGAAATGCAGTCGCGACGGCAAGTACGCTGTCTGACCCGTCATTCTTCGCTCTTTCGACCGGATCTGCCACGCTAATGGTAAGACGTACAATCCCCCCCGCGACGTGCACTCCATCGCGTTTCTGATAGAGTTGATATATACATTCCCACTCGCCGGCAGCGGTGGGGGTGCCTGAAACCACAAACAACCCCCTCGCACCATCTGTGGCGGTTGCAAGCCCAGGTGGCATGCCACCTGAAATCTTTGCAGCATCGATGTCGCTTGATTGTGCCCCGGCTATTGCAATCACCTGACTGCCGGCTACATAGCGTGTAAAAGCGAGCTGCACAGACTCAGCTGCAAAGAATGGCGCTTCGGCCGGTGTCGTCTTGACCGTAATTGCATTCGCCCCCTGCGCTACAGGCAGTGTCGCCTCTTCGAGAACAACAGAAAAATCAGTTGCGGCTCCCTCTGGGCGCTGTGACAAATCCAGCGTGAAGAACTTGGTGGGCTTGCGGTCGTTGTCATCCCATGCCAGGCTGACAGGGGTGAGTGAATTGTCTGAAAGTTTTACCTTCACACCAGCAGCCCCGACTGATCCGGCAAGCCGCTTTACGCACATGGTCAACATGTTCGTCTCGCAGGCAATTACACGCGCCTTGCCGGCTGCCATCGGCGATACTGGCGAAAGCGCTAAATATCCTCGGGCCGGCGCATCATCTTCGGCGATATTGATACGGCAGGTGGGGCTTGAAATGGTCAAGCCTTCACCGAGGATTTTTTTTATTTGAAGTACGAGTGTTCTGTCGCCGTCGGCGACCGTGTCATCATAGAGCGCTAGTGTCGCCGTACGAGGGCCGCTCTCGCCATCTTCCCAACTTAGTTCAGTGGCTTCCCAGTTGTATGTTGCCAATGGAGACGCAACGCTAGCCGCGGAGTCTATGTCTATAACGACCTTTGCCTTGTTTGACGTGCCGCCGGTTCTTCTTATGCATATCTCAATTTCTCCTGTGCTTTCCTCTACATTGATTACGGCATCATCAAACGAAATGTCGCCCGGCCGCCATATCTGATACGAGGCGTCGGCCGCTGTCGCTGTTAACTCTACAACTCCGTCAAATTTCGGCGAATACAACCCTTTCTCGTCATCAATTGATACGAAATTGTCCGTTATGTCCGATTCTTCAAAACCCGCAAGTCTGTAGACAACATCTCTTTCTACTTCAACCATATACTCTCCTGTGGCAAAGACATGGTTGTTCTTCTCTTCTGGCACAAGAATTATTGAAGAAGAGAATGTGAGGTCGAACGATGAGGTGTTCACACCCCCGTCGACAAATATCTTGCTGGCTGGCGAAGGGTATGCTTCAACTTTAAGGTATGCCGCCCCGGCGGAAAGATCGGCTTGTGATACAACAGACGAGAGGCCGTTGGTGCCGGCGGCGATGGCCTTTTCGCCAATAACTAGAGAAAAAATGACATCTGTTAGACTGCTTGATGGCTTCATCGCCACTTCTAGACGCCCAGGGTGCAATCCGTTGATTCTGTAGTAGTCGACCCTGTCTGAAATCTGCAAACTAGATGTGGCTGTGTTGCCAATATTGTAAGTCAACGGCGTGGTTGATGTATAGTTGGCAGCCTCACCATCGCCATCGGACAAGTGCAGAAAATCATTTAAACGAGCGATGTTTTCCTCTACGTCATACACTCTTTCGGCATTTCTCTGAGCGGAGAACCGAGCCTTGACCTCATCGTTCTCCACCAGAAGAAATGTAGGCTGACTCAAGCGGGCTGCAGTGGATTGCGGCGCTAGCCATTTTTTTGTGTAGTAAGTGGTCATGGCTAGAATCATCTCTGCATCGGCGCGTTCCACCGCATGACGTGACACATATCCCGCTCCGCTGACTGCGACAGCGGCCTCCAGTCTCGGGTCAGGTTCATATGTAAGAAGACGCGGAGCAAGCGTTCCAGCGGCTGTCGCTGGGCTGGATGCGCGGCCTTGGTCGAACACCACAAGCGCTACATTGTTGCTTTCAGCCCATTCATAAAAGCGCGAATCTGAGAGAAGCGATTTCTCCAGCCCGTTGCAATACGGGCACCAAAGTGCACCGGTAAAAAGAACGATTGTGTATGCTCGCTCGCCAATGGCAATCTTTTCAGCTACGGCGTTTGTCGCTGCGGTGTAGTCGAAAGTGAAGCGTCCGAATTGAAAATCGTCATTCAACCACAATGGATTGACACTGCTGTTTCCCGGTTCTGGGACTATAGTAATGGCGCTAGATCTACGCCCAACCTCGGTTCCATCGGTAAGTTCAACAAGAATTCGGTCTCCATTTCGCGCGATGTAGGCTGCTGGAAAGACCAACCGAGGTAACTTGTTGGTCTCCCCTGCTGCCCAGACTATAATATTGGTCACAGGTGACATGACCCCGGGGAATGTCGAAATCATATATGTTTCGTCCGGATTGTCCGCATATATTGGAGTGCGTATGAGAGGGACGTCGACGAACTTGGTCTTTCCGGCAATAGCCTCAAGGCGGCTGCCTTCAACGTCCCCGACTTTGAATTCAGCGCCTTTAAAAACGCCAGCCCACCCAGATGTATGATAATCTACCGATGCCATGAACTGATCTGCAAGCGAACCGCCATCCACCGTCATGCGCCCAAGCAAACCCGAAAAGCGGTTGGTCGACACCAAGCCATCTGTTTTTGGCCAGTATACACAAATGTACGGAAGCATCTTCGAGTTGTTCCTCGCGAAGTCGGTGGCGGCGCTGTCATCGGTTGCAAGCACCATCACCATTTGACGCTCTTCCATCCATGCGTCGACTTTACCATCGGTCAACGCTCCCTTTAACGCCTCGCAGTTTGAGCATGTGGAGCTGGCCGCAAAAAGCACGAGAGGTATGTTGTTCGCCTCTGCGTATTTCTTGCCCAACGCGAAATTTGAATTCCACCTGCCAGGCTCAATCTCGCCAGACGAGACATTCAGCGCCATGCAGGTTGCATGAGTGGCGGCAATGGCAACAGCAACCAGCCGCGCTGACAATAGAAGCTTGAACCATTTCATTCTGCCCCCCCTTTTGTTTTGCGGACAAACTCTTCCATTTTAGTCAGTGCTTCCGACTTGATTTCCTCCATCCCGCTCGGGAAGGTGATATCTACACTTTCAAGCGCTTGTCTCATTATCATTTCAACAATCTTTTGCCGCCTGCCCGACTCCATCATATCTCTGATTTCATCATCTGAGTATTCATCGATCAGAGCGGCTTTTCGCAGATAGAGCCTTGTCAGCAGCAAGGCTTCTTCGCCTGTCTCGGACGCTGAGGCGGGAATGTGCTTTTCTACTCGATAGATGTGCCAGCTGTCTGTCGCGTCTACGGCATCTGTTACTTCGCCTGGAGCCATCGCCGTCAGCTGCTCCCACAGCCCAGGCATGTCCTTGAAATCACCTTCGGTCCATTGGTATTCAGCGTCTTCTGCAAACTCGGGAGGGGTCATGTCGTACTTGTTGTACATAGCATTGAAGTCTTCGCCTCTTCGTATTGCCGCCACTATATTTGTTTTCAAGATATCTATAGCGGCATTTGTGGCCGAGGCAAGCTTGTTCGCCTCGGCTATGTCTCTGCGTATAATCGCCAACCCTGCATCGTCGATTGCATACGCGTTTGTGTAAACTCCTGTTATTAGCGTTTCTGTTTTCACCTCTGCGTCGAAAAGCTTGTGGAATACGGCACCCACCCCAAGTTTTTCAATGTCACTTGACAGGCTTGTAAAGTTTTTGCTGCCTTCCTTTGCTTTTACATACATATCCTCGTGCTTGCTTCTAACGGCCTGCTCTACTTCAGACAGATTTTGGTTAGTTGCAGCGACATTCTCATAAACCGACAAAACGAGTGCATTTTGTATGAACGCGGGGACTAGCGTTTCAACGGCATGCAACCTGATCATCGCGCCGTCTTCATTCTTCGCTTCAGGATTCATGTACTTGTAGTACTTGAGCCTAAAATCAATTTCCGCCGACAAGTCACTTGTTGTGTATGTGCGCTCTCCCACTTTTACAAGAACTTTCTCTTCTTGTTTTTGGGGCATGTTATTATCGTTGCCAACACCGGGTTTGCAGCCGACAGTTGCACAGCCTATAGAGAATATTACGAATATTGTCTTCATATTCATTAGCGCACACTTCTTTCTTTCTATCAAAACGAGTGGAGGAGAGCCTTTCGACCTCCTCCTCCTCGTTTAGGCGATTATTAATTCGCCAGAGTTTCTCTTTGCCTAATCTTCAATTAGAAGTTGTTAGCGTTGAACACAGGGGCAATCGCAGCGGCAACCAGATCTGTCTCCGCGTCGGTCAAAGACGCGCTAGCAGCCTGATCCTTGGCAGCAATGCCATTCGTGTTCATGAAGAAGCCAGCACCATCAACACCGGCTTTGACGAGGTTAATCTGAGCCGCAGTGTAGTTGTCGGTCGAGAACACGGCGTAGGCGGGGATGATCGAGGACAGCGGCTTCGTGCCCTTGGAGAGCGAGCTGTTGTACTTGAGAGTCCACGTGCCAGACGCAGGAACGGCAATCTCGCCGTAGTAGCAACCATCGCAGCACCACTGCTTGAACTCGGTGCAAAGAGGCGCAATGAGGACAAAGATATTGCTGCCATTGCCGCAGTCATCTTCCTTGCCAGCAACGAGCGGGCGGATAAGGCCGACGCAGTTGCCCGAGACGGAGGTAATGCGCTTGTTCTTGGCGTCAAACGAGCCGAAACCAGCGGCGTGGAAGCCATAGGCAGGATAGACGGTCGGGTTCCAGCCAACAGCGACCTTGGTGGCCTTCTGGCCGTAACGACCGAGGAACCAGAAGTTGGTATCCTCATTGGCCGAAACCACGCCAGTGTTGACATTCTGATTGACCGAGAACCAACGATAGCTAGCCATATCCTTGTTGTAAGCGCGGAAAGCAGGGTAGGACATCGCCCTCTTAGCCTTCGCCTCCCACATCACGAACTCGACACGATTCGCTCCATCGCCCTGGAAGCAAGCGGCAGTGCACTGCCAAAGGACACCTTCCCACTTGCGGGTGGCATTGTCCATCCAGTAGAGGTCGCGCTTGGCAATAACCGTAGCACCGAGAGTAGCGTCATTAACAGCAACATTTTCAGTTGTGAGAGCCGCCTGAATCGTAGCAGCGTAGGCCGTATCAACTACTGCGCCAGTCGAGTCATACCTGCTCCAGAGACTACCATAGTCCTGCAGCCACTTGGCATCGCAAGCCTTTTTCTTGGCTGCGAGCGTCTTGAGCACGAACTTAACATTGTAGACGGAGCATCCGCTAGCGGCGGGGCCAGACTCGTTGCAAAGGTCATCGGCGTAAACGCCACCAACCATCGCAGCGGCAACGGCCGCAAACATGAGTTTCTTCATTGTCTTTGTTTCCTTTTTTGAGGTCGGGCTTGTTGACCCTTCCCCGATGCCTTTCGCTTTCTCTCGCTCGCCAGACCACCCGGCCTCGCTCGCTCAAGTCAACTACAGGCGGTTAACTTGTTGCCCTTTCACACGTGCCGAGGCCGCAGCAGCAAC
>JAZQBR010000053.1:0-3590 GCA_045545855.1 Kiritimatiellia bacterium | reverse complement strand
AAGCAACCCTAAAAACGAAACTTCGCGTACTTTGCGAACTTGGCGTGAGATATATTCGGGGTTTTTGCAATTGCCTCGCGGATGAACAGAGAAAAAAGGCGCTATAAACGCCCCATTTCAGATAACGCCGAAAGGCGCGGGGCCTCCGCCCCGCACCTTTCACAACAAAGAAAGGTGAAATTCGCGCTTAGGCGACCTTGCGGCGCCTAAGCCCGAGCATCGCCATACCAACAAGCAGCATCAACCCGCTCGTCGGCTCAGGAACGGCCTGGAAGCCATAACCACTAGTGGCATTCACTTGTTTAAAATCAGCACTTCCTTGAATGAACGAACTCAAATCAGAATATGAAACATTATGCGAAAATCCCACTTGACCACCATTAGCATCAAATAACTCAATATAGAACTTACTGGCTGTAATATTAGATGTATTAACAATCGAAGTGTATACCATATCAGAGTTATACCCGTTCGGATATTGCGTCGTCGATGGCGATTGCGTAGCATATGTCAACTGTGTGCCATCTTGATATATCTTGGCATATGTCCAACTATCTTCGGTAAGTCCCGAATCTTGTGAATAGTCGCTAACACGCCAATATAGCAATTCAGCATTTACGCTTGACATCACCAAAATGCCAAATACTAAACCTAATAGTTTTGTCTTCATTTTTTTGTTTCTTTTTTGTTTTCAGAAAAATTTTATCAATTTGTTTTTGTTTTTTTAAACCAAAAACCCTGCCCAGCCTCTATTGAGAGCGCGGGGATCCATGTTTGACCATCATAAGAATGGTACTTAAACGCCTGATAGGTTTGATTATCAATTGTTACAGTCGTCGGTAGAATGACCAAATCGCCCTTCGTAGGAGTTACACCCAGCGACTCGACACTGGTTATGGCCTCAGTGCCCGGGTTGCCGAGCAGATAATAAGCTCCTGGGTTCAATGTTTTAGATAAGCTACCCGTGCTAACCTGCCCGTACAGGTAAACGGTCAAAGTGCCAGACCAACCGCTAGGTCTCGTCAAGATAAGAGCACCACCACGGGCGAGGCTCTCGGTTGGGGTGCCCGCACTAGTCTCAGCCGCCACCCAATTACCACCACTAATCTTCCAGCCCTTCCAGTTTCCATCAGTATCCTGATATTCAATCAAGGTATTGTCCTCAAGACCCTGCGTGAGAACAAAGTCAGTGGGCTTGATGGTATCTCCCGTACCGCCAACATCAACGAGGGGGAGGCCTATCATGACCTGCTCGGTCGTGACTGTCAGCGCGATGCGGCAGAGCGTGTTTTCAGATGTGACCGTCGCGAGGGCGGAACCTGCGGCGACGAAAGCCGCGAGAGCGAGAATTGTTTTCTTGTTCATGATTTACGTGTCCTTCCCTTTAGTTGCTGCGGACAGCCTTGAAGAACTTGTACTTGGGGTTGTTGACCGAAAGCTCGATGTCCGAACCGTCGGCGCTGCCGGTAACGCCGTTCGCGAGCGTCACGCCCTTGTCGCCGATTGTCTCGCGAGCCGAAAGCGCATACCTGACATAGGGCTTCGTGTTGCCGACCTTGACGACAACCTCGCCGTCGGCGCCAACCGAAATGTCCTTGATCTCGGGATTGGGGACGTCCGCCGGGAGCGCCGAGAGAACCGAACCCTCGCCGGTCAGCGCGGCATCCGTCGTGACGGCGACGAACTTCGCCTGCTTGACGATGTTGGCGTCGACCTTCTGGACGCTGTTGACGACGGCATAATCGCCGCTCTCGGACTTCTTGGCGACCTCGGTCGTGCCATCGCTCGCGACGACGCGCGTATCGAAAAGGTAGACGCCGAAGGTGCCGACGAGATCCTGGTCGCCATTGTCGAGCGTGAACATGCAGAGCTTGCAACGCCCGTCCTTGGCGGCGGGAATCTTGCTGATGACCTTGGTGTTGACCGGGTCGACGAGCGAGCCGTCGGCGTTGATGCCGAAGGTCGCGCCATCGGCGGACCACACGAGAGCGTAGACTTCGCCATCCTCGACGAGCGCGCCGTCGCCGTAGCGGTCAGGACCCTCGGTCGAGAAGAAGATGTTGATCGGGGTGCCGGCGAACGCAGTCGCCGCCATCGCAGTAGCACCAATCAGAAGAGAAAGCTTGTTCATTGTCGTATTCCTTTCCTTTCCGTAAAACTCAGTTGCCAGAGGCGGGGGCTGCCGCCGCAGTCTTAATCGTAAACTTCAGAACATTGCCGGTAAAGCCCGAAGGAATCGTGAAGCCAAGCGTGCGCTTGCCTTCGCTCTTATCACCCACTGTCAGACCACCATTTTCCGCCGAGGTAAGGGTCTGGATGTTTGAACCGTCAGAGACAACAACCTCATAATACTGAGAATCAGTATCAAGCTCAAACGGCACGGTAACTGAGGCAGAACCACCATTCTCTGTGAGTTTCATCGCGGTCGGATTGAACTTTGTCTCGGACGTCGGGTCAAGACCAGCATCAAGTTTGGCTGCAACAGTCATGCCGGCCGTCGAGTTAAGAGTCACGGTGCTAATCGTTGTCGCATCAACGCCCCACTTGGCGAGGTCGTTGAGCTTCACCGTGAACGAACCAACCGTGGTAGTAGCATTCGCATCATACACTGCCGGCTGTTCTGCGACAGGCGCAGTAACAACGACATCGTCAATGTTGGCAAGGCCGACGAACTTCAGCGAAGCGACACTTCCAGTGGTAGCACTCTGCTCGTCACTGGCAAGGGCATACCAAGAGCCGTTCGTTGCGGCGCCTTCCGCCGCTAGGTAGCCAGAAGCGCTCACGACGGGAACACCGTCTAGAAGAACCTGGCAACGGCCATGGGCATAGTCAAAGACGAGCGTCAGACGCTGCCAAGTATTAAGCTTAAACGTGGCGCTAGTGGCTTCAACCCAGTTGCCACCCGTGTAGATACTGACCTTGGGGTCAGTCTCCGCTGAAGCCGCTGGGGCCGCCGCGACCGCAATGCGAGCATCGCTATCGGGGGCTGCAAGTTCGTCAGTCGTCGCCTCAGTGACGCACACAAGGAAATCAGCCTTGGCGAAGGCACTCGCCGCATCTGTATCTGTATTCTCGCATGTCACCTCGCCAGCAACGGTGTAGTACTTGGTGTGAGCCGCACCAGTAATCGGCGAGCCGACATTGGGGGGCGTCGTGTTTTCTGTAGTCACCGTGCCGCCAGTCCATGTACCACTGTTGGCCCCATCCTCGAAATCCTCAGAAACCGCAGCAAAAGCTACGCCTGCCGCGAGTGCGAGACCCGCGCCAACCACCATTCTTATCGAGTTTTTACTTGCCATAGTTAGTCCCCTTCTTGGAAGTTTGGCAATATTGTAACATATTCTCGGCTCACCCGCAAGGGGGAATTTTTAAAATTTTCAAGGGGTGATTAGTGGGGGTTTAGGGGGCGAGTTGAGGGTGGCGCGTCAGATTTCTTCGGTGATTATGTCGACAATCGTGCGCTTTTCGGACGAGAACGAGACGCCTACGAGCGTTATGCGCCTGCCCGAAAGCGCGTACTTGCCGGCGTAGTCCTTGCCGCGAATCTGCTCCATCGCCTCCGATGCCGGGCGGTCGAGCTTGAACTCGAC
>JAZQBR010000052.1:0-2626 GCA_045545855.1 Kiritimatiellia bacterium | reverse complement strand
CGTTACAAACGCGGCATGGTGGGACGAGCCGCCCGGAGGTCGGCTCCTACCGAGGGGGATGGGCGTGGGAACCTTTACCAACGCGGCACAAGTCGGAGGCCAAGCGGTCTTAGGAAGACAAAGGGCTATGACAACTCCTTGGCTCACAGAACGACATGGCTACGATCCGACTTCGTTACAAACGCGGCATGGTGGGACGAGCCGCCCGGAGGTCGGCTCCTACCGAGGGGGATGGGCGTGGGAACCTTTACCAACGCGGCACGGTAGGGGGTGACCACCGGGCACCCCGCAGCCGAAGGGTGGAACGGGGTGGGGACGTTCGGGCCGCCTGGTAGTCGGCCCCTACCGAAGGGGTGTTCGTGGGAACCGTTGCCAACGATGCATGGTAGGGGCCGATCACCGAGCGGCCCGAGCAGGGGTGCGGCCCGAGCGGTAGCACCATGCCCGTAACCCCCTCAATCGGGCTATATGAATCTACAACATGAATGTGGTATAATATCGTCAAACTTCCAAGGTCATGGAGCTGGGCGGGTGCTGCCGCATCATGTTCAGGCCCTTTTGACGCACGTGAAAGGAAACAGAAAATGAAAATATGTCGCTTGTCAGCATTGGCTGTGTCGATTGCAGCAGCCCTGTCCGTCTTCGGAATGTCCCTGGACGGGGAATGGCATTACATAATCGATGTTCAGAAAACCGGACTCAACGACTACCGCAACCATCCGATGCGCGACCGCAACACGTTTGGCGCCGACCGGCACGGCGGACCGAAGGACTTGATCGAGTACAACTTTTCGCTCGAGCCGACGCTGTCGGTGCCGGGCGATTGGAACTCGCAGGATCCGCATCTTTGGTGCTACGAGGGGCTTGTCTGGTACCAGCGCAATTTCGACTGGAAGCGGACGGCGGGCATGAAGTCGCTTTTCACGTTCGACGCCGTCAGCCAGACCGCGATCGTGTGGGTGAACGGACGCAAAGTCGGCCGGCACGAGGGCGGCTTCACTCCGTTCACGCTCGACGTGACGGATGCCGTCCGTGACGGCGCGAACAGCATCGTCGTCGCGGTGGAGAACGAGCGGCACGCCGGGCGCGTCCCGACATTGGTGTACGATTGGTGGAACTACGGGGGAATCATCCGCAGCGTCCGCATCGAGGAGCGCCCCGCGGTGCGCATCGACGACTGGCGGATCGGGCTTGACGGCGTCAGCGTCGCGCTGAACGCGCATGAGGCCGGCGTGGCGGTGGCGGTGCGTATTCCCGAGCTCGGGCTCGACCTCGCCGGCGCGACGGACGACGCCGGCGTATGGCGGTCGGACCTCGGCGGCGCGTCGCCCGCGCTGTGGAGCCCCTCGTCGCCGAAGCTGTATGCGGTTGAAGTATCCGCCAACGGCGAGACGATTCGCGACCAGGTCGGCTTTCGCACTATAGAGACGCGCGGCAAGCAGATTCTTCTCAACGGCGAGCCGGTCTTTCTCAAGGGCGTCTGCCTGCATGACGAGGCGCTCGGGCGCATGGGGCGCACGCGCACCGCGGCGGAGGCAGAGGCTCTTCTCAGCGAGGCGAAGGCGCTCGGCTGCAACTTCATACGCCTGGCGCACTATCCGCACCCCGAATACACCGTGCGCGCGGCGGAAAGGCTCGGTATCATGGTCTGGAGCGAGATACCCGTTTACTGGACAATCGACTGGAGAAACAAGAACACGTACGAAAACGCCGAACAGCAGCTGACGGAGATGATCCGCCGCGATTGCAACAGGGCGAATGTGATAATCTGGTCCATCGCGAACGAGACGCCGCATTCGAAGGAGCGCGACGCGTTTCTCGGCCGTCTCGCCCGCAAGGCGAAGGAGCTCGATTCGACGCGTCTGGTGTCGATGGCCATGGAGGTCACGGGGCAGAGGAACTTCGTCAACCGCCTGACCGACAATCTGCACGAACATGTGGACGTCGTGAGCTTCAACGAGTATATCGGCTGGTACCGGGACGTGGGCACGGCGGACAAGATGACGTGGGAGATACCCTACGACAAGCCGGTAATCGTCAGCGAATTCGGCGGTGGCGCAGTGGCGGGGCGCCACGGCGACAAGTGGGCGCGATTCACCGAGGAGAACCAGGCGATGGTCTACGAGGCGAACCTGAGGATGTTCGACCGCATCGACGGACTGGCCGGTATTTCGCCGTGGATACTCAAGGACTTCATGTCCCCGCGGCGTCCGCTGCGCGGCACGCAGGACTTCTACAACCGCAAGGGCCTTATCTCTGACACGGGCGAGCGCAAAGCCGCTTTCGGCGTGCTGAAGAACTGGTACGAGAAGAAGTAAACAGGCGGCAAAAAACTGCTTTTGAGGGATGGGCAATCTTGATTCCCCCACCCGCACGGCGTTTTTAGATAGTCTGCCGAGGACTAAGCCCTGATTGCAGTATGTTTAACGCAGAGACGAGATGCACCTGCGACGAAGTCGTCAGGTTGGCCGAGGCCGAAGGCCGAGCCGCGTAGCGGTCGCAAGAGCCTGCGAGACGCAGAGTTCGCAGAGGGGATGGGGTGGGATGGTGGGGGAGAGAATGGCCGTGGAAAGATGGAGAAAGAGTGTGTGGTGGGTGTGTGGGAACCGTTACCAAAGCGGCACGG
>JAZQBR010000051.1:0-29227 GCA_045545855.1 Kiritimatiellia bacterium | reverse complement strand
ACCCCGCCTGGCAGGGTCGGGTACACCCTGCCTGGCAGGGTCGCGCTACCCTGCCAGAGGGGGTGTTGCGATGTAGTGGGGGCGCTTCGCTTCACCCCCTCCGAGGGGGTGGCGCTTTTGCCCACGGGGGGTCAGTAACCCGCTCGAAAGGCGAAGATTCGCCTCCCATTTCGCTCAATAACCGCATTTACATCTCCCCCTCGCGGGGTCTCTCCCCATAGTATTCTTACCGAGTTGGAGTGAATAGTTGGAGCTGGAGAATGGAATTGTCTTCTTTTTTAGTTGGAGAAAACAGAGTAACCACAACTCTCCAACTCCAACTCATGACTCCAACTAAACAGAATATGCTTGATCAAACGAATGTATCAGCGATGAATCTATTCCCGGGTCTTGAAGGAATTGCCAAAAGCATTCGCTATGGCGAGCCGTTGTTCAGTGAAAGTTAACGGTTTAGTAAAGTGTAAAATAGCGCGAAATCTCATTTAGCGGTATAGAACATGTAGAACGTGTAGATGGCGTGTGCCTATGGTGCTTCAACCAGAGAATTCCATCAGCTTCTAATTAAACACGAAAAGGAGATGTAATGAAAAGCATATCACATAAAGAATGTGATGGTTGGGCAATATATGAAAAAGAATATATTGATGGCGATCAACCTCGTAATATTCATGTTGTAGAGGCAAAGGTTACGGAAGAAAATGGCACGACATATTCTCGCCCAAATAGTGACTTGGTAACACAATGTGGAAATCGCACTTTGGTGAAAAGTAGCCGTAAGTGCATTATAGCATCGAAATCGTCGGTTGATATCCGTAATAAACTTGCAGAGTTGCAGAATAGCGGGTTAGAAGTCTGCGGGCAGTGTGTTGCAACCTTTTATGCGGATGCTGAGCGATGAAAGAAGATGTTCAGCATAAAGATCGAGCGAAAGATAAGTGCAATGCTGGCCAGTATTTAATTGCATGGCGGCGGTTGCTTTCTTCTGTAAGAGTCAGTAACGTGCTAGGCCCCACGCACATTGATGTAGCAGACCGTGTCAAGCCCATTGACGATCGTTCTCCTTTTGAACGAGACTTGGAACGAGTACTGTTTTCTTCGGCATTCCGTAAATTGGCTGGCAAGACACAGGTGCGAACATTCCCCGATGTTGACTCGGTACACAATCGACTTACACATTCTATGGAAGTAGCATCGGTTGCGAGGACACTTGGATGTGAAGTCGGTAGATATTTGATGAAGAAAGGAGATATTGAGGGCGATAGTTTAGACTCAATTTGCTGGGTATGTCAAGCAGCTGGCCTTGCTCATGATATTGGCAATCCGCCATATGGCCATTCAGGTGAGCATGCGATACAATATTGGGCACATAAATTAAGGCCTGAGGATAAAATGTTCCCTGATAATCCCGTGTGGAAAGATTATGAATGTTTTGACGGCAACGCTCAGTCTTTTCGCATATTGTGTACGCATGAATCTCATGCCGGGGAGGCATTCAGTTTTACGGCAGCAACGACGGGTGCTCTAGTAAAGTATCCAAACACCGTGGATGGTTTTGTGGATGAATGTGAGATCCCAAAGTTTGATGTATTTTCGAATTCGAAGATTATCTTTGAAAAGACATGGGGTGAATTGGGCTTGAAATGGGGGCAAAGACACCCGCTTTCATATCTGACCGAGGCTGCTGATGATATATGTTACAGGGTTCTAGATCTTGAAGATGCTGCAGTTTCGGATGTGATCCCGGAAAAGCGTGTTTCTGACATAATGAAGAAAGGGATTGGCTTGAATGGTAATATAGCGGATGATTATATTCCGCTTTCAAAACTTCGTGCAAGACTAATTCGTAAGCTGATTCTTGATTTTGGTAAATGTTTTACAGATAATTATCAGGCTATAATGACATTCGAATTTACAGGCGATCTCAAGGCGAATTTGCCAGTTTCTTCGAGCTCCAAAACATACATGGATGAAGTTGATGAAGTCTATAAATCAATATATACTGAAAGACGCAAAGTTTGTGTAGAGTGTGGAGCTTACAGTCAAGTGCCTGCCATTTTAAGTCGTGGATACGAATTTGTACATGAAGCATTTTCAAAATCTATTCGCGGCGAAAACTGCCTTCCAGAGTATAAAAGACTTAGTAGCTTTGCAAAACAGTTTATTGTGTTGGCGTGGAATAGTGAATATTATGAGCACAATAGGTCGCGTTCTTTTGAGTGGTGGATGCGAGCACTTCTAGATTACGTCGTGGATATGACCGATTTACACATAGACATGTTGGCTAAGAAGTTGATTTAGATTTCTGCAAAATCATTGATACACACGGTGGGAGCGGCAGTAACTTTGTCGTAACCTTGAAATTGAGCGGAAAGGGTTTATGTATGTTCTTTTTTAATTTTCCAACAAATGAAAGAAAAGTAGACCGGGTGTTAAATCGCGGCGGTTTAACTCTAGGGACGTTCGAAAATATTGATTGTGCTAATATTGAGGTTGAGAATAAAGTCTTGCGCTTAGTTTCAATTGAATCATTCTTTGCGATAATTGGAATATCATCCAGATCTAAAGACGCTGTTGCTGCGTTTTGCAAATTGCTGTCTCACCCATCAATACGCAACTCAAAGTCTGAACGTATATTAAAGAGAATACAAGAAGGGTATTATGTTGGAGAAAATGATAAGAGGCGGTTGTTCATAGATTGCCGTGTAATAACAGATTTTTGTCGCCTCATGCTTCAATTGCGGTCAATTGGAAAGATCGGTGGCGCATACTTGCAATATGCTCAAAACTGTGAGAGATTCATGGTTGGCCTTGCTGATACGGGGCTTGTCGCGTTAATTGATGAGGCAACAGGCTATCGAAAGCGTAGGCATGATGAGTATAAGCAGCTATTTCTTCAGTTTATCCAAGACGAGCATACAGATTGGCTAAAGGAATTTCAAGATTCCTTTTTTGACGGAATATATAAGATTTACAATCTACCACGAATTACAAAAAGTCAGCATCCTCGGTTCTTTGGCGCATTCATAGCGAAGTATGTGTATTACCCACTTGCAAATAGTCATGGTGCCATATTGGAGAATCTGCGGGAAAAGAATCCAATGTTCAATTTGAATGGGCGGCAATATAAACATCACCAATTCCTTACAGAAAAAGTGGGAAAGGTGGCGTTAAGAGATCATCTGTCTAAGATGCAAGCCGTTTTTGCCCTTAGCAAAGATAGAGGAGCATTCAAGAGGAATTTCAAGACGGTGTTTCCACAGCCTTATGATCAACTCGAGTTGGACTTTGGAGAAGATGTCTGACGGTACTGTTATTGGCTAAGTGGATCGTATGGTGTGTCAACACATCTCATTTTGCGGGTTCATGTGAAAGGCATGTGACCATATGGCTGATTGATGTCGGCTGTGATGAACCGCGAAAACAATGAAAACCATTGGCGTAGTTAGCTACAACATCCACTGCAACTTTACGAACTATGGTTCGGCGTTGCAGAGCTAGGCGTTGTGCAGGACGAGTGAGCAACTTACGACCATCGCCTACCAACTAGCGACTAACAACTAACAACTAAAATGACAGCGAATAGCCGCATCTTCCTCAACATAGTTGCCACATACGGGCGGAGCCTGTATGCTTTGGTGATAGGGTTGTTTTGTGGCCGGTGGGCGCTGATGGTACTGGGCGAGAGTTGCGGAAAAGTGTTTCTTTACCATGGGGTCTGACCCCATTGTATTCACATGGAAGTCCGTTATACAAGGCCTTACCCATTGAGGCTAGGATCCCGAAAGGGAAATAATAAAACATGAGGAGGATATAAATATGTCTTTGATAATAGAGACGCATGTAAAGGAAGGTATTGTTCTTGCTGGCGATAGCAGAACAACATATACAAGAACAAATACTGATTCTCAGGGACATATTATTCAAAGAATAGGAGTTCATACGTCAGACACTGCGCAAAAGGTATTTCTTGCCCCGAACAATATTGGAATTGCTGCGTGTGGAGCATCATCAATAAACAACTTGCCAATAGTTGGATTTATAAATGATTTCATACGACAGGAAATCCATGATGATACTGATATTGATTCAATCCCACAACAGTTATTGACATTTTTCAATACACTATCCCCTAATTTAGGCGTGCAATTCATAGTTGTAGGGTATAAGACAACTGAATCAGGTATAGAGCAACGCGGATATCAGGTAGACGTGGCACAAAGATCGGTTGTTCAGCGAATAATCAATGGCGAGCAAGGTGCTTCGTGGGCGGGAGAGGCTCTTACATTATCGCGATTGATCACTCCGGTTGCTTCAATACAGCCGAACGGACAATACAGTCCAATGCCACAAGAGGAAATATTGTGGCAATATTTCACACTTCAGGACGCCGTGGATTTTGCTAGATATGCAGTTGAGACGACAATAAAGACTATGCATTTCAAGAATGTGGTGGAAACTGTCGGCGGCCCCGTTGATATATTGGTGATAACGCCAGACAGAGCTCGTTGGCTAAGCAAAAAAGAGTTGATATAGTGACACATGCGCATCATCGCCACTTTGAGGGAAGCATGTAATTGCTGGGCGAGAGATGATGGGGGTAGAGCGAATACAACTGGATTGATGGAAGATAGAATGTCGAACATGAATAGTGTCGATTCTTGTAGCGTGGGGGCTGGCCTCATAGTATTACGAAAGTAAAAGGATACGGATTATGGAAAACGATAATTGTCATTGTGCGGATAATAGTGAGACAGAATCATCAGCTGATGTGAAAACGACAATAGAAGGAATCATGCCAGATTCTGATGTTGTCCTATTTAACGGGGAAATTCGGTATGGCATATACTCCCTGTGGAAGAAGGACACACACCAGCACCACATTTCTGAAACCCCTGTATTTGCTGGGTGCGGCGTGAGGGCGGTGGGAACGAATGAATCAAATACCTATCGACGAACTCAACGGAAAAACACGGTTTTGAGGAGTGCAAATCAATACTCACGAACACAACCTATAACTTGCAGAAAATGACGATTTTGAGACACTCCACGTTCCCTGTTCCCCGTTCCCCGTTGCCTTTTCAGCGATACATACGAACATAAATGTTGGCATAATTGACGATAATATATGCGGAATGAAACATTTTTCGGAGTGGCTATCAATATATACGGACACAACGATTACAAGCGAACACAACAGGCGGTAGGAGAGCCGAAAAGTGACGAATCAATGCAATAGATTCAAGTAAAAGCTATATTATGGAACTGAAATTACCTAAAAAGGCGCTGGTGACGGGCGCCGCCGGGTTCCTGGGAAGCCACCTCTGCAGGAGGCTTCTCGAGGACGGATATGAAGTGACGGCATTGGACAACTTGTTCACCGGCACGAAGAATAACATTATCGAACTCTTCGACAACAAGCGATTCTCGTTTGTGCTGCATGATGTGACGCAGCCGTTCTGGGGACAGTTCGACGAGATATACAATCTCGCGTGTCCGGCGAGTCCGATTCATTATCAGCACAATCCAGTCGAAACGACCAAATCGAGCGTTCTCGGCATGATGAACATGCTGGATCTAGCACTTAAGACCAAGGCGAAAGTGCTTCACACTTCGACAAGCGAGGTCTATGGCGACCCGCTGGTGCATCCGCAGGTTGAAAGCTATTGGGGCAATGTGAACACAATCGGGATTCGCTCCTGTTATGATGAAGGCAAGCGGTGCGCCGAGACGCTTGCCGCGGACTACCGCCGCGAGTATGGTGTTGATGTACGCATGGTGCGCATCTTCAACACCTACGGCCCGAATATGCATCCCAAGGATGGACGCGTGATTTCCAACTTCATAATGCAGGCCCTCAACGACGAGGACATTACGCTCTTTGGCGACGGCCTCCAGACACGCAGTTTCCAATATTGCGACGACCTCATTGAAGCGATGCGCCGTTATATGGAATTGCCGCGAGATACTATTGATGCCTTCTGTGATAAACATCACCTAGGCGCCCCTGTCGTCAATACCGGCAATCCAGGCGAGTACACTATCAAGCAACTCGCCGAGGAGACTCTTCGGCAGATTCCAGAATCCAAGTCTCAACTCGTCTATCGTCCGATTCCATCTGACGATCCCAAGCGCCGAAAACCGGATATAACTCTTGCAAAAGAACTTCTCGGCTGGGAGCCTAAAGTTCCGCTACAAGAGGGGCTGTCGAAGACGATTGCATATTTCAGACAATTGGCTGTGTGAGAATATCTGTAGACAAGAGGAATAAAATGATTAATGTAGGTATAATAGGTTGTGGCTTCGTTGGCGGAGCCCTCAAAGCCTGGCTGGAGGAGAATAACAAAGATGCGAAGATCTTTGTAAGTGATCCGCCGAAGGGAATGAATGACGATCTTTCGCAGATCGATATCGCGTTCTTGCAAATTCATGTTCCGACGGAGGACGACGGGACGCAGAATCTGACGCTGATGAAAGAGTTGATACGCAAACTGCCGAATGTGCCGGTGTTTGTGAGGACAACAATCCTGCCTGGCACAAGTGATATGCTCTCGAGAGAGACTGGGCATCAGGTTTGCTATATGCCGGAGTTTCTGACTGAGCGCACGCACATCGAAGACTTCAAGAAGCAGACGATGGTATTCACGGGTGCGGTCGATCTGCTCATTAAGGTGTTCCCTGGCAAGAAGTTTACTGTCATGTCGCCGCTGGAGGCGGAACTTACGAAGTATATTCACAATGTCTTCGGCGCGTACAAGGTGACTTACTTCAACGCGGCGAAGGAGTATGTGGAGAAAATGGGTGGAGACTGGGCGAAGGTTCACACGGGCGTTCTCCTCTCCGGCTATATCAATGACACTCACACATACGCGCCCGGCCCTGACGGAAAATTCGGTTACGGCGGCAAGTGCTTCCCAAAGGACGTCAACGCTTTCGCCAAGGTGACGCAAGGCACATCAATCGGGACATTACTCGCACCGTTGCACGATTTGAATGTGCATTTCAGGGGTGTTGAAGAACATATATAAGAGAATTCGCAATGGTTGTTGTTAATAATCTTGTTTCTGTATTAATCGGGGCGGGAGTTGATTTCTTCACAGGTGTCCCAGACTCGCTGCTAAAATCTTTTTGTGCCTACATCACGGACAACTGCGGGGAGAACCATGTGATTGCCGCGAACGAGGGCGGGGCGGTCGGATTGGCTGCTGGACACTATCTTGCGACTGGCAAGCCTGCTCTCGTCTATATGCAGAACTCTGGACAGGGCAATGCGGTCAATCCGCTGTGCTCGCTTGCCGATCCCGATGTCTACTCCATTCCGATGGTTCTGCTTGTCGGATGGCGCGGCGAGCCGGGTGTGAAGGATGAACCGCAGCACGTCAAACAGGGTAAGGTAACCGTTTCACTCTTCGAGACGCTTGGCATTGCAACAGAGGTGTTGCCTGATGATGAAGCAACCGCATTGGAAGTGACACGGAATATGGTGGAAAGGGCTAAGTCAGAATCTCGTCCTGTCGCCTTGATAGTCCGAAAGGGGCTGTTTGCGGAGTATAAATTGCAACACAAGGAACCAGACATTGCTGAACTGAAGCGCGAGGCGGCGATAGAGGGGATATTGAGGGCATTGCCGAAAGATGCGGTTGTCGTTTCGACTACGGGCATGATTTCGCGAGAGGTATATGAGACGAGAGAACGGCTTTGCCAGGGGCACGAGCGTGATTTTCTGACGGTCGGATCGATGGGGCATGCGATAATGATTGCGATGGGGATTGCCAAGGCGCGGCCGAATCGGAAAGTAGTGTGTTTGGATGGCGACGGGGCATCCATCATGCAGATGGGGAACATGGCAATCTGCGGACAGTCTGGCTGCGAGAACCTAACTCATATTGTTCTCAATAATTCGGCCCACGATTCCGTGGGTGGTCAGCCAACTGTTGGTGGCAACATAGACTTTGAGGAGTTGGCAAGGCAGTTTGGATACCATGTTCTTCAATCTCCGCAGAGCCAGTATATGAACTGCTGCAATAGCGTTGAACAAGTGGCCGACGGCATGGAATGGTGCTTCAAGACCTTGGAACTGGAGGAGACTCATAATGATTCCTTTGAAGCGCCCAAACGGCCAAATTTCGTTTTGATCAAGGTTGCCAAGGGTGCCCGCAAAGATCTTGGCCGCCCTAAAGAGCCTCCGCAGGTCAACAAGTCGTTTTATATGAGGACATTGGGGGTTAAATCGTGAAGAAAGTATTCATGAGCATGAGTACCGATGTGATCCACGGCGGTCACATCAATATAATCAACAAGGCTGCATCCTTGGGCGAATTGACCGTGGGCGTACTAAGTGATAAAACGGTTGCCAGTTATAAGCGCTATCCGCTCCTTTCGTGCGAGGAACGAATGAAGATCGTTTCTGCCATTCAGGGGGTTGCGCATGTAGTCAAGCAAGAGGGGCTGTCGTATCGCGGAATAATTGCAGATTTGCATCCTGACGTCATAGTTCATGGCGACGATTGGCGTACAGGTGTGCAACAGTCAATTCGAGAGGAGACTATCAAACTTCTCGGGGAGTTGGGCGGAGAACTTGTTGAGTTCCCATATACCGTCAATCCTGAATACGACAAGATCGAGGCCAATGCGCGTACCCAGCTCTCAATGCCAGATATGCGCCGCGCACGGCTGAAGAAATTGATTGGGATGAAGGGTCTTGTCACCGCGATAGAAGCGCACAGCGGTATCACGGGCCTCATCGCAGAAAAAACGACGGTGGTACAGGACGGGAAGACTTATCAGTTCGATGCTATGTGGGTTTCATCGCTTTGCGATTCCACTGCAAAGGGAAAGCCGGACATAGAGCTTGTTGACATGACTTCTCGCTTCCGCACTATCGATGACATCATGGAGGTAACGACCAAGCCGATTATCTTTGATGGCGATACCGGCGGACTCGCCGAGCACTTTGTCTACACAGTCCGTTCGCTTGAGCGCATGGGTGTTTCGATGATTATAATTGAGGACAAGTGCGGTCTCAAGAAGAATTCGCTTTTCGGGACAGAGGTCGCACAGAAGCAGGACACGATTGAAAACTTCTCTGCGAAGATCGCCGCCGGCAAGCGGGCGCAGAAGACCAAGGACTTCATGATATGTGCACGCATCGAGAGTTTGATCTTGGAGCAGGGAATGGACGATGCGCTTAGGCGGGCATATGCATTCGCCAAGGCGGGTGCAGATGCAATCATGATCCACAGCCGCAAGAAAGACCCTGCTGAGATATTCGAGTTCATAGAGCAATTCCGCAAAGACGATACGCTAACGCCAATCGTGGTTGTTCCGACATCTTTCAATTCCGTGACCGAAGATGAATTTAAGAAGCGTGGTGCAAACGTCGTCATCTACGCGAACCAGCTGACACGTAGCGGGTTCCCCGCAATGCAGAAAGCGGCGCAGACTATTTTGGAGAATCACCGTGCACTTGAAGCAGATGCCATGTGCATGTCCATTAAAAAGATCATAACACTTATACCCGAAGAATAACCTGACACGAAAAGAATAACAAACAAAGGAGAAGTAAAATGTCCTGCAATCAAAATTGTGGAAACACTATGTGCAAAAAGCCGATGTGCAAAAAGGAGTGCTGCTGCCCCGATCTAATTTGCGCAAATTGCCATAAGCCGGAGTCGTGTGAGTTCTATGCCAAGGGTGAGGTGCAGGCCACTGGCAAGGAAGCAACGCTTCAGGATCGTGTCCGCATGAAAAAGGCTGGTCGTGCAAATCTTTATTCACTTACGCCTCCGTTTCCCACCTCGAACTTCCTTCTTGAACTCTCCAACGCTTGCAACCATGCGTGCCTCTTCTGCGCCCACCAGAAGATGATGCGCAAAGTCGGCAAGATGAAGCCCGAGATGGTCGAAAGTGCCCTTCGTCAGGCGTATGAACTCGGCACGCGCGAATGTGGCTTCTACGCGACCGGCGAACCGTTCATCGTTCCGGAACTGCCGGAGTACATCGCTCTTGCGAAGAAGATTGGCTACACGTATGTCTATCTGACTTCCAACGGCTCACTTGCTACGCCGGAAAAGATTCGTGCCGTAATAGACGCTGGCCTCGACAGTATTAAGTTCTCGATCAACGCACCAGAACGCGAGATGTACAAGTTTATTCATGGCAAGGATGACTTCGACGCAGTAGTAGAGCATCTTAAGTATTTAGCACAGTACCGTAAAGAGTCAGGGAAGTGCTTCAAGATCTATGTGACAGGCATCTTGACGAGGTTTACCGAGAACATGCGCGACATGTACTTCCAGAAGTTCGGCGATTTGGTAGATCAGATTGTATTCAAGCTTGTGTACAATCAGGGTGGCTATATGCCGGAGATTGAACATCTCCTGAAGTGCGAGTGCGATAATGAGACTCGTCGCGGGTGCAACCTTCCGTTCGACGCAATCTGTGTGACCCAAGAAGGGTATCTTTCCGTAGAGAATGCAGACTATGAGAATATGCTCATCGTCGGAGACCTGAATAAGCAGACGCTTAAGGAAGCATGGTACAGTGACAAAATGAAGGAAGTGCGGCAGATGTTTATGTCAGATTGTCTCGATGGTTGCATCTGCGACTGCTGCATACACCACAATGATGCGCCCGCCAAGCCGCTTATGCCTGAGTATGCGACGATTAACGATGACATCTTCAATGATAAGCTAGTACGCATGCGTATTAAGGAGGCTGGATTTTCGTATTCAAAACTCGTTTATGTACCGATGGCCGCAGACATTGTCCATCCTGGACATATCAACATTCTCAAGAAAGCTGCGAAGCTTGGGCGCGTGATGGTCGGTTTGTTTAGCGATGAGGCGATCCGTTCCTATAAGCCGGAGCCCTACATGAACTTCGAGCAGCGCAAGGCCGTCGTTGAGAACATCAAGGGCGTGACGTATGTTGTGAAGCAGGAAACGAAAGACTACTCAGACAATCTAAAGCGTTTCCAACCGGATATTATGGTGCATGGTACCGACTGGCGCAAGGGGCCGCTTGCAGAAGTTCGCCAGAAAGCAATCGACCTTTTGGCGACATGGGGCGGCGAGGTCATCGAGCCAGAATACACACAGGGTGTCTCCTCCACAGAGTTCAAGGCCAAGGTTAAGAGCATCAATTAGGGAGGATGTATTTTGATGCAAAAAAACGTATATGATTTAATTCCGATAAGGAATGTCATTCTGGAAATCTATGATTCAATCAGAAGCATATGTGAAAAATATGGCCTTAAATATTTTGTAGCATATGGAACCTTACTGGGAGCCATCAGACATAGAGGATTTATTCCCTGGGATGATGACTTTGATATATGGATGCCAAGACCAGACTATATGCAATTCATGGATCTGGCCATAAAAGAACTCCCAAAGGGTTTTAGTTGGCAATCTGTGGAAACAGACGATACATATCATTATTTATTTGGCAAAGTGCGGGTGGATAATCCTAATAAGGTGAGCGAGATATCTGCCAAGTCTAGATTATCACTCAAACAGGGCCTTTATGTGGACATATTTCCACTAGATGGCCTGCCATCTAGCGGAACAGAGCGGTTTCTTTGGTGTGTTAAAAGAGGTATGTATAGAAGGGGTGTCTCTCGATGGTTTCTTGGAATGCCTCTGGGACGAGCGAAAAATCATCTACTGAAGTTTTCAGAATGGTGTGCTTCGCGTAAGTATGCTGATTGTAAGTTTGTAGGAGGCATTTCTCCATACAGCGACGGAAAGACGCCCCAGAAGTGGTGTTTTCCCAGGGAGTGGTTTTCGTCTAGCGAGGAAGTCGCGTTTGAAGATCGCATAGTCCGCGTCCCAGTGGGGACGAAGAAAATCCTGACGGCTATATACGGCGACTATATGCAATTGCCGCCGGAGGAGGCGCGTGTTCCGAGCCATCAGGTTCTAGAGTTGCAATCCTAATGACATAGGGGTAAGCGTTTGCGCATATTAGACATAGGCATCGGCTATGTAAGCATACGAAGATAGGAATATGACAGAGCGTAAACGGATAGTTCTCAATATCGCCGTAACATATGGGCGGTCGGTATATGCGCTTGTGCTTGGATTGTTCACGGCAAGATGGGCACTACTTGCGTTAGGGCAGACAGATTTTGGACTGTATGGATTGATAGGTGGTCTGACATCATTCTTTACAATTCTCAACAATTTGCTGGCGACGGGGGTGGCGCGGTTTTATGCCGTGTCGGTCGGTTCAAAGAAAGTGGATTACGAAAAAGGACTTGAGAACTGTAGGAGATGGTTTTGCACCGCTTTCATGCTTCATTCCGTATTGGCGGTTGTTCTGGTTGCCATTGGATACCCCGTCGGTATGTGGGCCATAGAAAACTATCTTACAATTCCGCCGGATAGAGTTGGTGCGTGTGTCTGGGTTTGGCGATATGTCTGCATATCGTGTCTTGTAGCGATGGCAAACGTGCCGTTCAGCGCCATGTACCGCGCCAAGCAGGAGATTGCCGAACTGACCATATTCTCCCTTTTCACGACTACCGTTCGAGCGGCATTTCTTTTCTACATTGTCAGGCACGGCGGCGATTGGCTGTCCACATACGCATTTGTGATATGCATTGCATCCGTCATCCCGCAGGCACTGATGTGCTTCAGGGCGGTCGTTCTTTTCGAAGAATGCAAATTGGAATTGAGCTTGTTCAAAGGTGTGCGCACGAGGATAAGGGAATTGTTCGGCTACTCTGGCTGGCTGACTTTTGGATTCATGGGTGGTCTTGCGCAATCGCAAGGGGTCGCGGTGTTGATCAATAAAATGTTCGGTCCGTCTACCAATGCCGCGCTGTCCATAGGCAATAGCGTTTCTGCCGAGTGCGGCATATTGTCCGGAGGGTTGCTCGGTGCGTTTTCGCCGGCGATTATGAATGCATACGGCGCGGGTGACATGGAAAAGGTAAGGAGGATGTCTTTTCAGGCATGCAAGCTCGGGACGCTGCTTCTGCTGGTTCTTGCTATTCCACTTTGCCTGGAGGTTGACGAAGTGCTCAGGCTTTGGCTCAAGGAGCCTCCAGAATATGCCTCGGGACTATGCGTATGCGTACTTGCATCGATTGTGATCGACAAGACGGCGGCAGGGCATTTGATCGCGGTAAACGCACATGGCAGGATAGCACTTTATCAGGTCGTCCTTGGCACGTGTCTTATATTGGCATTGCCATTGGCGTGGGTGTTGATTGTCTTGAAAGCGGGTGTCTATTCCGTGGGATACGCGATAGTCGTTTCAATGTCATGCTGCGCATTGGGAAGAGTATGGTTTGCACGGTATCTTGTCAAGATGAGTTCAATCTACTGGTTGAGGAATGTATTGATTCCATTGGCGATAGTTGCGGCGCTGGCGCTTTTGCTGGGGGCGATACCGAGGTTGTTCATGCGACCGTCTTTCTTTAGGGTGGCAATAGCGACTCTTTTTGCGGAGAGCGCATTGGCGCCGCTTGCCTGGTTTGCCCTGCTGGATGCGAGCGAGAGGCATTTTCTGTCGCAAAAGTTCAATCACATATTGAGGCGTAAACAATGATGAAGCTGTTGCGTGTCCCGCTGCGTTTCCTGTGGCGAAAATACCTCAAGATGAGGTTCGCGCCCAAACGGATTTCGCGGATTCTTTTTTCTGGCGATTTATCTAGATTCCTGAAATATTCCGGTGCTTGCAACCGCGATGCAAAAGAGGCGAAACTCGCTTCGATAGTCCTGCACAGCCACATAATCGAGAAGGGTTTGACTATGCCCGGTCGCCGCCTCGGATTCGGAGAGAAGCGGGTAGAGGAATTAATGGCTGCAGTCCACGGATATGTACAAGGGAACGAGATTGACGATGCCAGAGTGAAATGGGCGATTCAGGCAATAAAGGAGTATGAAGACCTGCACAGGCGGGAAGGATTCAAGACATTCGACAGACCCGGTTTCGCAGATGCGCTCCATTCCTTCTGCGAAGAATTCAGTGAAATCGCCCCTTCGTCCCAGAGGCGATTCACTAGAGATGGCTTTTATGGCGATATAGAATGTGCTTTTCCCCGTTTCGCCGCGTCGCGGCACACCGTGAGAAATTATTCTCCTGATGATGTGCCGGTCAATGAAGTTCGCAAGGCGGTCGCTTTGGCGCAAACAGCGCCTTCCGCGTGCAATCGCCAGTACTGCAAGGTCTATTGTGTTTCGGACAGGCGGAAATTTCCAGAAATACTTGAATTGCAGTCCGGGAACAGGGGATTCGGACATCTTGCGAACAAGATACTTGTCGTGACAGCCGATCTGCTTGACATAACAAGCGCAGTGGAGCGGAACGACCTGTTCACAAACGGCGGGATTTTCCTGATGAACCTTTGCTACTCGCTTCATTACTTCAAGATAGCTCACTGCATTCTGAACTGGTCAAAGGAACTTCGTGTGGATCGGGAGATGCATAGGCTCTTGGACATTCCGCAAAACGAGGCGATAATCGCCGTTCTAACTTGCGGATACGTGCCTTTGGAGTTTGACGTGGCCTTGTCGCAGCGCAGGGAACTCAAAGACATATTCTTTGAAAGATAGCCATGAGGATTGGGATAATAACGTTTCACCGGGCGTACAATTGCGGTGCGGTGCTTCAGGCGTGGGCGTTGAAGACCGTGCTTGAGCGGATGGGCCACACGGTGGAGTTCCCCGTCTGCAATCATGTGGGGGAGTCCAAAGGCAGGTGGCGTGCCAAGATACCGAAGGGGCGCAGCGGCTTCAGATGGCTAAAGGGAGCGCTGGGCGCGTTTACGGTGAACGCCATGTCGATAGGCATGGACGACGACAAGCGCATATTCACCGATTTCCGGCATCGACGGCTGCCGGAGAGGGATTGCGGGGTCGGGGAATTGGCGGCTTTCTACGATTTGCTGGTTGTCGGCAGCGATCAGGTGTGGCGGACATTGTTCACCGGCGAAAGCGCCCCCGTGTTCTTCGGGGAGAGCCTGCCTCCGGGTCTGCCGCGAATAGGATATGCGGTCAGCTATGGAGACAGGGCGGTGCAAGGCGCGGAACTGGAGCGGATTGTCGCGGCGGTCGATAGGTTCAACAGCGTATCGGCGCGCGAGGATCTCGTCCGCGAACAGTTGACACCGTTGGTGTCGAAGGACATACCGGTCGTCCTTGACCCTACGCTTCTGCTTGATGCGCGCGATTACGGCGACTTGGGGGCGGATTGCGTCCCGAGGGAGAAATATCTGTTCTGCTACACGATATCGCAATCGATGTTCGTGTTCGATACGGTAAAGAGGCTCGCCGCCGCGCTCGGGCTGAAGGCTGTAATCGCGCCCGGATACTATTATTCGCGCTACAAGATGCCGGGTGGGCTGACGAAGCACATATCGCCCGACAAACTGATTTCATATACGCGAAATGCGGAATGCGTGATCGCCGGTTCGTTTCACGGGACGGCGCTCGGAGTGGTGTTCGGCAAGCCTCTGCTGTCCATCCGCAACGAGTGCGGCGAGAAATACTCGCGACCGCTTTCGTTGTTGCGACAATTGGGTGAAGAGAGACGTTTGGCTACGCCGGAAATGAAATTCGAAGATATGGTGCAGATGCTGAGTGAGCCAATTGACGCGGAGGCGCGGGAGCGGCTTGGCGCGGCGAGGGAAAGATCGAAGGCTTGGCTCTCTTCTGCGATTGATGCGGCGATGAAGGAGAAGCGGTAAATGGTGAAGAGGATATTGTTTGTCGCCACTGGTACGCGGTCGGGAGGTGTGCCGCGAGCATTCAACGGTCTTGCGGCAGCACTCGAAGAACGTGGGTGGAAGGTTGGCGTGATCTTCCCCTACCGTGAAGAAATAGCGGCGACGCAGATTGATAGGAAGTATGTCCTTGGCTGTGCGAAGGAACGACTCATAAGGAACAAGGTGCTTCGAATGCTCGTTAAGGCGTTCCACGCATTGACGGGATGGAGGTTTTTCTGGCGTGGGGTTCCTCGTTTTGAGCATGACGTGATTGCCATATACAATTCAGGCAACATAATGCACTGGTCACGTTATTCTGGTAAGCCGTCTATCGCCTGGCACCATACCATAATCGATGGCGAGAGACCGGGATGGTGGAATGTTGGCGCGAGGTTTGTGTATGCGGTCAACAGGAAAAGCATGCTGCGGTTCACAAAGCATGTGGGTGTATCAAAGGAGGTTGCTGAAACATACCGAGAGTATTACAGGCTTCCCGAGATGCCGACCGTGCTCGAGAATATAATGGACTGCGATGAAATAGTCGAAAAGTCGAAGGAGCCGGCAACCGGTCTCCGCAAGACGGAAAAACCGCGTTTAATCTACGCGGGAAGGTTCTCACCCGAAAAGGGATGCGTCAGGCTGCTTTCCGCCTTGTCGAGATTGAAAAAGGAAGGGTGTGATTTCATCCTGACAATGATAGGCAAGGGGCCACAGCTCCACGAGTTAGAAGAGTGTGCGAGGAAGAACGGCCTTTCAGATAACGTGGAGTTTCTCGGAAGAAAGGCTAATCCGTATCCCTACATCAAAGCTGCACTACTACTACTACTACTACCATCGGCGAAAGAAGGTTTTGGACTGGTGGTCTGGGAGGCTCTGCTGTTGCATACCCCGGTACTTGTAACGCGATGCGGAGGAGCCGTGTCGGCTGCGAATGGTGGGGCGTGGGCAAGGGTCGTCGATAATTCAGAGGAAGGAGTGTATCAGGGGCTGAAGGAGTTCCTTTCAGACCCGGCGGCGTTTTCCGCCCAATACGATTTCTCCGGAATCGAGAAGTCGATACAGGCGAGACTCGCCGACATCAAGGCCAGAAATATCGCGTTTGTCGAGGAAACGGCCGGAAATCGGACAAAAATACGATGAGCATGAAGATAGTGACGTTCGGCGAAATCATGATGCGTCTGAACCCAAGGGGATACGAGCGCATCGTCCAGGCCGATGAATTGGAGGTGTCGTTCGCCGGAGGCGAGGCGAATGTCGCGGTGTCGATCGCCAATTTCGGCATGGATGCCGCGTTCGTGACAAAACTCCCCTGCAACGAACTTGGAGAAGCGGCGCGAAACTCGCTCAGGAGATACGGGGTCGATACTTCCGGGATTGTCCGGGGCGGTCCGAGGCTGGGCGTTTACTATGTCGAAAAAGGTGCGTCGCAGCGTCCGTCGAAGGTGATATACGACCGCGCCGGAAGTTCGATACAGTTGGCAAAGCGCGGCGAATTCGACTGGCAGACGCTTCTCGGGAATGCCGACTGGTTTCACTTTACCGGCATAACTCCCGCGCTTGGCGGAGAGTTGCCTGACATATGCCTCGAAGCATTGAAAGTTTGCGCGGAGAAGGGGATAAGGACGAGCTGCGACATCAACTACCGCAGCAAACTTTGGTGCGCGGAAGATGCAAACCGTGCGATGTCGCGCCTGCTGCCATACGTGGATGTGATAATCGCAAACGAATCCGACGCGGAAGACGTCTTTGGCATCAAGGCGGCAAAAAGCGACGTGCAAAATGGAGTTGTGGACAAGGCTGCATACGAAGAAGTGGCCCGGAGCCTCGCGGAAAGATTCGGGGCGAAAGAGGTTGCATTTACGCTGCGCACCAGTATTTCTGCGAGCGTAAACAAATGGGCGGGAATGCTGTTCAGCGGTGGCGAAGCATTTCTTTCGCCGGAATACACAATCAATATCGTCGATAGGGTCGGTGGCGGCGATTCGTTCGGCGCGGGATTGATCTACGGCCTTGCAAACGGTTTCAATCCGCAGCGCGCGATTGATTTCGCCGTGGCGGCTTCGTGCCTCAAACATACGATAGAGCATGACTTCAACTTGATTTCCGTCGAGGAAGCAGAGGCCCTGGCGGCGGGGTTCTCTTCCGGGCGTGTGCAAAGATAACAATAAGAGGGCTTTTCGATGAATATAATCGACTGTACATTGAGGGACGGCGGATATTATACGGCGTGGGATTTCGATCGCGATACGGTCACGGCCTATATCGAGGCCATGAACCGGCTGCCGGTGGATGTCGTCGAGGTTGGCTACAGGAGCAACCCGCAGAAGGAGTATCTTGGCGAGTTCGGCTATACGCCGGTGGAGGCGCTGAAGAGGATAAGGGGCCTGTGCAAGAAGAAAATTGCCGTCATGGTCAATGAAAAAAGCGTGCGCCCTGATGATTTGACCGGTCTTCTCGTTCCCATAAAAGGTTTGGCGGACATTGTGAGAATCGCGGTCGATCCCAAAAACTTCGACAGGGCCGTGACGCTCGCAAAGGCGGTAAAAGCGCTTGGCTTTGGAGTTTCATTCAACATGATGTACATGTCCACATGGGCCGGGTTCGGAGGACTCTACGGCAAACTGAATGCGCTTGATGGCGTTGCGGACACTCTATGCATGGTCGATTCCTATGGCGGAATGACGCCAAAGGAGGTTGCGGCGGTTGCTTCCGAAACGAGGAAGCATACGAACGTTGCCCTCGGTTTTCATGGACATGACAATCTTCAAATGGCGCTCGCAAATACGCTCGTCGCGATGGAATGCGGGGCCGAAGGCGTGGACGCGACGATTCTTGGCATGGGGCGAGGCGCAGGGAACTTGAAGATCGAATTGCTGTTGACGTTCCTGGGCAGCAAACGCGCATTGGGTGTAGATCTCAACATTCTCGGCGAGGCCGTGACGAGTTTTGAGGACCTGCGGGCGAGATACAGGTGGGGAACGAATCTGCCGTACATGATCAGCGGGGCGAACAACATACCGCAGAAAGAAGTGATGGAGTGGTCGGTCAACAGGGTTTATTCTTTCAATACAATAGTGCGAACGCTTGCTGCACGGCGAAAGAAAGACGAATCCGTCCGCCGCTACCCGTATCTGGAAATTTCAGGCACGGAAGGTTTCTCGTCCGTTGTGATTGTGGGCGGCGGACCAGGTGCGGAGAAACATGCAGAGGCGATCAACGCATACCTGGCGAAAAATCCCGATGCCGCCATCGTTTTTGCGACATCGCGCCGTGCCGGATGCTACCTTGCGGCGGAAAACAGGCACTATTATTGTCTCGCGGGAGACGAGGGACGAAGGTTCATGCAAACGGTCGGGGAGAAGGACACGGAAGGGAATTGCATCCTCCCTCCGTTTCCAAGGGAGATGGAGACGGATGTTCCTGAATGCATGGCGGCACGGACGATGGAATTGAAAGCATTCTGCTTTGGCGACAAATACAAGGCATCAGTAACCGCGATTGCGTTGCAACTGGCCATGGAATTGACGGACGGCGAGATTTTCCTTGCCGGATACGACGGGTATCCCGGCCAGTCGCTTTCGAAAAAGGAGTTGGCTCTGACACGGGAGAACCAGTCGATATTCAGGGAATTTTCGAAGATTGCCGGCAGGCGGCTTGTTTCGCTGACGCCATCGCTCTACAGCGAACTTGAGGTCCGTTCGGTGTATCAATTCGTATAAACGGAAAATGAAGACATATCTCATCAATCTGGAACGCGACAAGGCGCGGCTGGAAAGAGCGTCGGCGCAATTGACTCGCCAAGGCGTGACGTTCGAGCGCTTTCCGGCGGTGAATGGCAGGGAGCTTGGCGAAGATGCCGTCAAAGGGGCGTGCAAGAAATTCCGGTGGTGGTGCGCGTTGGGCAGGCCGATCAGGATAGGCGAGATAGGGTGTGCCTATTCCCACTTTGCGATATATCGCCAGATGATAGAACGCGGCGAACAGATTGCCTGCGTTCTTGAAGACGACATTGTGCTTTCCGACGATTTCGCCCGTCGGCTTGGCGAGGCGGCCGGTTTTGTGGATTGCGCCAAGCCGCAGGTAGTGCTATTTTCCAATCATACAGGGCGGACGGATGAAGCAGACGGCATATCGAAAATCCAGGGCGACCGGCATGCCGAGTCGTATCTGCTCACAATGAAAGCGGCGGAGGCGCTCTTGAAAGCAAACACCCCAATGGAGGCGCCTTGCGACTACTGGGACAGATGGGTGGAAAAGGGTTGCATAGAGCTGTATCACGTTTCGCCGCCGGTGTGTAGACCCAACGAGGAGGAATTTGCATCAAACACCGCGCCCAGGGGGATATTCGTAGTGAGCGAACTTCCGAGGATGCAGTGGATTTGGCACAAACTAAAGCGCGTGGCGGGCAGGAGCATTGATTCTGTCATCGTCGCATGCGAGGGTTTCGCGGCAAAAAGAAGGGCAAAAAGATGAAAACTGCATTCTATCTGCCTGTGCGGGCAGGAAGCGAGAGGGTCAAAAACAAGAATACGCGAACTTTCGCAGGGATCGAGGGCGGGCTTCTCGCCATCAAACTGCGCCAATTGCACGGTATGGCCAATGTGGATGAGATTATACTTTCCACGAACGATCCCGAATGCATAAAGGTGGCGGAGCGGTTCACGAAAGATGAAGCGAGGCTTCGCATCATTCCCCGTCCCGATGAACTTTGCTCGTCCGCCACCAAACTGGAGGATGTGATACGCTATGTGCATGGGATCACTGCGGCGGATCATATCCTCTGGGGGCACGTTACTACGCCGCTCGTCAACGCTCCTATATACGACAAGGCGATAGAGGATTACGAGAAGGCTCTCGCAGAAGGCTATGATTCGCTTGTCAGCGTGAACAAGTTCCAGAACTTTCTTCTGGACGGCGCCGGCAGGATGGTCAACAACGATACTCCGCTCGAGTGGCCAAGGACGCAGGACTTGACGCCGCTCTACGAGATAAACCACGCGATATTTCTGTGTCCGCGCGAACTCTACAAGGAGGGACGCAGGACTGGCGCGAAACCTTGGCTGTACACATTCGACAAACTCCGCTCCCACGACATAGACTGGGAGGAAGATTTCATAGTCGGCGAACAACTTTACAAATACATAAAAAGCCAAGGCCAGAGCCTTTAGGAGGGAAAGTATCAAATGAAAAAGAAATTCGATTTCTGGGTGTGGATGGTGAAGAAGGACAAGTTCTTCATTTGGCTGGGGTATGCCATTCGCGGTGTGAGGACGCTCTGGGGGTGGAAATTCCGCAAATGGACCAAAGAGGGGAAGGCCAGAATAGCGCAGATGCAGGCGAACGGACGCGACATGCTCATTGTGCTGAACGGGCCTTCAATAGCAAAGCAGCCGCTGCGCAATGCGGCGGGTCGGAATTGCGACGTAGTGTTTGTCAACCAGGGTTTCCGCCATCCCGACTACAAGGTGCTTCACCCGAAATATCATGTCTTTGTGGATACAAAGTTGATACACGGGATCTGGGATATAAAATGGCTGGACGAGATACTCGAAATGGTGCCGGATGTCACATTCGTAATGCCGGCGGAATGGGGAAATCTCGATTTGTTCAAGCCGTACAAGGAGCGCGGGGTTTCGATATTGTGGGTCTCCGGGGGATACGACCACGGCGTTTCTGGATCAATGTTCAAGTTGGCGTTCGATCTCGGCTACAAGAATATCTTCTTCACCGGATACGAAGGGACGGCTTTTGCGTCGGCGCTTGTAAAGCAGTCGTCGCATTTCTACGGGACAGATCCCGATGAAGAGACGATGTCGCCAGAGACGATTATGAAGATTTATCTCATGAACGCAAAGCATTTCAGGGCGGCGATAGAGACGGCAGAGATTGCGGAGCGAAAAGGGATAAATCTTGTAAACCTTACGCATGGGGGCATAATGAACATGTTTACACGGCAATCTTTTGATGCGGTGTTTCCGCCGCTCGAGGGCCGCTAATGCAGCTGATCACTGCGCATGATTATGATTAGATACGTCAAACACATGGCTTTATGGGGTGCTTCTCTGTTACGCAATAACAGGAAAGGGAAGATACTGTTTTATCACGATGTTCACATAGACACTCGTTATGAAAGGACAAGCACACCGCTTGAATTGTTCAAGATGCACATGGATGTGGTCAGGAACAAGGGTTTCTGTATATGCGATGGACTTCCTCTTGGTATGAACGAGATTATGGTGTGCTTTGACGACGGATTACGAGGCATTTGGGACTGCAAGGATTATTTCATTGAATCAGGAATCGCCCCTACGGTGTTCCTGATATGGGATAAAATCGGTACGCAAGGATATTTGTCGAAGGATGAGATTCTCGAGTTGAAGGCTAAGGGATTTGTTTTCCAGTCGCATGGTATCACGCACAGATCTCTGACTGACATTGCTTCGGATGATGCTGTATATGGGGAACTGGCTGATTCGAAGCTAAAGTTGGAGGCTATGTTGAATACGGAAGTTACCGGATTTTGTTTTCCTCGCGGGATGATGACTAAGAAAATTTACAACCTTGCGTTGAGGGCTGGCTATAAGGAACTTTATTCTTCAGTCCCTGGCTCGGCGGACGACATGTTAGCGGACAGGCTTTATCGGCGCAATCTATGCCAGTCTTTTACGGCAACGGAAATCGCGTGGGTGCTTAAAGGTGCCGTCGAGTTGTTCGCACGTCGATATATAAACAGGCAAATTCCCGGTGGATTATGAGCAATGTATCTTTTGAGAAGTTGACGTTCAAATATCTGATGGCAATTCTGGCGCTGATTGGTCTTTGCGCCGCGACGCGTGGATATTTTATCAGTGCAATAGCTCTTTATGGGGTGGTGATATCGTTCGTTAATGTAAGAAAAGCGATATTGAACGAGATACTCTTAGCATTTATTGTAATGATAAACACGGCGATTGTTCCAAAGGATTCAATAATTATAGGTATAAGTCTTCGATTTGGAATTCTGTTAATTGCTGGAATACTTGCAATAAAAGGCATGTCGAAGACTGCGCCTTCGATCCCTGCTTTCGGAATGATTCCCGTTCTCGCCATTGCCTGCCTTTCGTCATCTATGGGGTGGTATCCGTTGATAAGTTACATGAAGCTAGCTTTGTTTTCAACTTTCTTTTTGGGGGTATGGCACGGCTCTAAATTTATCAAGATTGATCACGAATTGTCTTTTCATGTTCGCGCATGGTTGTTTGCAATATGTATGATAGTGGTAATCGGCAGCCTTATGACATTACCTTTCCCTGGTATTGCATACGCAACATCGCTCAAGGCTGCGATAAAAGAAGGTGGGGTTGCGTACGCCAATAGGATTTACACGGGGGATGGTGGCGCGTATTCGTCTTTGTTCAGTGGAATAATCTATCATTCACAGGATTTGGCACCACTGCTTGCGTGCCTGTTCACATGGCTTTTATGCGATATGCTTTTCGTCGAAAGAAGACCGCGGCCAGTTCACATAGTGTTGCTTGCGTTGTCTGTTCCAATGCTTTACATGACGCGATCTCGCGTAGGATTCTTGGCGCTTGGGTGCGGGTCTTTCATGGCGGTATCGTATATGGCGAGGCAGGTCAAACTGCCTGACCGCCTTCGCCGCCAGGTTTGGCACATGACAACGTTCTTTGTCCTCGCCATGGTGCTGGCGGCTGGGGCGAGTGAATTGTATGACAATGGTATTTCAAGGTGGATAAGAAAGACAAATGACATCGGCGGAGATAATCGTTCTCTATCAACCGCTATTACAGAAAGCCGCCAGGGATGTGTCGAAGAGAGTATGTATGAGTTTCACCAGAGTCCGTTTATAGGAAAGGGATTTCAAGTTGATATGAATACCCGAACAAGAGTAGGGAGCAATCCAGGGATAGTGCTTTCTGCTCCTATAGAAAAAGGCGTCTTGCCATTGATGGTACTAGGAGAGTTGGGCATCGTTGGAGAGATATGCTTTTGCTTTTTTGTCTTTTCGTTTATTTATGGATGCCACAGAAAGCGACTTTATTGCACGAATGTGCTGTTTGTTACATTTCTTGCCACAAATATGGGCGAGGCTACATTCTTTTCGGCTGGAGGATCTGGCGGCATGGAATGGCTGGTGTGCATTCTTGGCGGGTTTGCCATTGACATGCTTGTGGAGAAGTCTGTGTTCGAGCGAAGACAGATACTTGAAAATGGTGGGTGTTTTTGTGGAGGTGCGGCATGAAGATATTGCACGTTACGATGGGTATAGACCCCAAGAGCGGCGGGACGACAAGGTCAGTAAAGGGGCTGTGCCGCGCACTTGACAAGGCGGGGATAGATGTGACGCTGCTTGTGCTGCATGGACATGACGGATTCGAAGAGCCGGGAGGGATAAGGCTTTTCTATGGCAAGGAAATGGATGTTTCGGACTTCGACCTTATTCATCTGCACGGATTGTGGAACTGGAACCTCCACAAGATGGCATTGGCTTGCAGACGGCGGGGGAAGCCGTACATATACAGTCCAAGAGGGATGCTGGATCCCTGGGCTCTGAGCGTAAAGAAATGGAAGAAACGGCTGGCGATGGCCTTGTACCAGCGAAGCGACTTGAAGCGCGCGACGGCTTTCCACGCTACAGCCGAAGCCGAGGCCAGCCACATAAGAGACCAGGGACTTGCGCAGAAGATTGCAATTGCTCCCAACGGGGTCGATGTGCCGTCCTCGCTGCCGACCGGGCGCAAGTACGCGAAGGACGGCGCAAAGACGGCGCTCTTTCTTTCAAGGCTGCATCCTGGCAAGGGGCTTGTTTCGCTTGCAAGAGCGTGGGCCGATGTCAAGCCGGCAGACTGGCGAATGTTGGTCGTAGGCCCGGACGATTATGGACACAAGCGCGAAGTGATTTCCGAACTGGACAGGCTTGGCATAAGGTCGGCTTGGGAATTCGTTGATATGGTGGGCGACAGCGAGAAATGGGAGTATTATTGCTCGTCGGATCTGCTCGTCCACCCCTCGGTGAGCGAGAATTTCGGCATTACCATAGCCGAAGGATTGGCTGCGGGGTTGCCAGTCATTTGCACAAAGGGCGCACCTTGGCAAATCCTCGAAGAGCGACATTGCGGCTGGTGGATTGATATTGGTGCCGAACCGCTTGCCAATGCGATTCAAGAGGCTATGGCTCTGTCTGACGAAGAAAGGCATGAAATGGGCGCACGCGGGCGCAGATTAGCAGAAGAAAAATACACGTGGGATGCGGTTGTTAAGGCGATGGTTGCCGGCTATGAGGAGATCTTGAATGGCAAATCTTGATTTGAAGAACTACAAGAACCGTCATTCGCTGAAGAGCAAAATTGCGCGAGCGGTATGGAATGTCGTTTGGCTATTGCTTTTCAGACCATCCCCCCGCAGCAATTTATTCAGGCCTTGGCGTATTGCTTTGTTGAAGTTGTTTGGTGCTAGTGTCAAGTGGACGAGCAATGTTTTGCCGAGTTGCAGGATATGGCAACCATGGAAATTGAAAATGGGTGAATATTCATGCTTGAGCGAAAACGTTGATTGCTATTCTGTTGATGCGATAACAGTTGGTAATCAAGCCACGGTCAGCCAAGGCACTAAATTATGTACGGCAAGCCATGACATTTCATCACGGATTATGGAATTGACAACGGGACCTATCCAAGTCTGTGCTAATGCCTGGATTGCAGGCTGGTCTATTATTCTTCCAGGGGTAAAGATAGGCGAGGGCGCAGTCGTGGCTGCTGGATCAGTAGTGTCAAAGGATGTTACTCCTTGGATGGTCGTTGGCGGCAATCCAGCAAGGGAGATAAAAACAAGGGTGTTGGAAGATCTAATGGGGGGGGGGGTAATTTCGTAGCATCTCACGCCTTCTTCCGTTGTAAGGAGGCAGCATGAGAGCAGTAACTGTAATCACGCCATGTTTCAATCCGGGGCGATATCTTCGCCCTATGCTTGAAAGCGTTGAAAAGAATTCCGACTTGATTGAAAAGCATATTGTAATGGACGGTGGCTCTACGGATGGCACTGTAGAGGTTTTATCTGAATGGGCAGACGGGCATAAATGGTTTGAATATTTCAGCGAAAAGGATAATGGTCAGGCTGATGCCTGCCAAAAGGCCTTAGGGCGAATTGATACGGAATACTTCTATTGGTTGAATGCCGATGACATAATGCTGGAAAATGCCGTCAAGAATCTCACTTCTGTATTGTCCGATGCATACAAGCCAGCAATTGTTTATGGTGATTATTGCCGGATAGATGGTATCGGGAAGGTGTTTGCAAGACGCAAGCAGCCGTCTTTCAATTATTGGGACTGTCTTCATGGCTATATATTTGTACAAAATGCGGCGGCCATATTCAATACCAATTCTCTGCGTCAGCTTGGTGGGTTTGATACTTTGTTGAGATTCGCGATGGATTACGATATAGTCCTTAAGCTTGGGAAATCGGGTATTGTTGCTCATGTTCCACATTATTGTGGTGCTTTTCGCGTTCACAACTCTAGTAAAACTGTAACAATAGACGATGTTTGTCAATCGGAAACGCAGTTGCTTCGCACGAGATATGGTGTTACAACTAACAAGTTTGTGAGAATTTTGCTTGATAAATATGTACATGTTCGTGTTGCCTTGAGAATGTTGCGTGAAGGTTGTGCAGTAGAGAGAGTTAAGGAACTGTTATGCGACTGAATCTTTCAAGGTATAGTGAATGCAAACCGAGACTTGCATTGTTGCTTCTATGGCGAGTTGTAGAATGCGTACTGTTCTTTTCCCCAAGTGTAATAAGAATTGCACTGCTTAGACTTTTTGGCGCCAAGATTGGAAAGCATTGTCTTGTTTGTAGGGGAGCCAAGTTCCATGCGCCGTGGAATTTCAAGTGTGGAGATTTTGTCTGCATCGGGCCAAAGGTTGAAATATATTGCAAGGACAAGATTGAGATAGGTTCTGAAGTCATTGTTTCGCAAGGGGCATATCTTTGTACTGCTTCACATGATGTGACATCATCGCTGATGGATCTTATCACCCAACCCATAGAAATAGAGGATTGCGTATGGGTTGCGGCCAAAGCAATAATATTGCCTGGGGTGGTTTTGCATGAAGGTGCTGTCATCGGGTGTGGGGCGGTTGTTGCGAAGGACGTTGCTGCATGGACAGTTGTCGGCGGCAATCCGGCAAAGTTCATCAAGAAGCGGGCGCTTGCGGATGAGACGAATGCTTGAGGTTTTGCGGGTCTTGTGCGACATGTCGTTCTGGAATGCATTCATCGCCGAAGATATGCGCGAAGAAATGCGCATGATGCATGATTATGAATAGTTTCTCAGAATTGATAACGATTGTCGTTCCAGTCAAGAACGAGGAACGGAATCTGCCGGGATGTCTTGAGAATGTCAAGGTATTTGAGCATGTCGTTCTGGTGGATTCCGGCAGCACGGACAGTACGCTGGAAATTGCGAAGGAATATGGTCGCGAGGTCGTGCAGTTCAAGTGGAATGGCGAATTCCCCAAGAAACGCAACTGGCTGCTGCGCAACTACAAGTTCAAGACTCCCTGGGCGATGTTCCTGGATGCCGATGAGCGGATTACTCCGGCGTTCTGCGAGGAACTTGGTCGTGTGCTGCCGACGACACAGTGCAACGCATTCATCTGCCTTTACGACAACTGGTTTATGGATAGGATGTTGAAGCATGGCGATGTGATGCAAAAAACGGCTATACTGCGTCTTGGTGCCGGCGAGTATGAAAAAATCGACGAGCATGGCTGGTCAAACCTTGACATGGAGATTCACGAGCATCTTCAGGTTGAGGGCGAGGTAGGAGAGATCAAGGCGCGACTGGAGCATCACGATAAGCGAAGCCTTGAAAGCTACTACAAGAAGCACGAGGAGTACGCCAATTGGGAAGCAAACCGCTACAAGGCGTTGAAGGGCGACTTCTCTAAATTGACAAAGCGACAGCAGACGAAATATCGATTGATAGCGAATCGGTGGTTTGGTTTTGCCTACTTCTGTGCGTGTTATTTTGTGAAGAGGGGGTTCCTTGACGGCCGGGCGGGTTATGTGTTTGCACGCGGCAAATGGAAGTACTTCAACAATATCCGTAGAAAGATAAGTTCTATGATAGATTGAGGGAACGGAGTCGCATAGCGCAGATGATTGCTAATTTTGAACATACACTTATAGCAAATGTTTTGATGTCAATTGCCATTGTTTATGATAATGTGGCGTTTCGTATTGGCAGCATTGCGTTTGTGGGAATAGGCATCTTTATATTGATGTTGCCGTTTGTTGTTATGATGAAGTTCATTTTTAGAAAATTTTCAACAATCCGAATGAAATTTTGGCGTTTGTGGACATGGAATGATGTAGAAAGGCTATATGACAAGTGGATAGCGGGATTTGACTACATTTCGTCAAAATTGCGGTGCGGATTTAGAATTGTTGTTCGCTTGGGCATTTACTTATTTTTCGCATGGCTACTTATTGAGGCGTTTCATTGGTTTTCGCTGACATGGGGTTTAGGGGATGTAAGAATTCAAGGAGAATCGTGGCGTTGTTTGCGCGATAATTTCAAAGACATATGCAGCGGCTTAAAGTTTTCAAGATATTGGCCCATCACCATAGTCGTGTGGACGGTATTTCTTGATGTATTGATTGTCTTTTGCAGATGGGTGGCACATTGCGCTCTTGCCATAATACGAGCCTGGCGCAAAGAGAAAAAAGGCGCTGTGCAATGCAATACTGTAATCCCTGATGTGCCTATTGACCCTGATGATAAAGATTTGCTTGGACGTGGTGAGTATGTGAATGTTGTCGCATCGCTTATTCGAGGCGCGAAGGCAGGAGAATCTGCACGGTACATTGGACTATATGGGACATGGGGGGAAGGGAAAACCAGTGTCATTCCTCGAATACAAAGAGCATTAAGATACGAAGGGTATTCTTTCGTTGATTTTCGACTTTGGGAATATGCGGATCGAAAAAATCTCCCGCAACTCCTTTTTAATGCTATAGCATCGCAAGAGCGTTTGCGTCTTGATAGAACGCTGTCTGGATTGCTTCGGTCATTTGGGCGTAGTTTGGTGTCTCCATCAAGCGTCCTCGCGGAAATCCCAATTGTAGGCGGTGTCATCGCAGGATTGTATGAACATATATCCAGCCCTGAGAAGATAAAAGAAGATTTGCGACAGGCTTTGATACGGCATACGAACAAAATAGTGGTCGTGCTTGACGATCTGGATCGGCTACTTGCTGACGATATCTATGAACTTATCCGACTCATCAAGGCAAATGGCGATCTGCCAAATGTAATATATTTGGTTTCGGCAGACAGGGAATATCTTGCCAGTGCATTGGCATCCAAACTGCCGACAAGGACGAGCGAACAGGAACAGCTTGAAGAAGGCCGTAGATACCTAGAGAAAATCATACCGATAGAATGCAATTTGCCTATAGTGAAAGAAGCTAGGTATGTTGGTCTTTTAAGTCGGAGGCCAAGCGGTCTTA
>JAZQBR010000050.1:0-9419 GCA_045545855.1 Kiritimatiellia bacterium | reverse complement strand
TGTTGCCATTTCTTTACCTCGCTTTCTGTTTCAGGGCACAGCATCCCTAATAAGATAGCATGGATAATATACTAAATTTCGTGCCGAAAGTCAATGAGGCGGAGGACGTTCCGCGATTCGTTATAATAGTGTGCACCCGGTCGAAGAAGATGACCTTTTCCGACATGGCCCGTTCGTCAAATACAGTGCACCGTGGTATAATAGGAGCATGTGCGACATGACAAAGAATGTCGCGTCATCGACCATCTTGAAGACATCGCCGGTGTATAATCGGCCCCTACCGGCGCGCTCCGACGCGATCTATGACGACACCAGGATCCACCGCAGTGACAACCGCCCGCGTTGCACCGTCCGGTACCGGCACGTCCACGCGAATGAAGTTATCCTGGACGGCGACGGATCTGACACGGTCCTTTTCGCCCAAGTTGCTGTCTGACTTAGGCACCTCGACCATCTGCGGCGCTCCGCCGTCGAAGGCAACGCCCACTCTCAGCTTCATGCCCGGCCAAAGCGCAAAGTCCGGCAGAAACTGAACCACCAGACTCGACATACCGCCGGGCAGCGCATATTCAAGTCGCGCGCCGGCGCCGGCGCCAGGCCTCACGGGCAGAAGCGCGAGAGCCTCGCCGCACGTACCAAGCCCCTTCACGCGCGTCCACGCCCCGCCGTTGGCCGCCTCGTTCACTATCGGCTCCAGCCAGCGCGGCTCGGCAAGCCCCTTCGCTCGCTCCTGTTCGTAGGCCGTCGCGACGTAGTCGCTGCGGCTGGAACCGCGACGGTTCTTTTCATCCGGGTTCCCGGGCTCGTTCCAAGCCCACTGCATCTGAGAGCTCCAGCGATTGTGGGGTGTGGGCTGGTAGGGACCTGTCCGCTCGTCTATGGTATCTATCCAAAAGCCCGCCCACTTGCCGCCTTCTAGCCCGTCCCAACGCTCGTACAACGGGTCCAGCACGCTGCGCGCATACGCTTTGTCGCGCTTCTCCAGATGGATAATGCCCGCATGGGCGAGAAAACGCGCCTGAAAACCGACCTTGCGAAAGTATAAATCGCGCATCTCCGGGCAGAGAGAAGATTCTATGGCTTCGTCCTCTGCATAAAACGCCGCGTACCGCCTCAGCAGCTCGTCCTTTAGCGCGTCCGGGATAGCTCTGGCCCACTGAACGCACATGTGCTCCGGCTTGCGTATAAACCCGAGCGCAAAGTATTCGGCGACATGCGCGGCGACGCGGTTTTTCGCCTCGGCGCCGAAATTTTCACCGGCCCAGGCTGAAAGCACGCGTTCTTGCGCGTCGGGTCCCCACGAATCTGGCGATTCAGCGAACTTGCCAAGCGCGTAGATGGCGATCTCGGCCTGAAAAACATCGCCGACATTCACCATCCATACGTCCCTTACGCCATTCTCCCAGCATTTTGCGACGAGTTCGTACCACATGAACGCCGGCGGCGTCGTGCAGAGATGCGTGTAGCTGTGAGGCTGGCCATAGTAGCCTACATGCCAGTAGATGCCGCCGCCGCGCCCCTCGCACTGCGGCCCGCCCAGACGGCGCACATAGCCGAAGTTGTCGTTCACCCACATTATCGTCGTGTCCTCTGGGACCTTGAGCCCTGCATTGAATATCGGCAGAACTTCCTTGTAAGGGACAAAGAGCTTTGGCGCGCCGCCGGCCCCCGCGCGCTCCAGCATGCCGCACTGCGCGGCAAAAACGTCTTCGAGAATGGCAATCTTCTCTTGCATGGTGTCGCCGTCATTCATCTTGCCGTCGTGTATGCCGCGCATGCCGATAGTCCACAGCACGTCGTTGGTCGCATACCTGTCGACCGACCACTGCCAATAGTCCTTGATGAAATCGCTATGCTTCGTCCAGCTCCACTTCTTTTTGTCATCCTTAGAAAGGTAGCAGTTGTTGCGCAGCATCGGCTCGCAGTGGCTCGTCCCGACACAAATGCCGTATTTCGCCGCAAGCGCCATATTCCCGGGGCGCGACACGAACTCATACCCGCCTTCGTGCATTGCAGGCCAAATGAGATTCAGTCCGTTGGCTTTCATCAGATCGAAGATCATGGCATACGCGCGCTCGCCAATCTGCTCCGTCTTGCCGAAGTGCTTCACGGCCCACGGTCTCAAGCCCCAGTCCTCGTCGTTTATGAAGATGCCCCGGTACTTAACGCCCTTGGGCCCGTCTTCTCGCGCCTTGCGGTCCATTAGCGCGCCGCAAAGCCAAAGCATGGGCGCCTGGCCGTGCGGATCGCCCACGCATGTCGGGCGAGACATGTACCACTCGCGACTGTTTCGGCGGCCGGTACCCACGCATACGCCCTTCAGATTGCCGTTCCCGTCAAGCCGGGCGACGAGCGCGGCATAAGCCTTGTCGACTGCATGCGCGTAGATGTCGCGATCAGCGAGCCAGCCGTTGTTGACGCCCTCGGCCATCGCGTAGGCAAACATCGCCGAGCCGCTCGTCTCGTCCCATGACCCGGCATCGTCTACGAGCTGGCCCCAGAGCCCGCTCGAGCGCTGGCATTTGAGCAGCGTCGCCATCATCTTTCGATAGCCCGAGAGAATCGGTGGGCGCCATTCGCTTTCGGCAGGAAGATATTTGAGGTTCATCGCCATCCCGGCCGCCATCCATCCGTCGCCGCGGCCCCAGACAAACGGAACGCCGGGCGCGTGGTCGAAAAGTCCGTCGCTTCGCTGCAACCTCTCGAGGTACAGGCACATTTCCCTCGCGGAGCGGTCGATGTACTTGCGATCCCCGGTGACGCGGTAAGCCCACGACTGAAGAAGCGTTATCATGTACATATCGTCTATCCAGAGGCGCGTTTCTGGAGTGTAGCCCTTCTCGAACCATGCCTCGCGCTCTTCGAGCGGAATCGCCTCGTACCACCTCTCGCCCCAGTCGTCGCCTTCGGTGGGCGGCGCCCATTGCCGGTCGGCGTACCCGAGCCCGAGCTCGCGAATCTCTTGGCCGGCGTCGCACACCGATGAAATCGCGAGCGGAACAGCCCCGACAATCGACAGGTCGACATGGCGCATATTGTGAAACACCCCGGGCTTTCGCCTGACCTCCTGGAGTTTGCCGGCGAGCTCCTTCAAAAGCGTACTGTCGCCCGACTTCGCCGCACACTCCAGTGCGCTAGACCAGAGCGACACGACCGCATAGTGCACATACTCGCCCCCGCCGTATGCCTTGCCGCCCTTGTAACCCTTCGGCCGGTACTGCGTCGCGTCAGTCGAAAGAAACTGGCGGGTGATTCTAGCCGAGACCTCGGCTGGCACCGGCGCCTGGACGGCGCCGCAACTCGCCTGAAATCCGGCGGCAGCCGCCAAAAATACAGAGAATATCTTTTTCATTTCAGCGCTCCTTGTTTCGCAGCGTCTCCTGCCCGCCGGCCGGCGGCAACCGTGTAGCCGGCCTTGACCGCCAGCTCGCGATCGTCGTCAAAGTCGCCGCCGGGCGTGGTCAGAAGCGGACCTGCGATTCCAGCGGACATCCCGACATAAATGCACTTCGCGGCGGTCTCGTCGGACATATCGCGCCTGCCGCCGGCGAACCTGAGCGGCGTCGACGGGTTTACGAGCCGCAAAATCGCGACCGCATCGACAACGCGCTCCGGGTCGAGTATGCCGCGGTCCCCAAGAGGCGTGCCCTTTATGGGATGGAGAACATTGACCGGTATCGAGTCGGGGCCTATCTCGCGCAAGGCGAGCGCGAACTCGACAAGTTCTTCATCAGTCTCGCCCATTCCTATAATGCCGCCGCAGCAGACTTGCAGCCCGAGCCGCCGCGCCGCCTTGAGCGTCGCCAGCTTCTCGGCGACCGTATGGGTTGTGCAGAGCTTCCCGAAAAGCGACGGAGCGGTTTCGATATTGCAGTGCACACGCTCCAGCCCCGCCTCCTTCAGTTTCGCGAGGTCGTGTTCGTCCAGAAGGCCGAGCGACGCGCACAGCCCTATGTGTGTCGCTTCGCGCATGGCCCTGAGTGCAACTGAAACCTCGTCGACTTCGGCGGATGAAAGACCGCGCCCCGATGTCACGATGCCTATTCTGTCCGCGCCGTTTGCGGCCGCATCCTTCGCGGCCTTGACACATGCGTCGCTGCCCACCCAGCCGTGCTCGTCGCAGCCGGTCTTCCAGTGGGCCGACTGGGCGCACCATTTGCAGTTCTCTGAACATCTGCCGCTTCTGGCGTTTATTATGGCGCAGAAGTCGAAGCGCCTGTCGACACACGCGAGCGTAGTCTCGTGGGCGCGCTCGCGCAGTTCTGCGCGATTCTCGGGCCTGAGCAGTCTAAGCGCCTCGTCGCGCTCTATTCCCCTGTTCTTGTTATCTGTCATTGCCGTCACCCGCATTCGCGGGCCTCCATGAATAGCCAACACCGTGTATGGTTCTGAGAGACGCGCCGTCCCTGCCTAGACAGCGTCTAAGGCGGGCGATGGCGACCGTGAGCAGATGGTCGCCGGCGGACGCCTCGCCGGTCCAGAAACGCGTAGTCAGAAAGTCCCGATTGAAGACCTCGCCCGGATGATTGGCGAAGAGGCGCAGCATCGCGACCTGGCGCTCTGTCAATGGCGTGGTACCGCCGTCCGGCCCCCTCATCTCAAGCGACTCGGGGCTGACACGCCACGAGCCGATCTTGAAGGCCGCCGAGGCGCCCGCGCCGCGCACTCGCCTCAGCAGAGCCGCCACGCGCGCAGCAAGAAGAGCCTCCGAAGCGGACTTCGAAACAAAGTCGTCCGCCCCGAGACCGAGCCCCGCGAGCTCGTTTGATTCGGTATCGTAGGCCGTCAGAAGCACGATAGGCGTCGCGACATCGTCGCGGCGGATCGCGCGGCAGGCGGCGCGCCCGTCCATGCGAGGCATCATTACGTCCAAAATCACAATGTCCGGACAATGCGTCTTGCACAGCTCCACGGCCTCGTCGCCGTCGCGCGCGCAAACTACGCCATAGCCGGCAGCCTCCATCACGGCGGCAAGCGCGACTCGCGCCGACGCATCATCGTCCGCAACAAGAACCAAAGGCTTTTCACGCTGTACGGACATTCCAATGCTACTCCATTACATACCAGAAGATGCAGAAGAAATGGCAGATAGTACCGGCGAGGACGAAGAGGTGCCAGACCATATGGGCGTACGGGAGCGACTTCCAGAGATAGAAGACGCAGCCTATTGTATAGAGCGCGCCCCCGGTCGTGAGCCACATCGTACCAAGGCCGCGCAACTCGCGAATGAGCGGCACTATGGCGAAGAGAGCCGACCAGCCCATCACGATATATGCAGCGGTGGAGACATAGCGAAAGCGGCCGGTCGTCCAGACCTTTACGAGAATGCCGACGAACGTCGCGCCCCACTCGAGACCGAAGATTGACCACGACAGCGCCGGGTGGCCGGGGCGCAGAGTGACGAGGCAGAACGGCGTGTAGCTGCCGGCTATGAGAAAGAATATCGCCGCATGGTCCATTATGTGCAAAATCTCCTTTGCGCGCGCGTTCGTCACGGCGTGGTAGGCCGAAGAGACGGCGTACATGAGTATTATCGAAGCGCCGAATATCGCGCCGCTCGTCACCTTCCACGCGACAGCGTCGCCGCTGGCCGCCCCAGCCCAGACAACGAGCGCCAGCATCGCCGCGCCGAGATGGGAGCCGATGACATGAGTAACGGTATTGGCGATTTCCTCACCGCTTGTCTGTACGCGCGTCATATGAGGTTGTCTCCTTTCGCCATGAATGTCTTTGTGTTCGCGTGGCACATTGCAAGCGCCAGGGCGTCCGCCGCGTCGTTCTGCGGCAGTTCCGGGAGCGCGAGAAGCGTCTTAACCATGCGCTGCACCTGCTCCTTGCCGGCGAGACCGTTGCCGCAAACCGCCATCTTGACGCGTCTGGGTTCGTACTCGTAAATCGGCAGCCCCGCCTCGGCCCCGGCTACAATCACCACGCCGCGCGCTTCGCCAAGCACCATCATCGTATTGGCGTTCTTGCCGTATATGACTTTCTCGACGCTCATCACATCCGGGCGCCACGCCTCGATGAGATTCACCAGCTTCTCGTGTATGCGCTTGAGGCACTGCGAGTGGGGCAGAGCGGCGGCGTTGGGCACAAAGCCCCACTCGCGCGCGATGAACTTGCTGCCGGCGGTCTCTACGACCCCGTATCCAGTCGACCTGAGCGACGTATCTATGCCAAGTATGACCATGTGGATAATATTATATCATTTCCCGCCCCGCCCGCACAATCGTATTTGCCTATGGAATCAAGGCCGACGCATTAAAAAACAATCCTTCCCCTCCGGGGGCCCTATTCATGAATCCCGGGAAACGGACGAGCCCCGCGCCTTTTCCGGGACGCGGGGCTCGCCATGCAGCGACTTGGGCTTTCGCTTATTTGTCGTTGAGCGCCGCGACACCCGGGAGCACCTTGCCCTCAAGGAACTCAAGGCTGGCGCCGCCGCCCGTCGAGACGTGGCTCATCTCGGCCGCCTTGCCGCTCTTCTTGACGGCGCTTACAGAGTCGCCACCGCCGATAATCGATGTGCCGCCGTTGGCCTTGACTGTCGCGACCGCGTCACAGACGCCATACGTGCCCTTTGACAGCGGCGCAAACTCGAAGCAACCCATCGGGCCGTTCCACACAACAGTCTTCGCCCCCTTGACCGCATCGGCAAAGAGCGCGACTGACTTGGGCCCAATGTCGAGACCCATCCATCCGTCGGGGATGTCGCCCTCGCAGGCCTTCATCTCGATATCGCTCGCGTCCTTCGTCTCGGGGAACTTGTTGGCGATCACATTATCGACCGGCAGGAGAATCTTGATGCCCTTCGAAGCGGCGGTCTCGAGCATTTCCTTGCAGTAGGCGACCTGATCGTCCTCGCAGAGGGAAGTGCCGATCTTGAGGCCCTGGGCCTTCTTGAAGGTGTAGGCCATGCCGCCGCCGATAATCAGCGTATCTACCTTGTTGAGCAGGCTCTTGACGACCGCGAGCTTGTCAGAGACCTTCGCGCCGCCGAGAATGGCGACGAACGGGCGCACCGGGTTCTCAACGGCGTCGCCGAGGAACTTGATCTCCTTCTCGAGCAGGAAGCCCGACACGGCAGGCTGCAGGTAGTCGGCCACGACTGCCGTCGAGGCGTGGGCGCGGTGGGCCGTGCCGAAAGCGTCGTTGCAGTAGATGTCGCCATAGCTGGCGAGCTTCTTGGCCATCTCCTGACGCTGCGCCTTGAGCTCGGCCTTCTTGGCGGCGAACTCCTCGTCGGTGAGGTGAATACCCTTCTTCTCGTCATCCTTCTTGACTTTGCCGTCTTCGGCCTTGTAGAAGCGGGTGTTCTCGAGAAGCGCGACCTCGCCGGGCTTGAGAGCCTTGACGACATCGTCTGCGGCCATGCAGTCGGGCACGAACTTGACCTCGAGCCCAAGCTTCTTCGAAAGCTCCTCGGCGACCGGCTTGAGGGTGAAAGCCGCGTTGTCCGGATTCGGCGCCGCGCCCAGCTTGACGCCCTTCGGGCGCCCGAGATGGCTCATGAGCACAAGCGAGCCGCCCTGCTCGAGAACATATTTGATCGACGGGAGCGCGGCTACGATACGCGTATCGTCGGTAATCTTGCCCGAACCGTCCTTGGCCATCGGGACGTTGAAATCAACACGCATTACGACGCGCTTGCCGTTAAGCTCGACGTCGCGGAGAGTCTTCTTTGCCATATTTGTTTATTCCTTCGATTTGTTTTGTTAGTGAATTGAAAAGCCCTGTGCCGATGTTGCAAAGGGCACCAGAATGCCTGACATTCCGATGCCCTTCGCCGTCACATTCCCGTTTTCCCGACTGTCTGGTTACTTGGCCTCGGCTTTGGCCATCTTGTTGAGCTTGAGCTGAGCGCGCGATTTCTTGCGGTCAGCGGTGTTCTTGGTGATGATGCCCTTCTTCACAGCCTTGTCGAGGCCGGAGACGAACTCTTTGAACTTCTTCTCGGCGGTCTCTTTGTCGCTGGCGTCTGCCGCCTTGAAGAGCTTCTTGTGCGCATCATGAAGCTTAGCCTTGGCGACAGAATTGCGCTTGTTCGCCTTGGCGTTCTGACGATCACGTTTTCTGGCGGCGCGGCCGCCCTTGATATTAGCCATTTTTTATTTATCCTTACTGTGGGAATGTTCGCCGTATATTTTACCAAATTGCCTGCGCGAATGCAAGGGGCAACCGCGATGATTTTAGGGCCGGCACAACGCCGCCGTTTCGCCGTCCGCGCCTATTTTGCCTTGATGGAATTGATATAGTTTTCTATGTTGAGATAGCCGTTTCGCGAGCGAACGACCGCATCGGGGCGGTTCCTGTCGGTGCCATTTCTCTTCTCCCATTCGTCTGGCATGCCGTCGCCGTCTGTGTCGGCGCTCGCGCGGCCTTTGTCCAGATTCCACCCCGTCGGCGCCCCGATTGGCAGCTCCGCCTCGTTTTCTATGAGAGCGCCTTTCTTACCCAGACTCTCGACCTCTGCTACGACATACTTGTCGCACGGGTCGCGCGAAGGCAGCGACGCGCCGACCGTCGGCAGCACCTTTTTCAGAAGCTCGCGACCCGAAAGGTGGGTGACGGCCGGATAGTCGAACCGCTCGCCGACCTTCTCGCCCCCGGCGTCCATCATGTCGATGCATCTCGGGTTGAGTCTGCCGTCCATATCGGCGTCCAGCCAGTTGTCGAGCGCGAAGTACTTGAAGTTGGCGTTGCCGCGCGAGAAGGCGCCGCCGCCGCCCGCCGGACCGCGTATGAACAGATTGCCCTCGATGTTGCACCGGCTCTGGCCAGACGAGCCGCCGCCCATTATGTAACAGCCGTTTTTCCAGTTATAGACAATGTTGTTGCAGTATTGGTTGACACCCTTTACCTTGTTGTTGCGCGTCGAGTTGTCGACGTAGAGGTTTCTCAGCAGCGATATGCGATCGGCTTGGATGAGCCCGCCGGCCGAGTGGGTCATCAAGCCTTGGGCGAAGATGCAATTCTGCAGGGTTATGTCGCCAAGCGCCCCTTTACCGTCCGAATTGATCGAAAAAGTCTCGTCGCGCCCCCAGGAGAACGAGCAGTGGTCGAAGATCATGTTCGTGCCTCGCGAAACGCCGGCGCAATCCTTGCCTTTAGAACCGGCACGGCCCATGCGCCAGCGCAGATGCCGGCAGATAATGTCGTTCGCGCCTGAAAAAGAGCAGCCGTCGCCGTAGACTACAACCCCGTCGCCGGGCGCGGTCTGCCCGGCGATATAGAGCGAATGGGCGAACGAGACGCGCGACTTGAGTCTGATGACGCCGGCGACATCGAACACCACGATGCGCCCTGGCTTCGACACCGCGTCTCGTAGCGACCCCGGCCCCTCGTCGTCGAGATTCTTCACGTGGTAGACGCTGGGCGATGCCGACGCCCAAGTCGGATCGTAGCCATGTCGTTCTGTG
>JAZQBR010000049.1:0-17907 GCA_045545855.1 Kiritimatiellia bacterium | reverse complement strand
TGAAAAAAGTTGAAATTTGCCTGACATGTTTTCGGACAAAATGCGTTTATATATAGTGAAGGGGATGGTGTATCTTGGCGGCAGCGCCGTCAAAGCGCCATCCGCCGTTGACAGGCGAAAGGCCAAATGATACACTATGGGCACAAAATGAGACTAGTGAGGCATACGAGGCGGCAAGCAAACGCGCGGCATCCTATGTGGAAGCGGCATGTTTCGGGGATTGCATTCGACATCCGCTCCTTTGGTACAGTAAACGACCAGTAGGTAGTATGGGTATGAGTCAAATAGTCTTATTTTTAATGGTTATTGTCTTTGGCTTCGCGGGTTGCGAATCGAGTATCAAGCATGCCATTTCGCTGGAGATTGACGAATACAGTGGACATGACATAGAGAAAAACAACGCAGCTCGAGAAAGAGGGTTTTACATAGCTATTGGCGTAGGGGATGATGAAATTCTACACAAAGGCAAAAGGTGCACCGTTGACGTGTTGCGCGAACATATACAATCAGACATTGAAGCACATGGCCTCACAAAGGAAGATTTGTCTATTGCCCCGGTTGTTATTGTAACGTGGGGACATCCCCCATACAGCAAAATAATCGATATTCTTGACATGTGTGCAGGTTTGGGTTTTAGGCTTATGGGCAATCTTCATACCACTTTGTATGAAAGTAACAGCAAAGTGGAATCAGTGCGTAACGTTCTGTTTGAAAGCATGCCGACTGTTTTTTACGGCTTCCCATTGGATGAGCCGTCGACATATTTGAATTTAGTGACATTAGACGTCATGGAAGATGGATTGATTGTGATGAATGGGGAGTGCGTGTCAGAACATTCACCAGATGAAACACGTAAGTTGTTCTTGGGGTTGCAGATGGAAGGCGATTTAGGGGAGATGCCGACATATTTTGCCATACGCGCAAGCAAGAATACGGATTTTAGCCATGTCGCTAGAGTAATAGGATATTGTTGCAACAGTCCGAAAATTATTTTGCTTTGTCGTAATGGGAATATGAAACGTTCGGATGCAAGTCGCTTGCCTACATCTGCACACAGCGGTATTGTAATTAGTTGCTGTACGTCTGGCGAATTTTTCTGGGGTAATGCAGATGAAGTATGGGAGCAATTGGATTTGGTGGATTGAATATTGATTGCATTGCAGATACAATTCCTGCGAGTACACTTGATTCCGCAGTGAGTTTGTTGCTACCACGACTTTGTGTTGAGATTGAAGATTCTGAGTTTACCGATGGAAATCGAAACTATGGGGCGCTACCTCACCCGCTTCGTACCTTACGTGCCCACTTGCGGGGGCGTGAAAAAAGTTGAAATTTGCCTGACATGTTTTCGGACAAAATGCGTTTATATATAGTGAAGGGGATGGTGTATCTTGGCGGCAGCGCCGTCAAAGCGCCATCCGCCGTTGACAGCCAAAAGGCTAAATGATACACTATGGGCACAAAAATGAGACTGGCGAGGCAAACGAGACATGCAAGGCGGCAGGCAAACGCGCGGCATCCTATGTGGAAGCAGCGCATGTCGGGGACCGCATTCGACGTCCGCATAGTAGCATTGGGACTGTCGATGGTTCTAACATCACCCCTTGCCAATGAGAGACTCGATGAAGTCAATAAGATAGCATTTACACCTTTGGTGGACAGGGTTATACGGTTAGAGCGCATCTTTGGCGAACCTCGCGATCCGCACCTTGAGGAGTATTGCCATTTGCAGCACTTCAAAAGCTGTATGATTAGTACTAATGTGTTGGGCTTGTGCTTGACCAAGGAGCAGGCACAGCTGGTTCAATGCAGAGTTTATTCCTTTCTGCGGGATAAGGTTGGTGAGGGTTGTGGTGGGCATTTAGAAGCCATGAGAAATGAAAATGTTGTAAGATTTATCTCCAAACGGTCTGAATGTGATGTGCCGAGGGATGTACAATATGACGGACACATGCTATCTGAATATGACCTGACAATGATTCATTTTGAATATGAATGTCCGTCATGCAAAACCAAGACTCCAGCAACTGTATGTAAATTTCATTATGGGAGAGAATTTATCTTCGCGCTTTATTGCAACCTTTCACGCAAGACTGTTTCACATGTATTCAGATTAAGTTGTGGTTGTATTGCCAATTATGAGACGATGCATCTATATCCGATGCTGGATAGTGCGGAATTGGAAATACAATGTCCCGAAATTACTGAGGCCAAGCGAGTATATGAGTTCAAGGATGATATTGATATTGAAGTAAGTGGAATCTGATGATGCGCCCATAAACCTGTTTCACGGCGTTGCCAAAGCGCCATCCGCCGTTGACACATGGAGTTTTCATTTGGCTGTCTGCTTCTACTTGTTTCCAGCCTGACGCATTGCTGAAACTCTCGCCGCCCTGCCAGCCTGATGGCCCGGGAGCGGGGACGGAATCGCAATCAGGGCTTAGTCCTCGGCAGACTATCTAAAAACGCCGTGCGCCCCCCTAGGCGCGGGGGCGGGAAGTATGGTATAATACGCCTCATGACTATATTGGCTACAGCAGCGGCTGCGGCTTGCGCCGCAACCGCCGTCGGGGCGAGGCTCGACATACAAACCGAAATCGACCGGGTCGCCGCCCAGGGCGGCGGCCGTGTCGTCGTGCAGCCGGGAGTGTGGTCTTCTGGCGCGATTCACTTAAGAAGCAACATCGAGCTTCATCTTGCAGAAGGCGCGAAGATCGTGTTCACCGAGAATCTCGCCGACTACCTGCCGCCCGTGCGCACGAGCTGCGAGGGCGTGGAGTGCATGGGCTACTCGCCGCTCGTCTACGCCTTCGCCTGCACGAATGTCGCCGTCACCGGCAAGGGTACGCTCGCGCCGTCCGTCGAAGAGCGTTGGCGCGCGTGGGGCCTCGCGCGCAAGAACAACCCCGCCCACGCCGCCGCCAAGAAGACGCTTATGGACTGGAGCTACACCGAGATCCCGGTGGCGCAGCGCGAGTATTGGAAGGTCCCCGAGAGCTTGATGCGCCCGCCGCTCATCCAGTTCAACCGCTGCAAGGGCGTAAGGCTGGAGGGCATAACGATACGCCAGTCGCCGTTTTGGACGATTCACCTCCTCTGCTGCGAGGATGTCGCGGTCAGGGGGCTGGACATCTTTGCGGATCTCAAAAATTCCGACGGCATCGACATCGAGTCATCGCGCAGCGTTCTCGTCGAGGGCTGCACATTCGAGCAAGGCGACGACGCGGTGGTTGTGAAGTCGGGCATAAACCACGAGGGGCGGCGCCGCGCCATGCCGAGCGAGGACATCGTCGTGAGGCGCTGCGTCATCAATGACGGGCACTCCATGCTCTCGATCGGCAGCGAGCTTTCGGGCGGGATAAGGAATGTGCTGATGGAAGACTGCCGCGCCGAGAAGACGGTGAACAAAATCTTCTTCATCAAGACGAATCCCGAGCGCGGCGGCTTTGTCGAAAACGTGACAATGCGCCGGATAAAAGCGCTTGATGTCAAATACGAAGCCGTTTCGGCGATAACCGACTATTTCTGGAAGGCGGGCGCGAAGCCGGCCGACGGCGTCCTTCGCGCGACCCCTGTAAGAAACATCGTTCTTGAAGACATCGAGGCCGCGAGCGCGAAGGCTGTCTATTCGTTTCGCGGCTATGAGACCGAGCCGATACGCGGCCTCTCGCTCAAAAACATCAAGGTAGCGCGGGCCCAAAAGCCGTCCGCGGCCGTCTTCGTCGAAGACTTCAGAAAGGAGAACGTATCAGAATGAAAAAATCAACATTCATCTCGCTCGCGCTCGGCATTTTCGCCGCGGCGGCTTTAGGCCAGACGGCCGTATACAAGAACCCGGTACTCGCGATGGATTTCAGCGACCCCGACGTCTGCGTCGGCGAAAACGGCAAGTACTACATGACGGCGTCGAGCTTCGGCGGGCTGCCGGGGCTGCCGGTACTTGAATCGGACGACCTCGTGAACTGGCAGTACGTTGCCTACGCGCTGAAGGAGCATCCGTTCCAGAAGGAAGGCTGGCGGCGGGGCGACCCTGAACACGGCAACGCCGTCTGGGCGCCGTCGATACGCCGCAAATCGTACTGGAAGACAAACGGCTCCGGCACGCAGGTCTGGACGCACGAGTACGTCATCTATTGGGGCGACCCCGACCGCGGGGCGTACCGCGTCTCCGCGCCGGACCCGCGCGGCCCGTGGGGCGAGCCGCGCCTTGTCGTGCCGGGCCGTGGCATAATCGACACGTGCCCGCTGTATGATGATGACGGGCGCGTCTATCTCGTGAACGGCTGGGCGCAGAGCCGCGCGGGCATGAACTCCGTCTTGACCGTGCGCGAGCTAGACAAAGACGAGACGCGCGCGATATCAGAGCCTGTGATGGTCTATGACGGCGTGCCGGACGGCAACTTCACGGCCGAGGGGCCGAAGTTCTACAAGCGCAACGGCGAATACTGGCTCATGTTCCCTGCGGGCGGGGTAGGCGGGGGCTGGCAGGTCGCCGCGCGCGCGAAGAGTCCGTACGGACCCTACGAAGCCAGGACGGTGATGGCCCAAGGCAAGACAAAGATAAACGGCCCCCACCAGGGCGCGTGGGTGCACTGCGAGGTCGAGGGGCCGAATGGGTGGAAGAGCGGCACGGGCGATGACTGGTTCGTGCACTTCTCAGACCGCGACGCCTACGGGCGAATCGTGTATCTGGAGCCGATGAAGTGGCGCGAAGACGGCTGGCCGGTGATTGGGGCGGACGAAGACGGCGACGGGTGCGGCGAGCCGGTCGAGGAGTGGGAGATGCCCAAGGGCGGCGAGCTTGGGCGGCAGGCGGTGCGCCCTGCGGCGTCGGACGAATTCGACGGCGGCAGGATTGGTCTGCAGTGGCAGTGGCTGGGCAAGAGCGAAGATTTCGCCGGATGGGCGACGCCATACGGCTTTTACCGCCAGTACACGACGCCATACGGCTGGAGAGACTCGAAGCTGGGGAGCTTTGGCGGCGGCAAATCCGCGAAGGGGAATCTCTGGACGTGTCCGAACCTGATGGTGCAGAAGTTCCCGGGCTTTGCGTTCACGGCGACGATGAAGGCTCAAGTGGGCGCGAAGCAGGCTACGGAGGAGGCTGGGCTGATTGTTCAGGGCCGCAGTTACGCGCGCATTGGCCTCAAGTACACCGGCAGGGCATCGTTCGAGGTAGTGTATGTCGAGTGCCGGGACGCGGACAAGGGCAAGGACGAAGCGAAGCCGGTTGTTCTCGCGGAGGTACCGGCGGTGGTGCTTGGGGCGGGGTTGCGCACGGCGAACGTGAGAGACGTCTGGCTGAGGGTGGCGGTGACGCCCGGGGAGGTGCCGGCGAAGGGGCTTGGGCCGAAGGCAGAGAGCGTGTTTTCGTGGTCGCTTGACGGCGAGACGTGGACGAAATGCCCGCAAGTGTTTCAGGCGCGCGAGGGCAAGTGGATAGGCGCGACGTTCGGCATATACGCGGTATCCGGCCCGGACTGCAAAGACCGCGGCTGGATCGACGTCGACTGGATGCGGGTGAAGTAGCCCCGCCACCGAGGAAATATCAGAAAAAAGTTTGTCAGAAATCACCGCGAGAGCCGAGTACATAATAGAAAGGCAAATAAATCGATGCAAAAGATAAACAAGGCTCTCATGATATGGTCGATTGCCAGTACCGTTGCGGCGGTGGTGGCGACATCGAAGTTGTTCTCGCCAAGTGCGCCGCCTGCGGGCGCGGCATCTCCGGCGGCGCAGGTTGAACCGGCGGGTGCCGCCGCAGCCCCGGCGGGCGCGGTTACATCAGCGCTTCCCGCCGCGCCCGCAGCGCAAGCCGCTCCGGCGGAACCGGCGACTCCGGTCACGGTGTACCGTGAAATGAAAATCAGAGAGTTCAACTATGACGGCGACAAGACCGTCACGCTAACACTCTCTGAAAAGCCGGATCTCGCCGTCGTGCGCGAATATGTTAAAGTCGAGCCGGTTGGAAAGGGCGAATACGCCTTCGGCCTTACGACGCGAACGAGCTGGCGAAACGGCGAGAAGATTGTCGAGCCCGCGCTTTGGATAACCGGCGACTACCCGCATCGCACAAACATAACCCTGCGCGTAAAGAAAGGCTTCCCGATGGCCGCGCGCGCAACCGCACCAGGGCCCGGCGTCGAAATCGTCGACGAGCCGCTCGCCGAGGAATACGTCCACAAATTCGTGCGTCGCGACCGAAGTCCGCGCATAGGCTTCGCCGACAAGGGGCGCTATCTGCCGCCGGCGGGGCGCCGTGCAATCGCCGTTTCGAGCGTGAATGTCTCAAACATCGTCGCGACCGTGTCGGCCGTGCCGGCCGGCAATATCGTGCAGATGCTGGCCCTTGAGGAAGACGTCTATGGCTACATATATTCATCGTCCGGCTGGAGCGACTCAGAAAGTTTCATCAACGACATCTCAAGCGAGCGCTGGACGGAAAATATCGCCATGCCCAACAGGCTTAACGAGGAAGAGCGCGCGACGCTCGTGCTGCGTCCGCCGAACGGCGCTTATCTGGTGGCGCTTGACGCCAAAGAGACGAGCTCCAGTTACCGGCTCGTCTGTGTGACCGATCTCGGCATATCGGCGCGCCGCACCCGCGACGGCTATCTCGTATGGGTGACGTCTCTCGCCGGCGGCGTGCCTGTCGCCGGCGCGACTGTCGACGTTTACACGACGGCGAACGACCTGGCCGGACGCGCCGTTACCGGCCAGGACGGTTTAGCGCGCGTGAAGTGCGCCGACGTAGGCGGCAAACCGCCGTTCGCCGTGATTGCGTCCGCACCCGGCGGCGATACGTCTTTCGTCGCGCTTCGCGACAAGATGCAGGTCCCGGAGAGTTATGCGGGCTTCGAGGACTATGTGGCCGCCGGAGAATTGACGGCCTTCGCCTGGACCGAGCGCGGCATCTACCGTCACGACGAGCCGGTCATGTTTCACGCGCTGGTGAGGGACGGATCGGGCACCGCGCCGCGTCAGCTGCCGCTCGAGCTTGTCGTAACAGACCCTGCGGACGAAACGTACCTTCGCCGCGCGCTTATGACCGACGCTCTGGGCGCGGTCGCCTGCGAAGACATCGCGATACCGGCGGACCGGCCGAGCGGAATATGGACGTTCAAGATACGCACGCCCGGGCGCGACGGCGTTACGATAGGCCGGCGCGACATCAAGGTCGAGGAGTTCGCCCCGCCGCAGATCCGCGTCAAGGCTCACGCCGCCGCCGCCGTGCATCCGCGGGATTTCTCGTTGACGGTCTCGGCCGAGCACCTCTACGGCGGCCCCGCCGCAGATCTGGTCTGCGAAGGCGCGGTTGTCTTCGAGGACGCCCCCTTCGCTCCGGAGGGCTGGAATGGCTGGCGCTTCGGCGACGCTTCACGCGCGCTCGTGCCGAATTTTCGCGTGCTCGCGAAGGAGAAGCTGGACGCGAACGGCAAATGCGTCATCGCAGCCCCGATGTGGGCAGATCACGGCAAGCCCGCCGCTGCGGTGCGCGCGACGGCGCAGGGCACGGTTTTCGAGGACGGCGGACGGCCTGCGACAGCGCGCGATTCGGCGATGCTGCACTACTATCCTTATTATATAGGCACGACATTGACCGAGTGGGTGCGTCTGCCCGAAACCGGCCGTGCGACGATATCGGTCGCTTGCGTCGCCCCCGACGGGCGCCGTCTTGCCGAATCGAAGCAGCTAAAGGCGCGCCTTGAACGAATCGACACGTTCTACTCCTGCAAGACCGACGACGAGACAGGCCGTACGACCTGGAAATGCGACCGCGTGAAGACTGTAGTCGCCGACGATATCTCCGTCGAGGTACCCTCCGGCGGCGACGCCGGGCTGGAGATACCCGCGCTGGACTGCGGCGACTACACGCTCACGCTAGCGGACGCGGCCGCAGATGTTTCATTCGGAATGGACTTCTACCTTGCCAGCTGGGGCGACGCGTCGGTAAGAGCGCCTTTGTCGAATCCGTCGGCGGTCGCGCTCACTCTCGACAAGAAGTTCTACCGTCCGGGCGAGAGGCCGCGCATAAGAGTGCGCTCGCCTTTCGCAGGCACGGCGCTCATGACGGTCATGCGCGACGATGTCGTCTACAGCGAAGTCTTGACGCTTACCAACGCGACGTGCGAAGTGGAGCTTCGTCCTGTCGAGCCGGGCTGGGCGCCGAACGTGAATGTATCGCTGATCGTCCTTCAGGGCGTTGCCGCGAATTCGCGCCGTCTGGCTTTCAAGGCCCATGGCGAGGCGACGGTGCCGGTGCGGCGGGCAGAGAATGAAATCGCCGTTGCCGCCAGCGCGTCGTTTTCAGGCCGCGAGGTTGCGGTCGAGCTCTCCGCACCCGGTGCGACCGAGGCCGTGGTCACCCTCGTCGACGAAGGCATAAACATGCTCACCGGCGAACCGGCCCCCGACCCTGTCGGACACTTCTCGCGTGCGCGGCTGTCGCCCGGTCTTGCGGCCTACGACCTTTATCGCCGCATACTGCCTGTGGCCGGCGAGGGCGAACTCATGGCCAACGGCGCGAAGACCGGTGGCGGCTTCGGCGCGGAGATGCTAGATCGCGTGAGCCCGGTCGCGACGCGGCGCTTCAAGCCGCTTGCGATGTGGCAGCGTGTCGCGATTGTCGACGGACGCGCCCGCCTGACCTTCGCCTTGCCGGAGTTCGCGGGAGAACTTCGCGTAGCCGCTGTCGCATATTCGGCGAACGCAGCGGGCGCCGCTGCGGTGCAGTGCAAGGCCGCGCCGAAGCTCGTCGCCCAGCCGGACGCTCCGCGCTTCGTCGCCCCAGGTGACGAATTCGAAGCGACTCTGCCGCTCGCCAACCGCGCAGGGGTCGCGGGTGTCGCGCAGTACGAGATCGCCTGCGGCGGGAAAACAGTCGCCGAGGGGTCGGTAGATCTCGCGAAAAACGAGACGAAGCTCCTGCGCTGCACAGTCAAAGCGCCGGCCTCGCCGGGCGAGCTCGCGATTCGCTACCGCTCAAAAGGTTTCGGCGAAACGCACGAGACCGAACTGTTCATTCCTGTCAGGCCTGCGGTCGCATGGGCTGAGACATCCGGCGTGGAAGTGCTCGAACCGGGCGAGAACTTCGCCATTCCGGCCGTCGCTCACGGCGAGAAGTTTCGGTACCACGTCTCGACCACGCCTATGGCAGGGCTCAGAAACGCGCTCGAGTGGCTCTCGGACTACCCGCACGGCTGCCTGGAGCAGACGGCGTCGCGCATTTTCCCGCTGATTGCCGCCGGCGGAATTCTCACCGCTTTCGATTCCGCAGAGGCCGCCAATCGCGCGGAGTATGTTGTCGCCGGAGTGCGGCGCGTGGAGTCGATGGTGCGAAAGAGCGACTTCGTCATGTGGCCCGATTGCTCATACGCGCCCTGGGATGTCGAGGTGTCGCTCTATGCGGCGCATTTTCTCGTCGAGGCCGAGCGGGCCGGTGCGACGCTTGACGCCGCGGTGCGCGACAGGGTCATGGGTTTTCTCGGGCGCTGGGCGATGTCGCCTACAAACAGCGTCTCGGCCTATGCGTGCCACTCGCTCGCTCTTGCCGGGCGGCCCGAGAGAGACCGCATGTACCGCCTCTACGACGCCCGTGCGCGTCTCGATCTTCTCTCCCGCGCCAGGCTCGCGCGCGCATTCGTCGCTATCGGCGACCGCCGCCGCGCGACTGAGCTTCTCAAGAACGCAACTTCTCCGGAGAGTGTGAAAGAGGCGTCGTTCATGCTGCTGGCGATACTTGAGCTGGACCCCGCCGATTCCCGTGCGGCGCGCCTCGTCAACTACCTCACCTTCGCCTGCGACAAGGACAGTATGACCTGGGGCACTACCGGCGACAACGCCCATGCGCTCCTGGCGCTCGGCGAATACCTGCGCCGCCACCCCGTCAAGCCCGGCGCGCCCAAGGTCGCCGAGGCCGGCGGCGCGCTCGTCAATGCCGGCGACGGCACGGCTTTCGTCGTCTGGAAGCGCCTCGCGCTGCCGCGCGCGGACGAGGTCGCCGACGAGTCGCAGGGCCTTGCAATCCGCCGCGAGTACCTGACGGCTGCGGGCGAGCCGTACGACATCGCGGCGGCGAAGTGCGGCGACCTTGTCATGGTGCGTCTCTCGATCGCGTGCGACACAGCGCGCGATCTGAGCGACCTCGTGGTCGAAGACCTCTACCCGGCCGCAATGGAGCCGGTGCATGGCGCTATCGACCCTGCGCTCTATCCGTGGGTGCCGCAGGGCGCCGACGCCTGGGTGATGCGCGCCGACGCGCGCGACGACAGGCTGCTGGTATTCTCGAAAAAGTTCCATCTGGAGAAGGGTGATGAAGCCAAGTTCCATTATCCGCTTCGTGTGGTCTCCGCCGGGACGTTTACGGTGCCTAAGGTGGCTGTCGAGGCCATGTACAGTCCTGGGCTCCGCGCTCGTTCTGGCGGCGGTCGCATCGTGGTTCGCCATTGAGTGGGACGAGACCGGCTCGGAAGAATATGACGGCGGTATCGTCCTGCGCGATTCCGCCGGCCAGGTGTTGCGCGTTTCGCTCGGCCGGGGCGATGTCGATTCGCGGCCCTACTACGAAGCCAGCCCCGACGACTGGATTGTGAAGGCGCTTGTCGCCGCCGAGGACGGCACATTCTTCTCGCACTGCGGCGTCAGACCGCTGAGCGTTCTGCGCGCTTTCTGCCAGAATGTCGCCGGCCGGCGCCGCGTTTCGGGCGCTTCGACCATAACGATGCAGGCGGTTCGCCTCATGCGCCCCCATCGCAAGGGCTACTTCGAGAAGTGGGCTGAGGCCGTCCGCGCGCTGAAGATGGAACGGCGAAAAGACAAGCTGTGGATACTCTCGCAGTACTTGAACCGCGCCCCGTTCGGTTCCAATTTCATAGGAATAGAGGCCGCGGCGAGCGGCTGGTTTGCCAAGGGCGCCAAAGATCTCGGTATTGGCGAGGCGGCCATGCTCGCGGGCATGGTCCAGGCGCCGTCGCGCTTTCGCCCGGACCGCGGCTATGCACGCGCCATGAAGCGCCGCAGCTATGTTCTATCGCGCATGCAGGAGCTCGGGTTCATAAGCGCCGCCCAGAAGGAGGCCGCCGAGAGTGTCGCGCCAGTCGTCTGCCGCGCGCCGCGTCCGTTCAAGTCTCCGTATTACTGCGATTACTACCTCAAAGAAGTTATTGGCGCCGGGCGCGACGCGCAGCGCCATAGCGGCGACTTCAGAACGCCCCTCGACCCCGACGTGCAGGCGCTCTGCGACGGGGTGGTGAATTCGGCCGCGAAGTCTGGCGGATACTCCGTCGCCGCGGTCGTCGCGCGCGTCTCGACCGGCGAGGTGATCGCCCTTGCGGTAAGTGGCGACTACTTCGACCCCGGCCACGGCCAGGTCAACACGGCCCTCGCGCCGCGTCCGGCGGGCTCGACCCTCAAACCTTTTCTGGCGGCGCTCGCGATGGATCTCGGGTTGCTCACGCCCGATGAACGTCTTGTGGACGTGCCTTGCGCCTACAAAGGCTACAGCCCTGCGAACTTTGACGCGAAGTGGCGCGGGCGGGTCAAAGCGTCGGAGGCTCTCGTCCTTTCGCTGAATATCCCGTTCGTGCAGCTGGCCGGGCGTGTGGGGGTGACGCGCTTTGGCGCGGTTCTGAGGTCGCTGGGTTTCGCCCACATGAACGAGACGGACGGACGATTCGGGCTGGGCATGGCCATAGGAAATGTCGAGGTGACGCTCGTAGAGCTCGTGAAAGCATACCGCGATCTGGCGTTTTCGGCCGGCGGCGGCGGGGGCGTGCTGTCGCGCGAGGCGGCGTATCTCGTCTCCGAGACGCTTTCTGATGAAAAGCGCGCCGCCGCCGCGTTCGGGCATGTCGCGGATGTGAAGAGCGCGCGTTTCGCATGGAAGACCGGCACGAGCGCCGCCTATCGCGATGCCTGGACGGTGGCCTGGAACCCCGAATATGTCGTTGGAGTCTGGTGCGGGCATGTGAGCGGTTTCGGCGACGAGTCCGTAGTCGGGGCCAAGGCCGCCGCCCCGCAAGCCTGGCGCATCGCGCGCGCGCTGTATCCGCAAGGCTCCGGCCCGTGGTTCGTCGAACCCGGCGGGATAGTGCGCCGCCCTGTGTGTGAGGCGAGCGGACTTGCCGCAGGCCCCGACTGTCCCAAGACGGTGCCGGGCGTCGCCATCGAAGGGCGCAGTCTGCCGAGGCTCTGCGAGCTGCACAGACGCGGGTTCGACGGGCGCGTAATAGAATGCGAGGACCCGCGTGTGGCGGCGTTTCTCGGGCGCGTGGCCGCAGCCGCTTCGCTATCAGTCGCGAAGCCCGAGGATGGCGCGACATTCAAACTTGTCGAGGGCGTGCCGCAGCAGCGTGTTGTGTGTGCCGCCGGGGGCAACCCGCCGGACGCGCGCGTCTGGTGGTTTCTTGACGGGCGGCCGGTTGGCGAGTCGACCGGTGCGCGCGCGATTGCCGTTGAAATACCGCCCGGCCGCCATGTCGTCACCTGTTTCTCGCCCGAAGGCGTTGCAGCGTCGGCGAAGGTGTATGTCACGAAATGACTCTTCTTGCCGGCGCTCCCCCTTGCCCTGCGCCGGGCAATATGGTAAAATACCGCCCCGTGGCGCAGGGTATATCAGATGGCGTAATCGAAGATATCAAGTCCCGCATTGATTTGGGGGACTTGATTTCGTCCTATGGCGTCGCCGTCAAACGCGCCGGCTCAAGCCTCGTCGCGTGCTGCCCCTTCCATAACGAGAAAACCCCAAGCTTTCATATCAACGTCTCCAAAGGCTTCTACCACTGCTTCGGCTGTGGCGAAAACGGCGACGCCATAAAGTTCGTCCAGCGCCAGGAAGGGCTCTCCTTCGTCGAGGCCGTCAAAAAACTCGCCGCCCAGTGTGGTATCGAAATCGCCGAACGGCACGACCCCGAAGCGGCGCGCCGCAAACGCCTCTTCGCCCTAATGGCCGAACTCGCCCAGTTCTACCACCGCTGTCTCGCGTCCGCGAAAGAAGCCGCCGCCGCGCGCGAATATCTGGCCAAGCGCCGCCTGGACGGGAACGTGCAGGACGACTGGCTCCTAGGCTACGCGCCGAACGGAATGTCCGCCATAAAAAAGTGGGCCGAAAAATACGGCTATACGCTGGACGAGGTCGAGGCGGCCGGGGTCGTAAAAGCGCCCAATGGCCCGTCGGACGACGGCTATCACCGTTTCGCAGGGCGGCTCATGTTCCCGATTCGCGACAGACAAGGGCGCGTAGTCGGCTTTTCAGGCCGCCAGCTCGTCGAGAACAAGCGGTCGGGCAAATACGTGAACTCGCCCGAAACGCCGGTTTTCAAGAAGTCGGACGTGCTCTTCGGCTTTGACCGCGCGTCGCGCGAAATCGTCCGCTCGCCCCACCGCGAGGTGATATGCTGCGAAGGCCAGATAGACACCATACGTCTGCACCTGAACGGCTTTACGACAGCCGTCGGCTCGCAGGGGACGGCGTTCACCGAGGAGCATGCGCGCATGATAAAGCGCGTCGCCGATTCGGCGGTTCTCATGTACGACGATGACGCTGCCGGGCACAAGGCGACGGTGAAGGTCGCGAGACTGCTGCTGGCGCTGGGCATGCCGGTGCGCGTGGTCAGCCTGCCGGGCGGCGACGACCCCGACTCGTACCTGTCCTCCCACCCGCCGGCCGATTTGCAGGCGCTTGTCGACGGGGCCGAGTCGATAGCCTGCTTTCAGTGCCGCGTCGAGCGCGCCAAGGAGCAGAACCCCGATTCGATAGACGCAGTATCGCGCGTATCGCGCGAAGTTCTCGCGACAATCGCGGCGAGCACGTCGGCCGTGCTGCGCGCGAGTCTCGTCGACGAGGCCGCGAAACTGCTGAAGCTGCCGGCGGCGGCCCTCGCCGAAGAGCTCGCCAAAGCGGCGGCCGGGGCGCCGCGCGCACCATCGCGGGCGGCGTCCGCCGCGAGCGCCGGCGGCGATGCGCCCGGTGACGGCCCCCCGGCGCCGGACGGCGGGCCCGATTCGTCCGGGGACGACGCCGCGCCCGCCGCGCTCGCCTTGCCGCCGCCGGCCGGCGAAATGGAGTTCATGGGCTTTCTTCTCGCCAACGAGTACGACGCCGAGACGGCCGCCGTCACCGGCGAGCTTCTGCCGCACGATGTCTTCGCCCACGAGTTCACCCGCCGCTTCACGCTCGTGTATCTGGCGGAGTGCGAAAAGGGGGAGGATCTCATGGCCGCGTTCGCCGATTCGCTGCCCCCCGGCGAGCGCGCGTGGTTCGACCGGGCCGTCGCAATCTCGGGCAACACCGAAGTGTGCGGACGCGGCCATGGCGAGCTTTTGCAGGAGTTCGTGCGCACGCTGTGGTGCGAGCGTCTCGCGCGCGAGAAGGGGGCTCTGCCCGCGGCGGGTTCGCGCGAGGACGCCGAAAGGCTCTACCGGCTTTCGTTCGACCGCCAGACGTTCAGGCGCGGCGACTGGAACGCCGTGCGCCGGCTGATTTCAGAAAAGAAAAAAGAAGGAGACAATAAAGATGGACCTAAAGACCGCGCAGTCTAGAATAGCCGCCCAGAAGGAGCTCGTGGCGAACATACGCGACGAAGTGGGGCGCGTGATTGTCGGCCAGGAGAAGCTTGTCGACAGGCTTCTGCTGGCGCTCGTGACAGACGGCCACATACTGCTCGAGGGTGTGCCCGGCCTCGCCAAGACGCTCTCGTGCAACACGCTCGCCAAGGCGCTCGGCCTGGACTTCAGGCGCATATCGTTCACGCCGGATCTTTTGCCCGCCGATGTCGTGGGCACTCTCGTCTATTCGCCGAAGACGGGCGAGTTCACGCCGAAGAAAGGTCCGGTCTTCACGAACCTGCTGCTGGCCGACGAGATAAACCGCGCCCCCGCGAAGGTGCAGTCGGCCCTGCTGGAAGCGATGCAGGAGCGCCAGGTTACCATAGGCGACGAGACATACAAGCTGCCGCAGCCGTTTCTCGTGCTCGCGACCCAGAACCCGATCGAGCAGGAGGGCACCTACCCCCTGCCCGAGGCGCAGGTCGACCGCTTCATGTTCAAATGCCTCGTAGAGCCGCCGACGCTCGCCGACGAGCGGCGCATAATGCAGCGCTTCGCAGAGAGCGCCGAGAAGCCGCAGGCCCGCTCTGTCGCCACCCCGGCCGAAATCGCCGCCCTGCGCGAGACGCTGAACGAGGTCTACTGCGACGAAAAAGTGGGCGACTACATTCTCGCGATAGTCTTCAAGACCCGCGAAAAGAGCGCCCACATCCAGAATGGCGCGAGCCCGCGCGCCACGCTCGCGCTCAACCTCGCCGCGCGCGGCAACGCCCTCCTGAAGGGCCGCCCCTACGCGACGCCGCAGGACGTAAAGGAAGTCGTCCACGACGTCCTTCGCCACCGCATACTGCTCACCTACGAGGCCGAGGCCGAGAACATCACCAGCGACATGGTGATCGACAAGATACTCGGCGAAGTGGCGGTGCCGTGAGATGGCCATGGACGTAAACGAGCTTATGGCCAAGGTGGGGCGCATACGCGTGCTCACCCGGCGTCTCATGGACGACGAGCTCAGCGGCAACTACCACTCGTCCTTCAAAGGCCAGGGCGTGGAGTTCGACGAGGTGCGGCCCTACGAACCCGGCGACGACGTGCGGTCGATAGACTGGAACGTAACCGCCCGTACGGGCCTGCCGCACATCAAGCGCTACAGCGAGGAGCGCGAGCTCACGATTCTCTTTCTCGTGGACGTGTCGGGTTCGCAGAGCTACGGCAGCCGCGAGCGGACCAAGGCGGAGCTCTCGGCCGAGCTGACGGCTCTTCTGGCGCTGACGGCCATACGCAACCAGGATAAAGTGGGGCTTGTGCTTTTTTCAGACCGTATCGTAAAGTACATACCGCCGCGCAAGGGGCGCGATTCGGTGATGCGGCTCGCGCGCGAAGTGCTGGCGGCCGGCGAGGACGCGCGCGGCGCGACCGACATCTCCGCCGCGCTCAAGTTTCTGAACGGCGTGCAGAAGCGCCGTGCGGTGGTGTTTCTCGTCAGCGATTTCATGGACCGTTCCGGCGGGGGGTTGATGCGCTTCGGCCGTCTTCTCCAGGCGACCGCGCGCCACCACGACGTCGTGTGCGTCAGCGTCGCAGACCCTGCCGAGGCGGCGCTCCCCGATGCCGGGCTCGTCGAACTCGAGGACCCGGAGACCGGCGAGGTCAGACTCGTCGACACCTCAAGCGCCGCCGTGCGCGCCGCTTTCGCCGGGAGAGCCGCGGCGGAGAGGGACGAGATCAGGCGGTTTTTCAGGAAGTCCGGCATGGACGCAATGGAGCTTTCGACCGACCGGCCGTACATTGACGAGGTGCGCGGGCTCTTCCGTGCGCGCGCGCGAAAGAGAAAGTGAGCGCCGTCGGCCGGCGATCGAAAGGTGAAAGCAGAAGGTTTAAAGATATGATGTGCGGTATACCTCTAATATTGGCGGCGGTGGTCTGGAGCGGCGGCGGCGAGGGCGGTGTGGGCCTCTCGGTCGAGACGGGCGCGACACGCGTCGACCCCGCGCGCAGCATGTTCGTAACTCTCAAGCTGACCGCCCCCAAGGGCGTGGAGGCGACGCCGCCAGATTTGAGGCCGCGCGTGAGAGGCTTCTCGCTCGCGGAGGAGTTTGCCGAAGAGCCCGAGATCGCCGCGGACGGTTCGACAACCCAGACCGTCAACTGGCGGCTCCAGCCGGAGCCTTGCGCCGAGGCGTACAAGATTGCGCCGTTCGCGGTCGCCACGTCGGCCGGGCCGTTTGTCGCGGGCCCCGTCGTCTTCGAGCAGCCGCCCGTTCGCGCACATGTCGACGGGCCGATCGAGGTCGACCCGTCGCGCGATCTGCCGCCCCTCAGCTGGCGGCTGGTTGGAGTGTGCGCGGCGGCGCTCGCCGCCGCAATAGCGCTTGTCGCGGCGGCGGTGGCGCTCGTCAGGCTCGCGGCGCGCCGCGTCAGAGAGCGGCTCATGAGCCCGATCGAACGCGCGTGGGCCGAGCTCGGGCGTTTGATGAAAAAGGCGTTGCCCGAACGCGGGCGCTACAAAGACTTCTATGTCGAGCTTACTATGGTCGTGAGGCGGTACGTGCAGCGCCGCTATGGCGTGAGAGCCCCCCATCTTACGACTGAAGAGTTCTTCGCCGAGCTTGCGTCTTCTGGCAAGGCGACGCCGTCGTCGCTCGCCCTCAGGGAGTTTCTGGAGGCCGCCGATCTCGTCAAGTTCGCCGGCGTGGAGGCGACGCCCGCCATGGCCGAGGGCGCGGTCGACTCGGCGCGGACGTATCTGAAGAACGAGGAGCCGAAGATGAAGGCGGAGGGCGCGGCATGATGAAAACCCCCGAGATTCTCGCGCCGGCGGGCGATTTCACGTGCCTCCAGGCCGCGCTTGACGCCGGCGCCGACGCCGTATACTTCGGCCTCGGCACTTTCAACATGCGCGCGAGAAGCGGAGTCAACTTCACGCTTGGCGACCTGCCCGAAATCGCTCGCCGGTGCCGCGCACGCGGCGTCAAGGCCTATCTCGCGCTGAACGCGATAATGTTCGAGGGCGAGAGCGCCGAGGTCGAGCGCACGATCGTCGAGGCGAAGCCGTGGGTGGACGCGTTTATCGTCGCCGACTGGGGCGTAGTCTCGCTCTGCCGCCGCCACGGCGCCGCGTTCCACATATCGACCCAGATGTCGACCTCCAATTCAGCGGCAGTGGAGTTTTTGCTCGCCCAGGGTGCGTCGCGCGTCGTCCTCGCGCGCGAATGCACCCTCGCCGAAGTCAAGGCCATAGTCGAGCGCACCGGGGCCGAGGTGGAGTGCTTCGTGCACGGCGCGCAGTGCGTCGCCGAGTCGGGGCGGTGTTTCATGAGCCAGGCCGTCTTCGGCAAGAGCGCCAAGTCGGAGGCCAAGCGG
>JAZQBR010000048.1:0-4676 GCA_045545855.1 Kiritimatiellia bacterium | reverse complement strand
CCGGCTCGTCGGCCCAAGCCGCAGCCGCAGCCAGCAGCAACGCCCCGATAATGCTCCCAGCCTTCATGACCCGCCACCTTCCCTTTTTATGTTATCGATGCTTGATTGGCAGATTTCGCCGGCACGACCCAGCTGACGCTCCGGTTGGCCGGGTCGAGCACTCTCTCGGCAGCCTCCATCACGTCGGCGGATGTGACGGCGCGTATCGCGTCGACCTGCTCTGCCGTCGTTACAAGCCGGCCGAACGACAACAGCGTGCTGCCGTAGAAGAACAGCTTGGATGTCACGCGCTCGTGCGCCAGACGAAAGTTGCCGACAAGAAACTCCTTGATGCGCTCAAGCTCCGCGCGAGGAACCTTGCGGGAACGGATTCTGTCCAGTTCGCGGTCGATGGTCGCGAGCGTGTCGCGCGCCTTGGCCCCGTCGAGACCCGCCGTGACCGTGAACATGCCGGCGTCGCGAAAGAACTGCATTCGCGAAGAAATGTCGTAGCTGAGCCCGCGCCGCTCGCGCACTTGCTGGAAGAGACGGCTGGACATCCCCCGCCCCAGCACGGCGTCCATCACGGTCGCCGCGTATTTCAGCGGATCGGCCACGCCGAAAGTCCTGTAGCCGAGCGCGAGCTGCGTCTGCTGGACGTCCTTCTTGACCACGACCTCGCCGCGAGGCTTGAGCGAAAAGTCGACAGGCGTCGCGCCGAGCCTGCGCGGAGCGCGGCGGCAGCCGCTTACGCGCCTTTCTATTTCGGCGATGGCGCGCCCGTCGTCGAAATTGCCGACGACAATGGCGATAGTGCGCGACGGCGTGTAGTGGGAGTTGATGTAGCGGCGGAGATCTTCCGGACGCATCGGCGCCAGCGAGGCGGGAGTGCCCGCGACGGGCGCGCCAAGCTGGTTCTTCGGGAAGAGCGCGCGCTGGAGATTCTCCATCGCGATGGCGTCCGGCTCGTCGCCGTACATGCGTATCTCTTCTATGACAACCTGCTTTTCGCGCTCGAATTCGTCGTCGGGTATCGTCGCGTTCAGATACATGTCGAGTATTATGTCGATGGCTTCGACATAGCGCTCGCTTGGCAGGTGGGCGTAGTAGCACGTGGCCTCTTCGCTTGTGAAGGCGTTGAAATTGCCGCCGCGCCCTTCTATCTCGCGTGTGATGTCGATCTGCCGCCGCGTAGGCGTGCCTTTGAAGAGCATGTGCTCGATGAAATGCGAGATGCCGGCGGTCTTCGCCGTCTCGTGGCGCGAGCCCGAGTCGACAAAAACGCCGAAGAGCACCGACTCCGCCTCGCAGGGGGCGAGCACCACTTTAAGTCCGTTCGAAAGAGTCTCCACTCTGGGTTTCTCGGCCATGCCAGTCTCTCCTTTCGGCGTCACAGCGCCGCCGCGTTCAGCTCTCTTATGGTGGTGCGCCCGTCGTAAAGCGCCTTGCCGACGATAGCGGCGCGAAGGTTGGCCCGCTCCAGCCCCTTCAGGCTCTCGATATCGTAGGGCGAGCTGACGCCGCCCGACGCCGTTATGCGGCAAAGCGGCGCCGCGTCGCATATCGCCGCCATCTGTGTGAGGTTGGGCCCTTTGAGCATGCCGTCTGTGGCGGTGTCGGTGTAGATAATCGTCCTGACGCCGATTTTCTCGACGGCCCTCGCTAGATCGGTCGCTTTGACGTCTGTCGTCGCGACCCAGCCTTTCGTCTGTACAAGGCCGTCTCTCGCGTCTATGCCCACCGCGATTCTGTCGCCGTACAGCTCGACCGCGGCCGAGAGGAACTCGGGGTCTTCGAGCGCGGCAGAGCCTATGATCGCGCGCGCGGCGCCGGCCTCCATGACCGCGCGCAGGTCGTCAGGCGTGCGTATGCCGCCGCCCACCTCCACGGGTCCGCCGAAAGCCTTGATGATCGCGGCTATTGTTTCGGCGTGGCGCGGCGCGCCCTCGAACGCGCCGTCCAGGTCGACGACATGCAGCTCGCGCCCGCCCTGCAAGGCCCAGTCGCGCGCCTGCGCGGCAGGGTCGTCGCCATAGACCGTCACATCGTCGGCCCTGCCCTGCCTGAGGCGCACGCACTTGCCGCCCTTGAGATCTATCGCCGGCAGTATCGTCATATCACTCCTTTCGAAGACGGCACGCCTCTCTCGTCGGGGTCCACGGCCTTCGCGGCCCTGAGCGCGCGCGCGAAGCTCTTGAACAGCCCTTCGCAGACATGGTGCGCCTCGTCGCCGTAAATCTGGCGCAGATGTATGTTGCACCTCGCCTCGACGCTCACAGCTCTGAAGAACTCTTCGACGAGCTTCACTTCGAAGTCCCTGACGAACATGTGCTTCATGGGCGAAATCATGACGAGGTACGGTCTGCCGCCGAGATCGAGCGACGTCTCGCAGAGTGACTCGTCCATGGGTATCGACGCGAAGCCGTATCGCGTTATGCCGCGCCTGTCGCCGAGCGCCTCGTCCAGAGCCTTGCCGAAGACAAGCCCGACATCCTCCACCGTGTGGTGATAGTCGACATCAAGGTCGCCCTTCGCGACTACCGTGAGGTCTAGAAGCGCATGCTTTTTCAGAAGTTCAAGCATGTGGTTGAAGAAGCCTATGCCGGTATCGATCACGCCTTCGCCGGAACCGTCCAGGTTCAGCTCAAGCGATATCTTGGTCTCCTTGGTGTCGCGCGAGAGCGCCGATTTTCTCATGGGTTCCTTTCTTGTGTCTTGCAGTCACCGCGCTTCGCCGCCAGTCGGCGCGGTCCAGCCGTTGAATTCGTTCATCGCCTTTTCGGGCCCGAAGCGCAGCACCGCCTCGCATGCCTTGGCCGCGGCGGCGACCGAGGCGTCGATGATGCGCCGGGTCGCCGGGTCGAACTTGCCCAGCACGTGGCCGATCACGTTGGCGCGGTCTTTGCCCACACCTATCTTGACGCGTATGAAAGCCTGGGTGCCGAGGCGTTCTATGATGTTTCTTATGCCGTTGTGCCCGCCGCACGAGCCGCCTTTGCGTATCCTCAGCCGCCCGGCGGGCAGGTCAATGTCGTCCTGCACCACCACGAGATCGTCAGCCGTCGCGTTGCCGTACTTGATGACAGGCGCGACCGAGTCGCCCGAGAGATTCATGTATGTCTGCGGCTTTACGAGCGTCACCGGCGCGCCCGCCAGGGTGCCGCGCGCCCAAAGGCACGAGAACGCCCGCTTCGGCTCCCACGCCGCGCCAATCGACGCGGCTATCGCGTCCACCGCCTCGAAGCCTACGGAATGCGGCGTATTGGCGTACTCCGCGCCCGGGTTGCCTAGGCCGACGACAATCTTCATTCGTGGTTGAACAAGTCGTTTATCGACGCGTTTTCATGCGTACGCTTTATAGCCTCGCCGATGAGCGGCGCGACCGAGAGCTGGGTCAGCTTGAACGGCAGCCGCGACGGATCGAACCCCGCCCTGAGCGGAATCGAGTCTGTTATCACGAGCTCGTCGAGCTGGGTCTCGGTCATGAGACGCTCCTCGCCCTTGGCTGTCAGCGGGAAGTGCGACACGAACGCATGCACCGATTTCGCCCCGTTCTCGCGGCACATCTTGGCCGCCGCCGAGAGCGTGCCGCCTGTCGCCGTCATATCGTCAATCATTATGACGTCGCAGTCCTTGACATCGCCGACGACCGAGAACGCGTCGACTGTAGAATCGCCCGTGCGCTGCTTGGCGACAATCGCCAGCCCGCAGCCGAGCTTTCGGCTGTAGCCGTAGGCTGTCTTCGCCCCGCCGGTGTCGGGCGCGACCACGACCGGGTTGGCCCAGTGCTGGTCGCGTATGTACTTGAGAATGACAGGCTCGGCCTTGAGGTGGTCGAGGGGTATGTCGAAAAAGCCCTGTATCTGGTTGGCGTGCAAGTCGAGCGTCAGCACCCGGTCGGCCCCGGCCTTGGTGATGAGATTCGCGACGAGCCGCGCCGTTATCGGCACGCGCGGCTGGTCCTTGCGGTCCTGGCGGGCGTAGCCGTAGTACGGCAGAACCGCGGTTATGCGCGCCGCGCTGCCGCGACGGAGTGCGTCCATTATTATAAACAGCTCCATATACGCGTCGTTCGGGCGGGGGCTGCCCGACTGGATGACAAAAACGTCCTTGCCGCGCACGGGGTCGATAACCTGGCAGAACGTCTCGCCGTCGGGAAAGTGCCTGATGTCTATCTTGTTCAGCTGACGCCCGAGGTAGTTGGCCACCTTCTCGGCGAGCGCCGGATTGGCCGTACCCGAAAACACCATGAAATCATCTGTCATAACGCCCCCCTTCAGCCTCTGAGTTTCTTGACGAGCCCGGCCGCGTCGGCCGCGAGCTTCTCGATAGCCGCCCAGTCGCCCGATTCAATCGCCGCCTTGGGGGCGATCCACGTGCCGCCGCAACAGATGATTTCGGGCACGGCCAGATAGTCGCCGACATTCGCGAGCTTCACGCCGCCCGTGGGCATGAACTTGACCCCCGTCCAGCGAAACGCGCCCAAGAGATCTTTGATGTATTTTACGCCGCCGGCGGACTCCGCCGGGAAGAACTTCACCATCGTGCAGCCGAGCGCGAGCGCCTGGCTCAGCTCCGACGCCGTGGCGATACCGGGGCAGAACGGCATGCCGAGCGCGTTCGCGGCCTTGACAATCTCAGGGTCGAAGCCGGGCGCCACGCACGCCTCGGCCCCGGCTGCTTTCGCCGCGACAAGC
>JAZQBR010000047.1:0-5656 GCA_045545855.1 Kiritimatiellia bacterium | reverse complement strand
ACTACAAATAAGGCAGACCGTTTTCCGGCGCCCCCGCGGCAATCGCCGCGCCGTATTCGAAGTTTCGCGAGCAGCCGGTGGACGAGACGCGCCTGGCGGACAGTCGCGCGTGCCCGTTCTCGCTGAAGCGGCGCGGGCTTCTGGGCGAGGCACCGGTCGCAGGCGTCGGCACGTTCAAAGGCAGCGAAAAGCAGACGATAACCTTCGCGCCGAGTTCGAAGCCAGGCTGGTGGATACGCCGCATGGACCAGCCCGAGCAGCTCGACACGAAGGTCGATATCGCCAATCTGTGGACGAGCGCCCAGAATCTCGTACTGCGCTCAGGCTCGCCCCACAACTACCTTCGCATGGTCGAGCATATCGTCGCCCTGAAAGCCGGGCTCGGCGTCGACGACGTGCTGATAAAAGTCAACAGCGGCGATCCTCCGCTTTTCGACCAGTCGTCGCTGCCGCTCGTAAAAGCCGTAGAGCACGCGAAAATCATAGAGATTGACACGCCGGCGACATTCGTGACGGTCAAGGAGCCTCTCGCTTTCGGCGGCAGGCGCGGCGATTTTCTGCTTTTTCTCCCGGCTGGCAAGGGCGAGCTCAACCTGCGCATAGACTGCGCGATTTCGTGGAATACGGTTATCGGCCGGCAGCGCGTCCTTTTCGACGCGACGGCCGAGACGTTTCGCTACGCGAGCCTCGCGAGGACCAACGCCACCCACCGGCAGTACATACTGGCGAAAACAGTCGGCAAGTTCTTCGCCGCAACCCGCAACTGGGGCTACAACAAGAAGAATATCCTCATACACGGGCCGAAGGGCTACTACACCGAGCCGCGCTTCCCGGTGGGCGGCAAATACCTCGAGCCCGTCTGGCACCGCGCGACGCTCGATCTAATGGCGGCGCTGTCGCTTACAGGCGAGCACCGTTTCGTGGGCACCGTCGTGAGCTATCGCGCCGGCCACACCCTCGACTGCGACGCCGTGCGCGCGCTTTACAGAAATGACCTACTGGAGTTTGTGAATGCTTAGGCTTACCCGCCCGCTGGTCGTGTTCGACATTGAGTCGACCGGCACCGCCCCCCGCAAGGACCGTATTATAGAACTCGCCGCCGTCAAACTCATGCCGGACGGCACAGACGAGACGAAGACGTGGCTTCTCAATCCGGGCGTGAAGATTCCGCCCGAAACTACGGCCATACACGGCATAACGAACGAAATAGTCAAGGACTGCCCGACTTTCGCCGACAGAGCCAAGGAGATTTTCGCGTTCTTCGACGGTTGCGACCTCTCTGGATTCAATGCGGACCGTTTTGACATACCGTGTCTCGAGGAGGAGTTCGCGCGTGTCGGGATGAATTTCGCCTCCAGCGCGCGAAAGCACGTCGACGTTCAGCGCATCTACCACAAGATGGAGCCTCGCGATCTCACGGCAGCCGTCCGCTTCTACCTCGGGCGCGAACATGCGGGAGCGCATGGCGCCGAGGCCGACGCCAGAGCGACGGCCGAGGTGCTCAAGGCCCAGATGGAGAAGTATCCGTCGCTGCCCCAGACCGTTGACGAGATGGACGAGTATCTTGTGCCGCACGACCCGCTGAACGCCGATCGCTATGGCATGCTTCGCTGGCGCGACGGCGAGCTTACCGTCAATTTCGGCAAGAAAAAAGGCGTCAGCCTGAAGAAGTTGATGCTTGACGAGCCCAATTATCTCAGGTGGATAGCGAGGGGCGAGTTTGAAACCGACGTGAAGATGATCGTCCGGGATCTTCTGGAGAACGGCCGCCTGCCGCCAAAGCCGAAAGGCTGCTGAATAGAATAGCGGACTATTGTTATACCACAACGGGGCACATTTTTGGTATAATATACGACCCATGAGAAGAATTGTACCCTTTATAGCCGCGCTTGGCGTTTCTTTCGGGGCCGGAGCCTCCTGGTACTGGCCCTTCGGGAGTTCTGGCGACTCTGACAAGCCGAGGATGTCAGAGTTGATGGAGCCTGCGTCGAAGTTTATGGATGAAGCGGCCGATTTCGCCGCGGACGGCAAGACGACCGAGGCTGTCGATAAGTACAGACAGGCGCTGGCGGAGCTCGAGCGTCTCGAGATAGAGAATCCCGAGCGAGCGGAGACGAGCGAGTTTTCGTCGGTCAGAAACAAGAAGGCGTTCATAGAGTCGGCCATAAACTCTCTTTATATCGACCAGGCGAAGAAGAATGCCAAGGCGGTGGCCGTGACCGACACGACCGGGCTGGAGAAGCTGTACAGGGAGAAGAAGGCGGCCGAGAAGGCGAGCCGCGAGAAGAAGCATGGCGCCAGGCCGGCGAACGCGGCCGACGAGGCCGAGCGCGCCGCGCGCAGGGCGAAGATTGCCGAGGCGGCCCGGGCGTATACATCCGGCGATTACGCGGCGGCGAAGGAGAGGCTCGTGGCGATGCTGGCGGAGCGCCCCAATGATGCGGCGGCTCTCAATCTAAGGGCGGCGGTCGAGACGGCCGAGGGCGACATGGCGGCCGCGGAGCGCACCTTGATACAGGCGACGGAGTCCAATCCGCGCAGCTACTACGGGTTCTACAATCTCGCGAAGCTGACGCTCAAGACGCGGGGCGATGCCGGCAGGGAGACGGCCAGGCGGTACTACGAGCACGGCAGAGAGATTTGCGGCGGACCGGTCGACGCAGAGCTGGAGGAGGCCTTGAGATGACGGCGGCGGTTCTGGCGACAGCGATTTTTGCGGCAGCGGCGGCGCCCGCCGCGCCCACGCCGCCCGTCCAGGCGCCGACGGCCGGCGACATGCCGGCTGAACTAGCGGCGCTGACGGCGGCGCCGGTTTTTGCCGAGAATGCCACCGCGCGCGAGATGGTCGAAGGTTGCCGCGCGATGATACCCCAGAAGGTGGTGGTGCACGGCCATATCAACCGCCGCAGCCGCCATGGCACAAAGGTCGCCGCCTACAGCTACAAACTCACGCGCGAGAACGGCGAGACCAGCCTCTCGGTGACAGACTCCGGCAACAAGACCTTCGAGGTCGAGAAAGGCGGCAGACTTCTGGATACTGACGTTACGTGGAGCGACATAACGATGGACTACCTGTGGTGGGACGACGTCTCGTTCGACAAAGAGACTGAGGAGAAGTCCGTGCAGGGCATACTCTGCCGTGTGCTTCTGCTGAAGGACGGCGACCGCGCCGTGCGCGTGTGGATCGACCGCCGGACCGGCGCCATGCTCCAGGCCGAGGAGCTCATCGACGGCAAGGTGAAGAGGGAACTCTTCTGCACAAGCCTCAAGAAGTTCGGCGAGCGCTGGGCGCCGAAGCACATCGAGGTCGGGCCGCCGGGAGCCAAATACCGCACCAAAATCGTTGTCGACATTCTCGACTGCGACAGCTGAAACGGGTTCACAAACAGACAAACAAAGGAAAAACAATGAAAGCAATAAAAGCACTGTGCAAGATCGTCGGCTTCCTGCTCGCGGTCGTGCTGATAGTCGTGCTGGCGCATCCCGTGTGGATCGGGCCGGTCGTCAAGGGGGCCGCCAATTCGGCCGTGCCCAAAGTGACAAAGACAGGGTTCTATCTCGGCGAGCTGGACCTCAACCTATACCGCGGTCGCCTGCATGTCGGTGACATGCAGTTGCAGAATCCCGAGAGGTTCTTCAAGGCGACCGAGTCGAGCGGTCTCATCGCCGGGGCAGTCGCGGCAGTAGGCGACGCGCTTTCGTCTTCGGCGACAAACGCTGTCGGTCTGACCTCGCTCGACGTCAGCCTCTCGACGCTCTCGGCGCTTACCGACACGATTCACATCAACGAGATTGCGCTGACGGGCCTGGAGTTCTACGGCGACCTGACGTTCTCGAACATACGCGAGATAGCCGACAACGCTTCGGGCGGCAAGAAGCCCGCCAAGGACGAGCCGGCGGCCGAACCGTCCGGCGACGAGCCTGCGAAGGGCGAAGCGCCGGGCAAGAAGGTTGTGATCGACCGTGTGTTCATAGCCGGCACCAAGATACAGTGGGGCCATGTTGTTGTGCAGGTGTCTGAAATCGAGATTCTCGACATCGGCAAGGACAGCGGCGGCGCGAGCGAAGAGGGCGCGTTCAAGGCGATTGTCGACGCGATCTGCGATGCGGCCGACAAAGTGTGCAGCGGTGCGGGTAGCGCGCTCAAGGTGGCCATCGAGGGCGCGGGCTCTGTCGCGAACGCCGTTGGCGCTGTCGGCGACATAGTCGGCGATGCGGCCGGCGCGATGAAGGACGCAGCCGGGGCTGCGACCGGCGCGATGAAGGACGCGGCCGGGGCTGCGACCGACGCGATGAAGGGCGCGGCGGGCGATGCGGCAGGCGCCGTCAAGGACGCCGCAGGCGCGGCGACCGGCGCGATGAAGGACGCGACCGGCGCGATGAAGGACGCCTTCTCGGGCGCGACAGGTGCCGCTGGCGACACGATGAAGGACGCCGCAGGGTCGGCGACCGATGCGATGAAGAGCGCCGGCGGCATGGCGACCGATGCGATGAAGAGCGCGGGCAGCACGGCGACCGACGCTATGAAGAGCGCCGGCGGCGCGATGAAGAATGCCGCCGGTATGGCGGGCGACGCGATGAAGGGCGCCGCCGGTGCCGCGGGCGACGCCGCGGGCGCTGCAGTCAACGCCGTCAAGGGACTGTTCAACTGATTTGACTCACAACCTGACGCCGCAAGGCGTGAAAGGAATGTATCATGGATAAAAAGACCCCCAAGAAAAAAGATCGCCGCGTCGAGATGTCTGTCGACGGGCTGAAGGAAGACTTCGCGTGGCACATCAGGTATTCGCTCGCCAAGGATATCGAGCGCGCAACCCCTCGCGACCAGTACACGGCTTTCGCGAACGCCGTTCGCGACCGCATCGTCGAACGCTGGATCAATACCCAGGAGGAATACCACCGGCAGAACACCAAGCGCGTGTACTACATGTCGCTTGAATTCCTCATGGGCCGGCTTCTCGGCAACAATGTCATCAACCTCAAGGCGGACCAGCTTTGCCGCGACGCTCTCAAAGAGTACGGCATAAACTGGAACAACCTCAGAGACTACGAGACGGACGCCGGTCTCGGCAACGGCGGTCTCGGCCGGCTTGCCGCGTGCTACCTCGACTCCATGTCGACTCTGAACCTGGCCGGCATGGGCTACGGCCTCAGGTACGACTATGGTATCTTCCGCCAGAAGATAGTCAACGGCAATCAGGTCGAGGAGCCTGATGCATGGCTTAAGGACGGTTACCCGTGGGAGATGGCCCGTCCCGAGTACAGCCAGACCGTCCACTTCGGCGGGCATGTCGAGTGCATCACGCTGTTCGGCCGCCAGATGTGGAGCTGGGTGCCGGCGGAGCAGGTGCAGGGCATCCCGTACGACCTGCCGATCGTCGGCTACCGCGACGCCGTCAACACGCTCAGGCTTTGGTCCGCCAAGGCCGTAGACGAGTTTGACCTTGCGGACTTCAACAAGGGCTCGTATGTCGAGGCTGTCGAGAGCAAGGTTCTCGCCGAGAACCTCACCAAGGTACTCTACCCGAACGACAACACCACCGCCGGCAAGGAGCTCAGGCTGCGCCAGCAGTACTTCTTTGTCGCGTGCTCGCTCAAAGATATCTTAAGGCGCTACCGCGAGCTTAACAAGGGTTGGGAGGCGCTGCCCGAAAAG
>JAZQBR010000046.1:0-12928 GCA_045545855.1 Kiritimatiellia bacterium | reverse complement strand
AGAACATCGACCGCTTCCGCGCCCAGATCAAGTCCCTCGGATTTTCGTACGACTGGGACCGCGAGGTCGACACGACCGATCCCAAGTACTACCGCTGGACGCAGTGGATTTTCGAGCAGCTCTACAAGAAGGGGCTCGCCTATGTCGCCGAAGTGCCCGTCAACTGGTGCCCGGCGCTGGGCACGGTGCTCGCGAACGAGGAGGTCATCGACGGCCGCTCGGAGCGCGGCAACCATCCCGTGATCCGCCGGCCCATGCGCCAGTGGATGCTCAAGATAACCGAGTACGCCGAACGGCTTCTCAAGGACCTTGACGGTCTCGACTGGCCCGAAGGCATAAAGGAGATGCAGCGCAACTGGATCGGCAAGTCTACAGGCGCGCTCGTCGACTTCACGATCGACCTCGGGCCCGGCGGCGAAGACGTAGTCACCGTTTACACGACGCGCTGCGACACGCTCTTCGGCGCGACGTACATGGTGATGAGCCCGGAGCATCCGCTCGTCGCGAAATGGCTCGAGAAGGGGCTGATCGCCAACGCCGACGAAGTGGAGGCATACCGGAAGAAGTCCGCCTCGAAGAGCGACCTGGAGCGCACGGAGCTGAACAAGGAGAAGACGGGCGTAAGGCTGCTGGGCGTTGCGGCCATCAATCCCGTGCGCGCAAACCCGCCGCTCCCCGTATTCATCTCCGACTACGTGCTCGCCTCCTACGGCACCGGGGCCATCATGGCCGTCCCGGCGCACGACGAGCGCGACTTCGACTTCGCCAAGGTGTTCGGCCTGCCGATCGTCCAGGTCGTGGCGAGCGCAGGCAGCGAAGAGGCGAAGAACGCCTCGCCAGACCCCGTGCCATACACGGGTGACGCGGCGTTCACGGACATCGCGACGGGCGTGATGGTCTCTTCAGGCTTCCTCACCGGGCTTTCTGTTGATGACGCCCGCAAGAAGATGATCGCATGGCTGGAGGAGCACGGCGTAGGCCGCGCGAAGACGCAGTACAAGCTGCGCGACTGGCTCTTCTCGCGCCAGCGCTACTGGGGCGAGCCGTTCCCCGTGATTCACTGGGAGGACGGTACGCAGAGCCTCGTCGACGAGAACGACCTGCCGCTGACGCTCCCCGAACTCGCCGACTACAAGCCCACGGGCACCGGCGAGCCGCCGCTTGCCAAGGCGACTGAGTGGGTGAACGTCGTCGACCCCGCGACCGGGCGAAAGGGCGTGCGCGAGACGAACACGATGCCTCAATGGGCCGGCAGCTGCTGGTATTATCTCAGGTACATCGACCCGACGAACGAGAAGTGTTTTGCCGACCCGGAGCTCTTGAAGAAGTGGCTGCCGGTAGACCTCTATGTAGGCGGCGCCGAGCACGCGGTTTTGCACCTTCTCTACGCGCGCTTCTGGCACAAGGTGCTCTTCGATTTGGGTTTTGTGCCTACGCCGGAGCCTTTCCAGAGGCTCGTCAACCAGGGTATGATACTGGGGATGGCCTACAAGACAAAGCGCGGCGTTCTCGTGCCCATGGACAAGATAGAATGGCGCGACGGCAAGCCCTGGGGCGCGGAAGAAGGCGGCGAGATGGAGGAGCTGACCGAGTTCCCGGCCAAGATGTCGAAGTCCCTCAGAAACGTCGTGAATCCCGACGATGTGATACGCGACTATGGCGCCGATTCGCTGAGACTGTACGAGATGTTCATGGGGCCTTTGCAGGCGGTAAAGCCGTGGTCCACAAAAGGCGTCGAGGGCGTCTACCGCTTTCTCAAGAGAGCGAACCGCCTCGTCACCGAGACGCCGGTCTTGGACCGCGCGCCGGCGAAGGCCGAGTCTAAGAGTCTCGCGGCCATGGTCAAGAAAGTCGGCGACGACCTGGAGAGCCTGAACTTCAATACGGCCATATCGGCGATGATGGTTTTTGTCAACGAGGCCGAGGCTTTCGCGAAAGCCGGCGGGCTGCCGCGCGAGTGTCTGGAGAAGTTCGTTCTCTGCCTCGCGCCTTTCGCCCCCCATCTTGGCGAGGAGCTTTGGCAGTATCTCGGCCACGACAAGACGCTCGCCTACGAGCCGTGGCCGGCGTACAACCCGGCCGATCTTGTCGAGGACGAGATAGAGATACCCGTCCAGGTCATGGGCAAGCTGCGCGGTCGCGTCAAGGTGGCCGTCGCCGCGACCCCGGCCGAAATGGAGGCCGCCGCCAAGGCGAACGCCGACGTCGCCAAGTTCCTCGAGGGTAAGACGATAGTCAAGGTTGTGGCCGTGCCGAAGCGGATGGTGAATTTTGTCGTTAGATGAGAAGTTGGCCCACGGGCCGGGAAAATGCAATAGGAGATAAAATCATGAAGAAGCTGATAATCGCAGTGGCGCTTGCCGCGTCAACCGTTTTGTTCACCGGCTGTGGCGGCGAACCGAAGATACCGGCGAACACCGTCGCGGCGGCATACGTCGATCTCGACAAGGCCCTTTGGAACATTGCGGATGTCGTCGAGCTTGTCATCGACGGGCTTCCCGCCGAGCAGCGCAAGAGCGCCGAGACCGAGTTCGACGCCTTTGTGAAGGAGCACAAGAAGGATATCTCGGCTGTCGACCCCGAGTGGGCCTGCGTCACCGTCGAGCAGACGCCCGGCAAGCTCTCGCCAGACTTCGCGCTTGTCGTCAAGTGCGACACCAAGGCGAAGATTCCCGCCGCGGGCATGTCGCTCGAGGAGATCGCCGAGTCTGGCCTCAAGAAGGTCGAAACGCTTCACGATTGCCCCGTTTACGCTTACGTCGAGGCGGGCTACAGCGGCCCCATCAGGCGTTACGCGGGCGCGAGCGGGCTCTGCATCGCGTTTGTCGACGGCAAGTATGTCATCTGCACTGCAGTGCACGGCTTCGTCAAGGACGAGGACAAGGCGTTCGCGGGCCGCATGATCGCCCTCTACAAGAACGGCGACGGCGAGCGCTCCGGCGACTTCGGCTCTCTGACCGAGCTTGAGGACGACACGATCGCGCGCGTTCAGGTCGCCGAAGCCGAGACGATCGCCGGCATACTGAAGGTCGAAGAGGAAATCAAGAAATTCGGCAAGGATGTCGGCGACGAGGATCTCGTTGATATGTTCATGGATGTCGAGAACGTAACGCTCGACGTAAACCTGAGCGATGACATTCTCGGTTGCGTCCTGACGGTCGATGCCGGCTCGCGCGAGCTCGCGAAGGTCGTCGAGAGCGCTATGACGCTCGTCAAGTTCTCCAGCCGTGTCTACACCAGCGTTGGTGTTGCTCTTGGCGCGAAGCTGGACGGCAAGATGCTGCAGGTTGTCGACACCGAGACCATAAAGGCCATCGGCGAGCAGGCTCGCGACGCCGTCGAGGTCGACCGCAGCGGCTCCACCGCGGTTCTGACCGTCGAGTTTGACACCGACGATCTCGCCGAGGCGGTGATCGCGGCGTTCTTCAAGGAGAAGTAAGGCGCATGGGCAGAACGCGTGCGATAGCGGCGCTTGGCGCCGCTGTGATGGCGGCGGCCGCGCTCTGCGGCGCGCCGCTTGCCGCTTATGCCGCGGCTGATGCCGATCCGTTCCGTCCGAAGGCCGCGCCTACGAACGAGGTGCGCGTTGCGGTAAAGGTTCTGGGCAACAATATGCCGCTCGTCGAGGGGACGATTGACGGCCGCCCTTGTACGCTCATCTTTGACACCGGCGCGACCCACACCACCTTCGACCTCGGTTTCGTGAAGCGCGAGCTGCCGCAGGCGAAGCTCGAAGATGTGGTCCTGGCCGGCGTCACGAACGTGGAGAAGCCCCCCCGCCTCTTTCATGCAGGTTCGCTCAAGCTCGGCGATGCCGTGTTCGGCGGTTTCGACGTGATGGCGCTGGACATTGCCCATCTGGGCGATGGTGTCGGCGCTAAAATCGACGGTATCCTGGGCGTGAACGTGATAGGTCGAGTGCGTTCTCTCGTCTCGCTTGGCGGCGGCGAGGTGTTCTTCGCCCCCGCGCCCGAGAGGCTTGACGGCTTCACGGTCGCGGCGAGACGCTTTGCGGACGACCCTATGCGCATCGCCTTCCGAGCGCGCGCCGGCGAGCGTCCGGTCGAGATGATAGTCGACTCCGCCTCGTCGTTCACATTTCTTGACGAGGCCGTCGGCTGGCCGGTCGAAGGCGAAGTTCGGGATTTCTCGGCTGTCGACGTGAACGGCAGTACCGGTCTCGCCCCCAGACGCGGCGCGCCCGGCGAGCTCTTCGCAGGCATTCCGCTCGCGGTTCGTCCGCTCGTCGTCAAGATGCCCATGAACAGAATAGGTAGCGACACGCTGCAGCGCTACGACATGGTTGTCGAGCCAAGCCGCATCGCTTTTCGCCCCTACGCCAAGGATCAGGTCAAATGAAGATCAAGTTTTTAAAGGTAAAGGGCACGTGGCGCGAGGTCGCGGACGCCGCCCGCACCACCATCAGACTGGAAGAGGGCACCAAGGAGCCTGGCGCGAAGTGGAAAAAGCGCATACTTCTCGCCGAGCATTCGCCCATCCGCAAGCTTTGTTTCAACTGGAAGTGGCTCGACCTGCCCTACTGGGTGTCGGTTCATTTCGTCCGGCACAAATACGGCATCGAACACTTTGTTTCGACCCAGCGCACCGATCGCACCGGCGAAGATCGCACCATGAAGCCTCAGGACGCGCCGGTGATGCACGAGTGCTTCGCGAACGCCCAGGCGGTCATGTTTATTTCACGGCGCCGCCTCTGCGCCCAGGCGAGCGCCGAGACGCGCGCCGCCTGGAAAGCCGTAGTCGACGCTATAGCCGAGAAGGAGCCCGAGTTGGCGGAGTGCTGTGTGCCGGAGTGTGTCTATCGCGGCTTCTGCCCGGAATTCAAATCGTGCGGGTTCTGCGGTTCTGCCGCGTGGAAGGCCGCCGTCGAGCGCTATCGCTCGATGCCGGCGCGATAATCGCCCGCGACACGCCTCATATATGATATAAAACGACCCATGTCAGTAGATAGACTAGAAAGAGTGAACAGCCTCCTTCGGCGAGTCATCGCCGAGGGGATGTTTCAGGTAATGCAGGGCGACACGGTCTCGCCGGGCCTTGTCACGGTCACGGGCGTACACTGCGGCAAGGACCTGAGGGACGCCACGGTGTTCATCTCGGTTTTTGGCGACGATGCCTTGAAGGAGACCGCTCTGCAGCACATTCGCCACCATGCGCGCGACTTCCAGGCGCTCATCAACCGCCAGGTGCGCATGAAATTCACCCCGCGCCTTACCTTCAAACTGGATCTCTCGCTTGAGAAGGGTGACGAAGTGCTGGCCATTCTCGGGAACCTCCCGCCGCCACAGGAGACAGATGGCTAACTTGACCCAGCTTAGAATGCTTGAAGACCTCGACGGTTTTCTTCTGGTCGACAAGCCTGCCGGCATCGCCTTTTCGACTGTCGTCAAGACGGTCAAGCGAAAGTTCAATCTGGTCAAGGTCGGCCATGGCGGCTCGCTCGATCCGGCGGCCTCCGGCCTTCTGGTGCTGATGATAAACGACGCCAATCGTTTTGTCGGCGATGTGATGGGCTCCGATCGCGCCTATGAGGGCGTCATGCGCCTTGGCCTCAGGACTAATACCTATGATATCCAAGGCGAGGTCATAGGCGAGGCCGCCCCCGGTTCGGCGCTTCCTGGCGCGGCGGCAGTCGAAAAGGCGCTCGCAGAATTCAGAGGCGACATTTTCCAGACCGAGAGCCGCTGGTGCTCCGTGAGGCGCGAGGGCTCCGCCGCCTACGAGATAGCCGACACCGGCGAGCACAAGCCGTTTCTCGCCCATGTCTACAAACTTGATGTCGCGCCGCTTGAGGCAGGGGGGCGCCTTGGGTTTTCGGTGTCAGGAACAAAGGGCTTGATCGTGCGGTCGCTTGTCAACGACTTTGGCGACGCGCTAGGCTGCGGGGCCGCGCTGGAATCGTTGCGCCGCACGCGCGTAGGGCGCTTTGCGCTCGCTGACGCCGTCGCGTTCGACAAGGTGCTTGAAACGGATATCGTCGACTTCCGTTCGTTCGTGCTGCCCTCTGCGAGGGCGTTTGTGTAATGGCTGGCGTGTTGGCGATCGGCTTCTTCGACGGCGTGCATCTGGGGCACCGCCGCATACTTGACGGCGCCGATTCGGTGCTGACGTTTCGCAGCCATCCCTTGAACGTGCTTCTGCCAGGCTCGGCACCTGCGATGATAATGTCGTTCGGCGAACGTGTAGCGTCCATACGCGAGTGTGGCGTGCGCTATGTGATCGCCCTCGATTTCACGCGCGAACTCGCCGATGTCACTGCCGAAGGTTTCATCCCGCGTCTTCGGGCGTTCAACGCTGACAGGATACGCTGCGGCGCCAATTGGCGGTTTGGGCGGGGCGGCGAAGGCGATGCGGAGTTGCTGCGGGCCAGGGGCTTTGAGGTGGATGTCGTGCCGTATGTGGAGTACAAGGGAGAGCCGGTTTCGTCCACGCGCGTACGCGAGGCGATCGGCGCCGGCGACATTGAAGGCGCGAACGCGATGCTTGGCCGTGCGTGGCGGGTGTCGGGCATTGTCGAGCGGGGCAAGGGTGTCGGCGCCGGGCTCGGCTACCCTACTGTCAATCTGCGCCTGCCCGATTACCTGCCGCGCTTTCCATTTGGCGTGTACGAGGTTGAAGCGCTCGGCGAGCGCGCTATTGCCAACTGGGGCGTTGCACCTACGATGGCCGAGCGCGCCTGGCCCTCTCCTGTCATGGAGCTTCATTTTCGCGAGGCCCCGCCGGGCCTCGGCGTTGCGCTCGACAGTGGCGCGTTCGACATCTCAATCCTTCGCTTTGTGCGCCATGAGCGTACCTTTGGCTCTCTCGACGAGCTGAAAACGCAGATCTCGCGCGACTGCGCCGCTGTTTTCGGACAATAAACGCCAGATGAAGCTCTCAAGTCTGTCATGATAAGTCGAGGTATTTGCCGTTTTTCTTGTATGAAGTAGCAAATATAAAAAAAGTTAAAAAATCTTGTCACTACCATGGTCAGCGCGCATATACTAATTATGGTTACACTTGTTGCTCGAACCGAAGCGAATCCCAGGCGCTTCGGTTCTATGCTTTTAATGGGGGGGCTTTAAAATATGAAAAAAGACGGCTTATTTTATCATCCCCGGCCGCCCGGGGGCGCCGGTCACGCCTTGAGTCTGTAGCCGGCCCCCCGGATTGTCTCTATGTGCGCGCCGGACGCGCCGAGCTTGCGCCTTATCTGCAGGATGTGTTGGTCGAGGGTGCGGCTCGCGGCGAAGTAGTCCTCGCCCCATACGGCGTCCAGGAGCGCGTCGCGCGACAGTACCTCGCCCTTGTGCGCGGCGAATGTCTTGAGAAGCCCAAGTTCTCTGACAGTCAGCGTCTGATCGGCTTCGCCTGGCGCGGTCACGAGAAAGCGGGTCGCATCAACGAGAGCATCGCCTATTCGAAACACGCCCCCGGTGCGGGAAGGGCGCGCCGCGGCTTCGGCCCTGCGAAGAGCGGCGGCAACACGGGCGAGAAGCTCCCTCATCCTGAACGGCTTGGCGATGAAGTCGTCCGCGCCGAGCCCAAGCCCGATTACGCAGTCTGCTTCGGATGTCTTCGCAGTCAAGAACAGTATCGGTACGTCTGGGTCGCTCCTTCGCACCTCGGCGCAAACGTCGTACCCGCTCTTTTCAGGCATCATGACATCGAGCAGAAGGAGATCTGGGCGCCGCCGTTTGAAGGCGTCCAAAACCTCGTTGCCGTCTTTGCAGCCACAAGTCTCGTATCCTTCGCTGGTGAAGGTGGTTTCCAGACCAATGCGCAGAGTGTCGTCGTCTTCGGCAAAAAGAATGTATTTCATGATGCTGCACCTTCATTGTTCTTTTCAGCGGGCGCGAGGGTCAGAGTGAATACGCTCCCGCCGCCCGGACGCGGCGAGTATGCGATATCGCCACCCATTCCGCGCGCGAGGGCGCGGGCGATGGGCAGCCCCAGTCCGCTGCCGCCTTCGCGCCTGACCAGAGAATCGTCGACGCGGTAGAACCGCTCGAAGATGCGTTCTGTGCATTCGGCGGGAATTCCGCTGCCGCGGTCCATGAAGCGAACCTCGTTGTTCTCGATCTCTATGTCGATCGGCCCCTCGGAGTATTTGACAGCGTTGCTGACGAGGTTGATGCCAATCTGCCTGAGCGCGTCCTTGTCGGCTGAAACCAATGCGCCTTTCCCTATTGGGATTACGCGGGCGCGGCCGCGCGAGATGGACTCCAAACCTTGCGCCTCTGCGGGACCTGTGGCGAATTCGGCGAGGTCGAACACCTCTGGCGAAAAGCGGTGCGTTCCTTTTTCGAGGCGGCTGAAGTCAAGCAGTTCTGCGACCATTCGCGACAGGCGGTCCGTCTCCATGAGTATCGACTTGAAAGCCGCTTGACGGCGCTCGTCTTCGGTAATTCTGCCGTCTGCGAGGAGTTCCGCGGTCAGACGAATGCCGGCGAGCGGCGTATTCAGCTCGTGCGAGACGTTGTCGATGAAGTCGGTCTTCATGCGCGATTCGCGTCTTTCGCGCCGGAGCGTGCCGATCAGCAACGCTCCCGCCGAAACGAGCGCGGCGACGAGCAGCAGTACGATGGCGGCGCCCGCCACTGCAATCGCGACGGCGCGGGCTCGCACCGGGCCGTCATCTGCGCGGGCTGCATGAAGCGTGCCGCCGCCGCCCGGCGGACCGAGGTGGCGCTCCCGCGCGACACTTGGCGAAGAGGGCCAGTCGGGCGTCGCGAAGACACACTCGCCGTGCATATCCGTAATTTTGAAAGCAGTGTCGCCTGCGATGATGGAGCTGTTTTCGGCGAGCGTCTTGCAGGCCGCCACCAGGCTTTCTCTATTCTCTAAAGCCAGGCGGTCGCCAGGGTGGGGCGGCGGTGGGCGGCGACGCTGAGGGGGGCGCGCGTCGCGAGTCAATTCGCGGGTGAGATAATCAAGCTCCTCCGCGATGATGTCCGCGCGAATGTCCAGCTCTTTGCGTTCCTCGTCCCACAAGCTTTCCCAAGTGTAGACGACGAGTCTCACCCCGCCGGCCGCGACAATCACGGCCGGCAGAAGTATCGCAACAAGAAACAGTCTGACTTCGCGAATCATCCGCATACATTATACCAAAATTCACCACCCGAATACAAACTTGAGACGCACAAAACACGCGCCCTGCGATGTGTCCGCCGCAACGTATGCGCCGGCGTCGCCGGACCATACGAGGTTCTCGGCGCTCCAGTCTGCCGTGTCTGATGACAGCGAGTAGCTCGCGACCGGTTCAACAGCGATGGAAAGCGCGGTGTTGGAGGGTGCCGTGAACGAGAAGCTCGTGCCGTTGACGGTCAGGGCTGTGAACGAGCTGTCGTTCGCGAGCTCATCTGCGTAGGCGTAGGCGAAAGCGTTGCTCCCGGTTGCGAGCCAGGCCTCGAGGGTGGCGGTGTTGTAGTCCGCCGGTTGCGTCACAGAGGGCGAAACCGCGCCGGCGTCGGCAATCAGCCATTCGACGAGATCGGCCGCTTCAATGCGCGTCACAGAACCCGCGACGGGCGTGTATGAGATTTCACGCCCGAGGAATGCACTCTCGGCGAAGGCGGGGAGCGAGGCGTTTGCGAGTGTCGTCGCCAATGTTGCCGTGTCCGCAGCGAGCGCATAGTCGGAGAGTTCGGCCGACGGGTCGAGCGTCAATGCCGCAGCGGGAATGCCCGCGAGCGCGGCCTGGCCGATTTCACCCACACCCGACCAGTCGCCTTGATCAAGGGCTGTGCACCCCGCAAACACCGCTTTGGGCAGGGTGGACTGGCTCCACTCTGCTGCCTTGAGGCTTTCGCAGCCTGCGAACGCGCCTTCTCCCACGCTCGCAGCAGAGTCTACGCTGACTTTTGCGAGACCGGATTGCGCGAAAGCATACGCGCCAAACACCGTTGCGGACGATGGTACTGACGCGAGCGAGGTGCAGCCTCTAAAGGCGTCGTCGCCAATGTGCGTCACTCCCTCTGCCGCAATGGCAGTCAGGGCGGAGCAGCCTGCAAACGCGTTCGAACCGATTGCCGTGCATGAGACCGGCAGCGTCACTGTCTTGAGAGCCGTGCAGCCTGCGAATGCGGAGTCTGGAATTTCGGCAATTGATGTCGCCGATAGGTCTATGCTCGTAATCGTCGTGCACCCCGCGAGCGCGCCGGCGGCGATTTGCGTAACTGACGACGCTGCGGTCGCCGCTGCCGGACTCGCGAAACCTGTTATCGTACTTTCGCGTATTATCAAGCCTGATGCGGTAGTGGAGGACGCGAGAAACGTGTCGAATGTCCATGTGGCAGACGAACCGCCGCCGCCCGGCTGGTTGCCGCCGGGTTGATTACCCCCGCCGCCCGGCTGGTTCCAGCCTCCCGGACCTGCGGCGGCGGCAGTGCAGGCGGCCATTGCGAATGCGGTTGCAAAAATGAGATTGATCTTGTTCATGTTGGCTTTCCTTTCGTATGGAGATTACTGAAAATACACCCCGTGGAAGTTCTGGGATGTGCCGGAGGGCGAGCTTGCGGCCGAGATGGACGGTGCAGACGAGCAACCGTCCGTAGTGCAGACAAGCGAGATCGAGCCCGAACTGCTGCTCATGGACGGCACCTTCACATAGACCATCTTGCTGCCGCCAGCCATCTTCAGGTACTTGCCGGCGTATGTCGAGGCGGACACAGAAGTGCCCTTGTATGTCGCGAGCGACCCGGTTGAGCCGACGACCATATTGCCGGCGGCGCTGCCAAACGAGACGACCGTGCCGCCGTTGATTTTCAGCCCGTTGGAGTTGTCGGTGTCTATGCCTATTTCAGGCGTCGCCGCCGTGAAGCAGAGGATTATTCCGCCGTTGATTACTATAGAGTCGGTGCCCGATCCGTTCGAGTCGATGCAGTCGTTGTTGGTCGCGCCGCAGTAGAGGTAGCCGCCGTTTATTACGAGTGAATCTCCCGCGTTTATGCAGTCGTCGTAAGTTGTCGCTTCGAACACGCCGCCATTGATCGTCATGACTCTCTTCGACTCGAAGCCCTCGCCGCCCTCGGCCTGCGAGAAACCGCGTATCCTGCCGCCATGCATCGTGAGGTTGCCCTCGGCCTTGATGCACTTGGGGTTTGAGTGGTCGACGCTATCGCCCGAGGCTGTGACGACCTTGTTGGAGGCGAAGTAGTATGTCGTGGACGCAAGGTCGGCGACAGTTGCGGTACCGACGCTCAGGTAGTTCTTCTGTTTCTTTGCGGCGACGTAGATCTGCGTGCCGTATGTCGCGGCCTGGATGTCGGGGAGGAAGGCGGAGTCGGACGGGGTCGTGGTCTGTCCGGACGTGCCTATGACGAGCTCCCCCTTGGCGACAATGCACTTGCCGCCGGTCCCGTTCGCGACGAGGTTGAGCGTCCCGCCGGTGATTGTGAATACGCTGTTTGTCTCTGATGTGCGAAGGGCGCACGCGGTGGCCTTGTCGATGTCTGTTGTCAGGGCTTCTTCGTCGAGCATTTCGAGTATTGTGTCGGACGCGCCGCCGGCGCAAGTCACGTCGAAGAAGCCTCCCGAGATGTCGAACGTTCCGCCGTCCGCGTCCGCGCAGAGTCCCCGCGAGGCGATGCCCGTCGCCGAGACGCGCACCGTCCCGCCCGAAATCGCGATGCTGCCGCATTTCACGGCGTAGGCAGGCGACGTGTCCTGCACGACATAGCTGCCCGTAGAGGATAGAAGCGATGTGGAGGAAACCTTTACGACATAGTTGCTGCCGTTGGAGTCTTCGTAGTTCTCGTAGAGGACATTGCCGGTGACGGAGGCGTTGAGCAGCCCGCCCGTCATCGTGAACGATTCGTCCCCCTTGATGCCTTTGGCCCCGTCGCCGGCGACGGCGAGCTCGACAGTTCCGCCCGAGAGGAGCATTGTCGTGCCGGACTTGTCGAGCGAGACGCCAACCGATTTGTCTCCGCACACTGCGACCGAGAGTTGTCCGCCGGTTACCGTCACCGATTTGGCCTTCTTGTTCACAAGAATGCCGTTCACCTTGTTCAAAGCTCCGTACGAGGCGCAATCGATTGCGACCGACCCGGCCATCTGAACGTAGTCGCCCGTGAGTGTGATGCCGGCGGCGTTTTTCACATCTGCGTTGAGGGCGATCGAGATGGTGCCGCCGGCCACGACGAGATTTTCGGCGACAACCGGGCCTGTCTGCTTCTTGGTCGGGGCGGAGGCGAGCGTTACAGACCCCGGCCCGCCTATTGTCAAAGTGCCCGTCGAAACAATGGCGGTTGCGTCAGTCGTCTCTATGGCGCTTTCGCCCGTGAGCCACAGTGTGGCGTCGCCCGAAAGCGTTATCGTGCTTGAGATTGTCGCGTTGTCGAGCGTGACGCGGTATGGTACGTCCGAACTGAATGTCAGTGCGGACGAAACCGTCCCGCTGACAACATAGTCCGTGCCAACCGCGCTCCCGTTCGCGTATGAACCGCCCGCCGTCACGTCCGTCTTGAACGGATAGGCGCGAAGCTCGGGCCGCTCGGCTGCGAAAGTCTGCGATGAACCGAACGCACCCATCGCGACAGTCATCATTGCCAGCGTCATTGTTTTGATTGTTTTCATATCCATTGTGTTGCTCCTTCTGCCGGCAGTTTTGCCGACGAAAGACATTATAGCAAAAGGGGATAATGAGTGTGTCAAATGAAAGTCAAGTCAATGTAAATAATTGGCGACATTCGAGACGGCGTTTTCCGCTGACCAGGCAGGCCCATATTTTGATACGACAAGCGGCCTTCAAGGGAGAATCAGGGAAGCATCAGTGTACAATGAAAAATTTGAAAATTCCCACTTGAAAATTCCGGAGAAAAAATGTATACTATGTTTTGAAAATTCGGGTAAGCAGTCAAAAGGTGAATTAGACACTTGATTAAAGAGAGTGAAGGTCGTATACTCAGGCATCATGGCCCCTGAAGTG
>JAZQBR010000045.1:0-15703 GCA_045545855.1 Kiritimatiellia bacterium | reverse complement strand
CCACAAGGAGCGCGACACCGCCGACGAGGAGCCCTCGTTCGCCAGCGACTACACGGAAAACGACGACACCCCCGGCAGCGCCTACACCGCAGACGCCGACGCGCTCGAACGCCGCAGGCGCTTTTTCGACTCGCGCACGCGCGAGGAGACGCTCGAAGAGCATCTTATGGCCCAGTTCGCGACCTCGGGTATCGACGACGGCGACCTGCCGCTCGCCGAGACGCTTGTCGGCGAACTGAATGACGACGGGTACTTCGCCGGCGCCATGCCCGATCTGATTATGGTCAGCGGCGAGAGCGAGACGAAGATTCGCGAGGTGCTCTCGAAGATAATGGCGCTCGACCCGCCCGGCTGCGGGGCGACGTCGCTGGAGGAGTGTCTGCTCGCCCAGATCGACAAGCTCGACGGTTCGCCCTATCAGCAGGAGGTCCGCGAACTTATAGAGCGCCACCATCTCGGCGACATCGCAGAAGGGCGCGTCGACGCGATCGAGGCCGATCTCGCCATAAGCGGCGAACGGTACGAGGACGTGCTCGCGGCGCTGAGGACGCTCGACCCCAGGCCTGCGCGCGAGTACAGCCGGGCCGGGCGGGGTGTCGCCTTCGTCAACCCCGAGGTGCATGCGGTCAAGGACGGCGACCGCTGGCTTGCACGGGTCGACGAGAGAAGCCTGCCCGAGATACACATATCGGGCCGCTACCTCAAGATGCTCGAAGACCCGTCCGTGGACGCCGAGGCCAAGGCGTACATACGCGCCAAGATAGCTTCGGCGAACGGGCTCGTCGAGGCGGTCCGGCGGCGCGAGGCCACGGTGACATCGATAGCCCAGGCGATATTCGACGCGCAGCCCGGCTTTTTCGCAAAGGGCCTGAAGGGGTTGAGGCCGCTCACGATGCAGGAGATCGCCGACAAGGTCGGCGTGCACCATACGACCGTTTCGCGCACCGTCCACGACAAGTACGCCTCGACGCCCCGCGGCACGGTGGAACTCAGAAAATTCTTCACGGCCGGTCTCGTCACCGAAAGCGGCGTCGAGGTCTCGAAGGCCGATGCCGTAGAAGCCCTAAAGCGGCTCATAGACGGCGAAGACAAGACCCGTCCGCTTTCTGACGAAAGCCTTTCCGGACTCCTCAAGGCCGCGGGCTATCCTATCGCCCGCCGGACCGTCGCCAAGTACCGCACCCGTCTGGGCATACCGGGCGCCGTCGAGCGGGCGGCCGCGGGCTGCCGGGGCGCGCCGCCGCCGGACCTTCGAGCCGTGGGCGCGACTGCTTTCCCAGGCTGACTTGCAACCTTAAGTTTTCACTCCGCCCCCACGAGGGGCGGAGAATTTGGTATAATATCACACCATGCAAAAGCCAATGAATGTTGTAGAGAAGATTTTGTCAGCCCACCTTGTCGAAGGAGATCCCGCCAAGGACGCGGAGCTTGGCATAAAAATAGACCAGACCCTCACTCAGGACGCCACCGGCACGATGGCCTACCTGCAGTTCGAGTCGATGGGCGTAAGCCGCGTCAAGACCGACGTGTCGGTCTCGTACGTCGACCACAACACTGTGCAGATCGGCTTCGAGAACGCCGACGACCACGACTTTCTCCAGTCCATCGCCAGGAAGTACGGTGTGATATACTCCAAGGCCGGCAACGGCATCTGCCACCAGCTTCACCTTGAGCGCTTCGGCAAGCCCGGGACGACGCTTCTCGGCAGCGACTCGCACACGCCTACCGGCGGCGGCATCGGCCAGATAGCGATTGGCGCGGGCGGCATAGATATCGCGGTCGCGATGGCCGGCGGCGCCTTCCACATCCCCGCGCCCAAGGTACGGGCGATCGTGCTTGAGGGGCGCCTTGGGCGCGGCGTGAGCGCCAAGGATGTGATACTCAAGGTGCTGGAGAAATACGGCACGAAGGGCAATGTCGGCTGGATATTCGAATACACCGGGCCGGGTGTCGCGACGCTCGACGTGCCGTCCCGGGCGACAATCGCCAATATGGGGGCGGAACTCGGGGTGACGACGAGTGTCTTCCCATCCGACAGGGTTACGCGGCAGTTCCTTGCGGCGCAGGGCCGCGCGAAAGATTTCATGGAGCTGAAGCCCGACCGCGGCGCGAAGTACGACGACGCTTTCGCGATCGACCTGTCGAGTCTCGAGCCCATGATGGCGGCGCCGCACAGCCCCGGCAATGTCGTAACCGTCAAGTCGATGAAGGGCGCGAAGGTCAACCAGATACTCATCGGTTCCTGCACGAACAGCTCGTACCGCGACATACGCACTGTCGCGCTTTATCTGAAGGGGCGTCATGTCGCCGACGATGTCGAGGTTGGAATAGCGTGCGGCTCGCGCCAGGTCGTGAACATGCTCGCGAAGGACGGCTCGCTCGCGATTCTGCACTCCGCAGGCTGCAGGATGCTCGAGAACGCGTGCGGATTCTGCATCGGCGCGCACATGTCGCCCCGCACGGGCGCCGTGTCGCTTCGCACCAACAACCGCAACTTCGAAGGCAGAAGCGGCACGAAGTCCGCCCAGGTCTATCTCGTCTCGCCCGAGACTGCCGCGGCCTCGGCGCTCACCGGCCGCGTGGAGCTGCCGACGAAGAACCCTGTCGCCAGGGTGCCGAGCCCCAAGAAGTTCCCGGTCGACGACACGATGTTCCTCTACCGCGCGACAGCCGGCAGGGGGGTGAAGGGCGCCGAGATCGTGCGGGGCCCCAACATCGCGACGGTGCCCAAGGGCGAGCCGCTGCCTGAAAGCTGCGAGGCGGTGGCGGCGATCAAGGTCGGCGACAGGATAACGACCGACCACATCATGCCCGCCGGCGCGAGGCTGAAGTACCGCTCGAACATACCAGAATACGCGAAGTTCGTCTTTGAGCCGTGCGACGCGAAGTTTCACGACAAGTGTCTCGCCGCGAAAGCCGGTGGTCTCGCGAACGTGATTGTCGCCGGCGAGAGCTACGGCCAGGGCTCCAGCCGCGAGCATGCCGCTCTCTGCCCGATGTATCTCGGCGTGAAGGCGGTTTTCGCCAAGAGCATCGAGCGCATACACCGCGCGAACCTGATCAATTTCGGCATAGTGCCGTTCGTGTTCGAAGATCCCGCCGGCTACGACATGCTCGAGGCCGGCGACAGGCTGGGTCTCGAGGGCCTGCGAAAGGCCGTCGAGGGCGACGGGCGGCTCGCCGTCAAGACGCCGCGCGGCGAGGTGAGAGTGGTCGCGACCCTCTCGGAGCGCGAACGCCGTCTCGTCCTTTGCGGCGGGCTCCTCGCCTCGCTCTAGGCGCGCCCGTGCGTTAATTTAACGTTAATAACGGCGCGTCCCGGCAGGAGCGCGCCGCTTATGCTATAATCATGCCGCATTCAGACAGGCAAGTCGCAAGGAGAACGGCAATGGCCATAGACGCACACAGGCATTTCTGGAGATACAACGCCGAAGAGTTCGGCTGGATAGAGGACGCGCCGCTCAAGCGGGACTTTCTGCCCGGCGACGCGGCGCGTTTCGACGCGTGCATCGCGGTGGAGGCCAGACAGTCGGTCGCCGAGACGGAGTGGCTTCTCTCGCTCGCGGCCGAGCACGACTTCATCAAAGGGGTGGTAGGTTGGCTGCCGATCGCGGCGCACGACTTCGGCGCACGCCTCGCGCAGTTCGAGCTGAACGCGAAGCTCGTCGGGCTTAGGCACGTCATCCAGGACGAGCCGGACGACGACTTCATATTGGATACGCAGTTCAATCGCGGTGTGAGCTGCCTCATCTCGCGCGGGCTCGCCTATGACATACTCGTCTATGAAAAGCACCTCGCCAACGTGGCGCGTTTCGTCGACATGCACCCGGACGACGCCCGCTTTGTCATCGACCATTTTGGCAAGCCCGCCGACTTCGATACCTGGCGCGTACTCATCGCCGACGTCGCGCGCCGGCCAAACGTTCGATGCAAGCTCTCGGGCCTCGTTACGGAGCTGGCGAAGTCGCTGCCGCCAGATGCTCTCGACACGCCCGAAAAGCTGGACCTCGCCGCCGCGCCGTACCTTGACACGGTTCTCGAGGCTTTCGGACCTTGGCGGCTCATGTTCGCGAGCGACTGGCCGGTCGTAACGGCGCAGTGCGGCTACGACGCATGGAAGGGGGTCGTAACGCGCTTCGTCTCGCGGCTCTCGGCAGGCGAGCGCGAAGCGGTCATGGGCGGGGCTGCCGCCGAGTTTTACCGCCACAGGCAGATATGACGGGTTTGGCCCCGTTCAGACAAGGAGCTTGACACATGAAATTCACGACACCGGTCATTTTCGGCACGTCCTGCCTCGGCAACCTCTACAGGGCGGTTCCGTTCGAGACGAAGGTGGAGATTGCCGCAGAATGGTTCAAGGCCTTTCAGCGCCCGACCATCGATTCCGCCGGCAAATACGGCGCGGGTCTGTCCCTCGAGTGCATAGGCAGGGCGCTACGCGCGCTTGGCAAGACAAGCGCCGATATAGACATCAGCGTGAAGCTCGGCTGGCGCAGATCGCGCCGCCTTTCCCCCGGCGAGGAGCCGACGTTCGAGCCCGGCGCCTGGAGGGGGCTGGAGTGGGACGCAGTGCAGGATATATCCAAGAAAGGCATACTCAGATGTTTCGCCGAGGCGCGCGATCTTCTAGGCGGCTACGATGTGAAGATGGTGAGCGTGCACGACCCTGACGAGTTCGTCGCGGGCGGCGGCAGGTTCGAGGATATAATAGGCGCCTACAAAACCCTCTTCGATCTGCGGGAGAGCCAGGAGGGCGTCGAGTCGGTGGGCGTGGGCGCTAAAGACTGGCGCATCATACGCGAACTCTGGGAGAGGGGCGTTCGTTTCGACTGGGCCATGTTCGCGTGCGCGCCGACTCTTCTCGTGCATCCGCCGGAACTCCTGGATTTCGTGAAGCGCCTCAAGGACGCTGGCGTGGGACTGATAGACTCCGCCCTCTTCAATGGCGGTTTTCTCATGGGCTCGGAGATGCTCGACTACCGCAAGGCCGATCCCGTCGCAGACGCCGAAGCGTTCGCGTTTCGCGAGCGCTATCTCGCGCTGGCGCGGGCTTTCGGGCTGGATCCCGCAGTGCCGGCGGTGCAGTACGCATACCGTCTTGGCTTCGACGCGACAGCCCTCAACACGTCGTCGCCGCGCCGCATCGTCACGAACGCTTCTTACGCGACGGCGAAAGTGCCTGACTCTTTCTGGCGCGAGCTCGGGCTTTAGCGGCTTGGCGTCCCGCCCCGAGCGTCGAGGCGCGCAGGACGAGTTCGGTCGGCAGCACTTTCGATATGAAGTGCTTGCCGCGCGAGGAGATTATGCGGTTGTGCAGCAGCCTCGCCGCCTCACGCCCGATAGCCGCCGCGTCCTGCCGCGCGGTTGTGACGGGCACTGCGGCTATCGACGTCGCGACCGTGTCGGAGAAGCCTGTAAGGGCGCAGTCTTCGGGTATTCTGACGCCCATTTCGAGAAGCGCTTTTTCTGCGCCCAAAGCCAGCGGGTCGTTGTAGCAGCATATCGCGTCCGGTGCGTGAGCGGCGGTGAAAAGGGTTCTGGCGCCGGTCACGCCAGAAGAGAAGTCCGAGCCGACGTCGACGATAAGCTCCGCCTCGCGGTTGAGCCGCGCGGCTCTGAGGGCGGCGAGGTAGCCGGCCTTGCGCTCTTTGGCCACCCATGACGCGCCGCCGGCGGCCCCGAGGTAGGCGATGCGCTTGCAGCCGCGCTCCGCCAGGTGCGCCACCAGACGCTTCATCGACGCGCGGTCGTCGACAGTTACCGAGTCGGCTTCGAAGCCGGGGACGACGCGATCGACGAAAACGACAGGCTTTCGCGCCTTCTTGACGGCCTCGCGCATGTGCGTGTAGCCGTCCGTGTCGACCGGGCACCAAATGACGCCATCGACGCCAAGCTCCAGCAGCGAGGACATCGCGCGGTATTCTTTGATGGTCGAGTTGTACGAGCAGCACATCATGACGCGCCAGCCGCGCTCCGAGAAGAACGACTCCACCGCCTCGAACATCTGCGGGAATATGGTGTCGGCCAGGTGGGGGATGACGAAGCCTATGGTCATCGATGGCTTCGAGTCGCGCAGCTGGTAGAGGTCGCGCGAAGGTATGTAGCCTAGCTTTTCTGCGTAGGCGACGATGCGGCGCTGGGTGTCGCCTGAAACGCCAAACTTGCCGTGCAGGGCGCGCGATACGGTCATGAGCGAGACCCCGAAGTGGTCCGCAATGTCGGCGAGAGATATCTTTTTACGCTTCACGCCCGGTATTATACGTTAATTTAACGTTAAAGGCAAGCGCATTCGCGCGCGGGGGCGATTTTGTTGTATAATGTGCGGCAAACAGGGCATAAGGAGATACGAAATGAAGACTATTCACATTACGCGGCCGGGCGAGGTTGAAGTCAGGGACGAGGCAATGGCCGCCCCGTCGCCGGGGGAGGTTCTGCTCAAGCTCCGGTACGTGGGCTTCTGCGGCAGCGATCTCAACACTTTTCTCGGCAGAAACGCGATGGCCAAGGCCGATGTCGTGCCGGGCCACGAGATAGGCGCGACTGTGGCATCGGCGGGGGCGGGAGTGCCTGCGGGTCTGTTTTCGCCCGGCGATACCGTGACGGTCAATCCATACACGAACTGCGGCGTGTGCCCGAGCTGCCGCAATCTGCGCGCAAACGCCTGCCAGCGCAACGAGACGCTGGGCGTGCAGCGCGACGGCGCCATGAGAGAGTTTGTGTCGCTGCCATGGCAGAAGGTGATACCGGTCGGGGATATCTCGCCCAGAGACGCGGCCCTTGTCGAGCCCATGAGCGTCGGCTTTCATGCCGTGGCGCGCGCCGGGGTGGCAGACAGCGATGTCGTCGCTGTAATCGGCTGCGGAATGGTCGGGCTCGGCGCGGTTGTGCGGGCGGCACGGCGCGGAGCGACCGTTATTGCGGTCGACCTCTCGGAAGAGAAGCTTGAGATTGCACGCTCTCTGGGCGCGGCCGAGGGCGTAAACTCCGCGAAGGATGATATCGCCGGGAAGGTGCGCGATCTGACCGGCGGCGCCGGCGCCGATGTCGTTATAGAGGCCGTCGGCTCGCCTGTCACGTATGTAGCGGCCGTCGACGCGGTCTCTTTCACCGGGCGCGTCGCCTGCATAGGCTATTCGAAGAACGATGTTTCGTTCCAGACGCGGCTTTTCGTCCAGAAGGAGCTAGACATACGCGGCAGCAGAAACGCCATGCCGCGCGACTTCGAAGCGGTAATCGGCTATCTCAAGTCGGCGAAAGCCCCGCTGGACAGACTCGTGAGCGCGGTCGTCCGCCCCGAAGAAGCGAAAAGCGTGCTTGAGGCCTGGGCGAAATCCCCGGCGAGCGTTTTCCGCATTCTTGTGGACTGGAACTGACGCCTTTAAAGCCGGCGGTGCGTGTGCATGGGGCTTGGCCTCATGCTTGCCTGTTGCGTCGCGTCGATAGGTAATTCCTATCGACGCGATACGTATTTTCCAATTACCCGATACTTCGCTTTTCGTGGTACAATACTCCACGTCGCTACGGCAATGGCCGCGGGCGGCGATGAAATCGTCGCGGCCTCCAACCTCTACGGCGGCTTCGACTGGTCGGATAAGAAGTTCGCGCTTTACAACGAACCGGACGCGGGCTACCACGGCCTTCGTTTCGCGCACGACCTGCCCGAGCCGCTGAAGGGTATCGCGTTCTCTATAAGGCTTCTGACTGTAGGAATACGCAACCAGGGGCCGACGCTCGCGCCCGACGCCGCGTGGATATTCCTCCAGGGCGTGGAGTCTCTGCCGCTGCGCATCGCGCGGCACAGCGAGAACGCGCTCGCCGTCGCGAAGTGGCTGGCGAAACATCCGAAAGTCGCGTGGGTAAAGTATCCTTCCATCACCAGTCCGGAACTCGCGAAGAAATACCTGCCGGGCGGCGCAGGCGGGATGGTCGTCTTCGGGGTCAAGGGCGGCGCTGAAAAGGCCCGATGTTTCGCCGACGAACTCAACGGCGAGATATTCTCGCTTCTCGCCAACGTCGGTGACGCGAAAAGTCTCGTCATACACCCGGCTTCGACGACCCATTCGCAGCTCAGCGAGGAAGATCTCGTAAAGGGGGGCGTCCTGCCGGAACTTGTCCGCCTCTCGATAGGTCTTGAGCATGTCGACGATATAATCGCCGAACTCGAATGGGCGTTTGAGTCCATCTGAAGAAGAAAGAAGTTGACAGCAACACGTGAGACTCCAAGAAGAAAGGAAACTCGCAATGAACAGTAAAATACTGAAGAATGCAAAAACTCTCCGCGCCGTAGCCGCACTGTTTTTGGCGGCGGCGGCAGGACCTGCCAGTGGCGGAGTGCCGCATCAACGCCGGAGTAACCATAGACGTCGAGGGTGATTTCAAATAACTTTTTCAAGGCTCGTGCGGCTGTTGCGGCGCTATTGTGCGGCGGGACGATATTTGGTATAATAAGCGCACCATGAGCGAAAGAATCACAATGAAGGACGGCAGGCTGCAAGTGCCTGACAGTCCGGTTATACCTTACATAGAGGGCGACGGTACCGGCTCCGACATCACCCGGGCGGCGATGACTGTGTGGAACGCGGCTGTCGCCAAGGCCTATGGCGGCGCGCGCCGCATCGACTGGCTCGAGGTGCTCGCCGGCGAGAAGGCGTTCAAGACGACCGGCGAGTGGCTGCCGCAGGCGACGCTCGACGCGTGCCGCGAGAATCTCGTGAGCATAAAAGGTCCGCTGACCACTCCTGTAGGCGGCGGCATACGTTCCATAAACGTCGCCATGCGCCAGGAGCTCGACCTGTACGTCTGTCTGCGGCCCGTCAGGTGGTTCAAGGGAGTGCCCAGCCCGGTAAAGCGTCCGGAGCTGACCGACATGGTGATATTCCGCGAGAACACCGAAGACATCTATGCCGGCATAGAGTGGATGAACGGCACGCCGGAGGTCGAGAAGGTCAAGGCGTTTCTCCTGGGCGAGATGGGCGTGAAGAAGATACGCTTTCCCCAAACGGCGTCGATTGGCATCAAGCCCGTTTCGCTCGAGGGTACCGAGCGGCTCGTGCGCGCGGCTCTCGACTACGCTGTCGCCAATGACAGAAAGTCTGTGACGCTCGTCCACAAAGGGAATATACAGAAGTTCACCGAAGGGGCGTTTCGCGACTGGGGGTATGCTCTCGCCAGACGCGAGTACGGCGCGACGCCGATCGACAACGGGCCGTGGTGCGAGTTCAAGAACCCGAAGACGGGGCGCACGATTGTCGTGAAAGACTGCATCTGCGACGCGTTCCTGCAGCAGATACTGACGCGCCCGGCGGAGTATGACGTCATAGCGACTCTGAACTTGAACGGCGACTATGTCTCCGACGCGCTCGCCGCGACTGTCGGGGGTATAGGCATCGCTCCCGGCGCCAACATCAACTACCAGACGGGCGTCGCCGTTTTCGAGGCGACCCACGGCACCGCCCCGAAGTACGCAGGGCTCGACAAGGTGAACCCGGGCTCGCTGATACTGTCGGGCGAGATGATGTTCAGGTATATGGGCTGGACCGAGGCCGCCGATCTCATCATCGCCGCGATGGACAAGGTGATTGCCGCCAAGACCGTGACGTACGACTTCGCGCGCCAGATGGAGGGCGCTACCGAGGTCAAGTGTTCCGAGTTCGGCCGCGCGCTCGCCGGCGCTATGTAGCGCCCGATCGCCGCCGGAGCGGCTCCAGCCGGTTTGTGTACAGTTCAACCCCAACCCAACCCGACACGAAGGAGGTATTGCAGATGAAAAAGAATGCCGTGTTTGCCGTCGCCTCGCTGTGGTGCGCCGGTGCAATGGCGGCGGGCTTCGGCCTCTATGAGGTCGACGCCCACTCGACGGCCATGGGCGGCCATGTGTTCGCCAGCCCCAGAAACGCCTCGGCGGTCTACTACAACCCAGGCGCGATGCAGTCGCTCACCGGCACCGTAATCACGGTCGGCGCGACCATAATCAATCCGCGCGCCGACGCCCGCATCGACAAGCGGCACGACCGCCACATGTCGCCGGGGTGGCTCGCGTTTCCGACATTCTTCGCCACTCAGGAGCTGCCCTGGGGCTTTCACCTCGGCTTCGGCGGCTTCGCCGATTTCGGCATAGCCTCCGAATACGACCGCAACTGGGAACTGAAGTACGATTCGGCCAAGACGCTCTTCGAGGGTTACACGCTCCAGGGCGTGATATCGTACGACATAACCAGAGACTGGAGCTTCGGCATAGGCCCCAGAATCACATACGTAAACTTCGAGACGGAGATGTTCCGCGACTTCGGCTTTGTCGACCAGATGTACCTCGCGCAGTCTCACGGCTACATGCACGCGCCCGTGCGCGGCAGGAACCGCCTGAAGATCAAGGCGAACAACGAGGACGACTTAGGCGTCGGCCTCGCCGCCGGCACCTCGTACCGCGTTACGGACGACTTCTCGGTGGGCGCGATGTACCGCTCGCGCGTCAAGACGAAGGTGAAGGGCGACGCCGTCTGGCGCGGCGAGGATGTGAGCTACAACCGCAACACGCTTTCTGAGACGATACAGCTGCCGGCGCAGGTCTCGCTCGGCTTCAACTGGGACGATGCCCTGTGGATAGACGACCTGCACCTCGGCGCTTCGGCCACGTGGATCGAGTGGTCCAAAATGAGTGCGCTTGTCTTCAACGTCTTCAACCCCGTCACCGGCAATGTCGAAGAGCAGCGCAAGAACCTCAGCTGGCGCAACACATACCGCGTAGGCTTCGGCCTCGGCTACGATGTTCTCGACAACTGGACGGTTATGGCGGGCTACACGTACGACTGGGACCCCTGCCGCAACCGCCTCGGTTACGCCCACACTATGCTGCCCGTGGGCGACCGCCATATCGTAACGACAGGCCTCGCCTGGACGAGCGACGACGGCAAGTGGCAGATAGCCGTCGGCTACGCCCTTATCATCATGGAGTCGAAGACGCAGTACATACCCGGCGAATACTACGCCCAGACGAGGGAGGTCCACAAGATGCACACCCGAAACTCCTACTCCAACTTGATTACTGTCGGGTTGACCTATCGCTTTTGACGGATGAAAATAGCGCTTGCAGGCGACATTGCGCTTGAGCTGATGGCGCCGTACTTCCGGGAGGCGGGCCACGAAGTCTATGTCGCCCCCGGTTTCGGCGCGTGGCGCCAGGAGCTTCTCGACGAGGGGTCGGGCCTTAGGCGCTTCGCGCCCGATCTCGTCTACGATCCGTCCACGCGCGACGCGGTGCTTTCGCGCGAGGTGCCCGGCTACTTCGACGAGCGCATGCGGGCCGCGGCGTCAATGCCATATTCGCTCGACGCCATTCGCGCCCATGTGGACGAGGCCGGGTTCGCGCTTCTCGCGGGGCCGAAGAAGGTGCTTGCCGTCGACGCCGACAATACTCTCTGGCGCGGCATATTGAGCGAGGACGGGCGCTACGCGCTTGTGGCGTGCGAGCGGTTTCAAGAGGGGCTTCTCTCGCTCAGGGCCGAAGGCGTAGTGCTGGTTCTTTTGACGAAGAACGATCCGACGGCGGTTTTCATGCCGCCGGGCATGCCGCTTTCGGACGAGCACTTCGCCGTCAAGAAGATCAACTGGGCGCCAAAGGCGGGCAATCTCGTCGAGGCCTGCCGCGAGCTGAATGTAGGTCTCGACAGTGTGGTGTTCGTAGACGACAACGCGCACGAACGCGCCCAGATGGCGGCCAGTCTGCCGGCCGTCGCGGTCGCGCCGTGGCGCGGCTGGGGCGATGCCGCGCGCGGCGGCGCCGAGGCCGGCCAGCTTCTGCGCCGGCTCAGGGAGTATTTCTTCAGCGGCATGGGCGCGACCGCCGAGGACCGCCTTCGGGCGGCCGACTACGCCTCGCCCGCGCGCGCCCTCGCAGCGCAGTTCAAGGACGCCGGCGACTATCTCGCGAGTCTCGCTCTCTGGGCCGCCGCCGCCGTTGCGGAGCCTTCGGACATCCCCCGTCTCGCCCAGATGGCCGGCAAGACGAACCAGTTCAACGCCACGACAATCCGCAGGACGGCGGACGACTTCGCGCGGCTTATAGCCGACGATTCAAAGCGCGTTTTCGTCTTTCGCGCGGGCGACAGATTCGGCGAGCAGGGCATCGTCTGCTATATTGTCGCCGATCTCGCCGCGCGGCGCATAACAGACTTTGTCATGAGCTGCCGCGCCATGGGCCGGACGCTCGAGCACTTCGCCTACGCCCATGTCGCCGCCGCGCTTGGCTACGCGCCGCCGGTCGACTTCGTGCCGACCGCCAAGAACGCGCCTTTCAAGGCCTTTGCCGACGCCGGCTGCGCCGGCAGAACATATTACGCCGAAAGATGAAAGTCTGGATTGTCAACCCGTTCGACACGCTGCCGGCCGAAGGCAACCGGCCGTTGCGCTATTGGCTCATGGCTGAGGCGTTCGCGCGCGCCGGGCACGAAGTCGTGTACTGGACCGCCGACTTCAACCACGTCACGAAGCGGGCGCGAGAGCTTTCGTCTGGCGCCGGACGGGGCGCAGTGCGCGTCGAGCTAGTCCATGAACCGGCGTATTGCTGCAACGTCGGGCCCAGGCGCCTTTGGGCGCACTGGCGGTGGGCGCGCAACTGGCGCGCGGCGGCATGGCGCGAGGCCGCCGTGCGGCCGCCGCCAAGCCTCGTAGTCGTGAGCTCGCCCCCGCTTTGGATCGGCGCCGAGGTGCGCGCGTTCGCTTCGAAGACCGGCGCCAAGGTCGTCGTCGATGTGATGGACGCCTGGCCGGAGACTTTCGAGCGCGTCGCACCGCGCTGGACGCTCTGGCCGCTGAGACGCGTCGCGCGCGCGAACTACCTCGGCGCGGATATGATAACGACTGTCGCCGACAACTACGCCGCTCTCGTGAAAGAGTACGGCTTTGCCGGCGAGGTCCGGCGGTTTTACCACGGTATAGAGATAGGCCCCTCCGCTCCTGCGCGCGCAGAAGCGGCGCATCGCGGCGTCAGGCTCGTCTACGCCGGCAATCTCGGGCGCACATACGACCTCGCCACGGTCGTGGAGGCGGTGCGGCTCATAGACGGCGCAACGCTTGAAGTCGCCGGACGCGGCGAGCAGGAGGATGCGCTCAAGGCGGCCGGTGTCGCGTGCCGCGGGTATTTGAACGAAGAAGAGCTCGCCGGCTTTCTCGCCGCCGGCGACATAGGTGTTGTGCCGATGTCGCCCGACAGCTGCGTAGGCGTGCCGTACAAGTTCGCCGACTACTCCCGCGCAGGGCTCGCGATAGTGAGCTCGCTGGGCGGCGAGAGCGACAGACTGCTCGCGAAGTACGGCGCCGGCGCGGCCTACCGTGCACACGACCCCCGGAGTCTCGCCGAGGCCGTAAAGCGGCTTCTGCCGCGGCTCAAGGAGGCGCAGCGCGGCGCGCGCGCGATGGCCGGGGCGGAGTTCGACGCGGCGGCGATATACGACCGCTACGTGAGAGAATGCATTGCCGCCGTTTCGCGCTAGGCGCCGTTTTTTTTTAACACAATGCGCGAGGGATTTGCTACAATATTCGCCATGGCTGTTTTTGAACAAGAACTGGAGGCAGAATGGAAAAAATAAACTGGCCGCTGTCCGTCGCGGCGAGCGTCGTGTTTCATGCGGCGATAATCGTGCTCGTTTTGTTCTTCTCGGGCGACCTTGGCGGCGGCGATGAAGCCGGGCCGACGCCGGCGGAACGTGCAGAAGCGGGCGGGGCGCCCGCTCTCGACACCCCCGCGCCTTCGTCCGGTGCGGCGCGCGAGGCGTCTGCCGGGAATACGCGCCCTGTCGTGACGCCGGTCGTGACGGTGCCTGCCGCGACAACACCGCCTGCCGCAGGGGCGGACGATGCCGCCTTTGCCGTCTACACGGTCAAGCCTGGCGACAGTCTCTCGCGCATCGCCCGCAACCACGGCTGCACGGTGAGGGAAATCGCCGAGTTGAACGGCTTTCCGGTAACGAAGACTCTCAATATAGGCGAGAGTGTGAAGGTTCCGCGCTGACGAGAAAGGACGCGATGCAATGAAACTCGCGAAAATAATTTCATGGCTGGACGCCGTCCTCGATCCCGGCAGGTTCGACGATGTCTCCAACAACGGCCTGCAGATAGCGCGCGAGGGCGACGTGATCGCGAAGGTCGCTTTCGGTGTGGACGCCTCGGCCGATTTCATTTCTCGCGCGGTTGACGCCGGCGCCGGGCTTTGTGTCGTCCACCACGGCATTTCATGGGGCGGCGGCATACGCCGTCTGACAGGCGGCGCGTACGAGGTCGTGCGCCGCGCAATAGCCGGCAATGTGGCGCTCTACGCGATGCATCTGCCTCTGGACGCGAACAGGCGCTGCGGCAATAATTGGGAAATCGCCCGCCGTCTGGGCCTTTCGGGCGTGAAGCCGGCCTTTTCGTACCACGGCAATGTGATTGGTGTCACGGGGCGTGCCGCCAAGACGGCGAGCGTGGCCGTAGGCCCGGCCCTGGTCTCGCTGAAGCGCGGCGAAAAGGTAGGGGTCTGCTCCGGCGGCGCGGGAGAATTCGCCGAGGCTGCCAAAGCTCTCGGCTGCGACCTTTACATCACGGGCGAGGCGAGCTGGGGCGACGTCATAGCCGCCGAGAATATCGGTATGCGCATGGTGACGCTGGGCCATTACGAGACTGAGACATTTGGCGTCGCCGCGCTCATGAGAGAAATGAAAAAGGAGCTTCGCGTCGACGCGGAGCTCCTTTTCAGACCCGGCTTCGTGCAGGCTTAGAGTATCTCGATTTTCTTCGCCTGGGTCTCGGGGCGCTTCTTGACGATTACCGTCAGCACGCCGTCCTCCAGCTTCGCCGACAGTGCCTTGGGGTCGGCCATCTCCGGCAGGTCGATGCTGATCGCGTAGTTCGTGCGGTCGAACTCCTGGGCGACCTGCTTGAAGCCGGCCGGATTCTGATACTTGGCGTGAGTCTTCAGCGTAAGCGTGCGCCCGTCCATCTTCAGCTCGGCGTCGGCCTTGCCTACGCCCGGTATCTGCGCCTTGAATTCGTACTCCTCGGGCTTCTCTGCGAATGTCGCGGCAGGCACTTCAAATTTCTCTTCGTTCATGACGTTTCTCCTTTCTTTTGCGATTCTGTTTCACTCTTCTGCCGCCAAGGCGTTACGCGATGGCGATCTTTCTGATGCCTTCGGTTTCGGCCTTTGGCAGCTCGATGCGCAGGATGCCGTTCTCGAACTTTGCGCTTGTCTTGGCTGCGTCGACATGGAAGGGCAGCTCTATACGTCTGCTCCATGCCGGTGCGGGGACGGGCTTGCCCTCTTCTGCGACCGGCTTGTCGGCGATCGTTATCGCCTGCGCTTCAAGCGAGAGGTCGACGTTTTTCGCGTTCTTGCCGGGCAGCTGGATATCGACTATCATGGCATCGTCGTCAAGATACACGTTCACGGGCGGGAACCGCCCCGTGGCGCGTGCCCTCATAGCCCTGAAGGCATTGCCACCGACGCTCAGCATGTCGTCCAGGAAGCTCCAGGGATCCATATTTATCATTGTGTTCATGTTCTTATTCCTTTCTTTGTTTTGCCAACGCCCTCATTGTCGCACGTGGCGTGCCAACGTCCGGCGGACTTGTCCTGTCACACATTTCGTGACACAATGTCCCCATATTGCGACACGATTGCCCGCGGGCAAGTCGCGCCAGCGCGGCATGGTAGGGGCCGACCACCGGGCGG
>JAZQBR010000044.1:0-5027 GCA_045545855.1 Kiritimatiellia bacterium | reverse complement strand
GGGTAGCGCGACCCTGCCGGGCGGGGTGCACCCTACCCCGCCGGACGGGGTGGCCCGACCCCGCCGGGCAGGCAAAGGCCACCCCCTCTGGCAGGGTCGAGCTTCTTGCCGCACGGACGCACCGGGAACAGGGATATATGGGGAGAGACCCCGCGAGTAGGGAGAGAAAATTGCGGTTATTGTGCATATTTCCCACTAAAAATTCGCTTGTAGTGGGGAAACTGGTCAGACCAGTTTTCCCACTTTCCGGGGGTGTCACCCCAGTGCTTTGGAGAATATCAACGGGGTATTGTGATATATTTTTCAATGGAGATTTCTCCGTTCTGCGAGCCGAAAACGCCCTTAAAAACCGCCAATTTGATATAATATATGCCGCAAGGCGCAAAAAGAAACTCAATGACAGAACAGCAAACAAATCTCGTCGGACAGACGTTCCGGCACTTCAAAATGCGCCTGTCGCCAACGGCGATCAGGTTGGCCGACGAGCGTAGCGAGGAGCTTTTGCATGGCAAAAGTCGCAAGAGCCCGCGCAATCTCTACCGGCTTGAGGGGTTCGCAAAAGACTCCGAGACGCTGGAGGAGATGGTCGTATACCGCGCCCTCTACGGTGAGGGCGGACTCTGGGTACGCCCAGCCAAGATGTTCTTCGAGACCGTAGAGCGGGACGGTAGGACGATGAAGCGATTTGAACTTGTGGAGGATGCCTGATGGAATTCAAAGACAAAACAATCGTTGTCACCGGCGGGGCGCAAGGCATCGGCAAGTGCATCGCCGAGTGCTTCGCGCGCGAAGGCGCGACGGTTCACATAATCGACGTGCAGGAAGGTCCGTGGTTCGTCGGCGACCTCGCTGACAAGGCGACGCTTGAGCGCTTCGCCGCAGACGTCATCGCGAAAAGCGGAAAGGTCGATGTTCTCGTCAACAACGCACTCCCGTTATTCAAGGGCATTGACGAATGCACCTACGAGGAGTTCGCCTACGCCCAGGCGGTCGGCGTAGCAGCGCCTTTCTACCTTGCAAAGCTCTTCAAGGAGCATTTCGCGGAGGGAGCGTCCATCATCAACATCTCGTCTTCCCGCGACAGGATGAGCCAGCCGCAGAGCGAGAGCTACACCGCCGCCAAGGGCGGAATCGCCGCGCTCACGCACGCGCTCGCCGCCAGCCTCGCAGGGCGCGTCCGCGTCAATTCCATCTCGCCCGGCTGGATAGACACGACGGGCAAAATCTACGACGGCCCGGACGCCGCGCAGCATTTCGCAGGGCGCGTCGGCAACCCGATGGACATTGCCAACATGGTCCTCTACCTCGCCTCCGACAAGTCTAGGTTCATCACGGGCGAGAACATCTGCATAGACGGAGGCATGACCCGCAGCATGATCTACCACAACGACTTTGGATGGAGGTTGGAAAAATGACGGAAAAAGAGAAGATGCTCGCTGTCATGATCTACGACGCCAACTACAACGACGAGTTGAACAGTGAGCGTGTACAGGCGAAGGCCCTTTGCCACGAGTTCAACAGCGTCTCCCCGGCGGAGCCCGATCGCCAGCGCGAAATACTAAAGAAGCTCCTTGGAAAGACATGCGGCGACAACTTCACTATCATGCCGTCCTTCTGGTGCGACTACGGATACAATATCGAGATCGGCGCTAACTTCTTCGCCAACCACAACACAGTCATCCTCGACGGTGCCAAGGTGAAGATCGGCGACAATGTGTTCATCGCGCCTAACTGTAGCTTCTACACCGCCGGACACCCGCTGGACGTCGAACGCCGCAACAAAGGGTTGGAATACGCCTATCCGATTACCGTCGGCGACAACGTGTGGATCGGCGGCAACGTTACGGTATGCCCCGGCGTGACCATCGGCAGCAATTCCGTCATCGGCGCGGGAGCGGTCGTCACGCACGACATTCCAGACAACTCGCTCGCGTTCGGCATCCCGGCAAAGGTGGTCAGGAAGATTGAAAACGCCCCTGTAGAAAGATAACTCATGGCAATGCCGCAGAGAGACGACCCCATTGAGGAAATCAAGCGCACCGTCCTTCTGCTTGAATGGGCGGTTCAGCATATTCGCCCGCGCCGAAGGCGTCGGGGTGCCTGAAGGAGCGTAGCGACTGAGCCGCGAAGAATATCCACCGACCGCAGGTCGCTGCCGAAGGCAGTCGCTAGAGTGGTGTCACAAGAGGCCGAGCGACGAGACGGAAGCCGGGCGCCTTCGTGAGGAATTGCGCAAATTGACGGAGATGTAATCGCTATCGTCTCGCAGGGAAGTCTGCGACGACAATCGGCCCTGAATGCCCGGAAAGAAGCGTTGTGTCCTGTGGAAGTGCGAGGATACGCGTTTCAAGGGATCGAATGAGCGTCGGCTGGTCGCCGCCGGGGAATTTCGTAAGTCCGACGTTCCTGTCGATGATCGTGTCACCCACGAAGGCGCAGTTCTCGGACGGCAGATGGTAGGTTACTGAATCAGGCGTGTGTCCTGGTGTGTACAGGACGCGGATTGAAAATGCTGGATTGGCAGCGAGGCGCACTTCATCACCGTCATCAAGCCAGTCGACACTCGCGCCGATGGTGACATGCCGGCCGCAGCGCGCACTGAGGTTCAGCTCGGCGTCCGCAAGAAACGGCGCGCCGAGGCGGTGCATGGATATAGGCGCGTTCAATGCACGGCTCAATGGTTCCGCCGCCGCCGTATGGTCGAAATGCCCGTGCGTGAGCAGGATTCTCTCGATGCGCCAGCCCCTGTCGCGCGAGATGCCGTAGAGCCGCTCCGCCTCTGCTCCGGGGTCAATCAGAAAACCGCTGCCCGTGGCATCGTCGATGATGAAATATGCGTTCGTCTCGAATACGTCCCGCACGACGACTCTCGCAACCATGACGCGCCTCCTTATTCAAGTCGGCATCCGTCAGGACCGCAGACATGCGTTTTCGGTTTCGCTTCCCCGGCAGGTTTTGCGTCGCCAATAAACTGGTTCAGCGCGGCGGCAAAGTCGTTCTTCGACATTGCGCCTGGGATGGCGAGCTTGCCGTTTATGACGAAATACGGCACGCCGTGGACGCCCATCCTCGCCGCAGCAGCCTCGTCACGGCGAACTTCGTCGGAGAACCTGCCGGAGAGGAGGACCTTGGAGGCTTCGCCCCTGTCGAGTCCCGCTTCTCCAGCCGCGTCGAGCAGAACGGCGTGGTCTGCGAGTTCAAGGTTCTTCGTGAAGTAGGCCGCGTATAGCAATCCTTCGAGTTTGTGTGCTTTCTCATCGTCGCCGAGGCTTTGCGCGTAATGCGTCAGGCGATGGGCGTCGAACGTGCTGGTGTATCGCGTCGTGGCATAGCGGAAGTCGAGCCCCTCGGCCCGCCCAAGCGACGAGATGTCCTCGATACGCGCCTTCGCGCCGGCGAGCGAGAGGCCGTACTTATGCGCAAAGCGCGTCGCGGTGTCGGTCTCCGTCCTGCGCGGGGCGGACGGATCAAGCTCGAAACTGTGCATCATCAGCGTCCATCCTCCTTTCGGCAGAGTCTCTTCCGCCGCCTTTTTGAGCCGAGCTTCGCCGATGTAGCAGTATGGGCAGGCGTAGTCCGACCAGTAGTCTATCTGAACCATCATTTCATCTCCATTCAAGTCTTGCTGTTGCAAAACGCCGCAGATTATACTATACTATGCATCAAATAACAAGAACGCACTATTTTGTAGCCTACTTCCCAAAAGGAAACCATGCGTCATGACAAGAGAGGAACTTGAAGGCTTCCACTGCGCGGTGGAGGCGTCGATTGCCATTCTCGGCGGCAAATACAAGGCCATCATCGTCTGGTGGCTTACGGAAAGCGGCATCATGCGCTACAGCGACATCAAGCGCAAGATTCCGCAGGCGACCGCCAAGATGCTCAGTCAGCAGTTGCGCGAACTTGAGGCGGACGAGATAATCTCACGCAAGGTCTATCCCGTCATTCCGCCCAAAACCGAATACACCCTGACGGCACTTGGCAAATCAGCCGCAGCAATCGTCAGGGCGATGGACAAATGGGGGCGCGGATATTACGCCCACCACGGCGTTACACCTCCATGCGACAGGCGAGGCGACTCCTCGTAGCCGCGTCGACCGCCGCGATGTTGGCCTGTGCCGCGCCCGGCGCGAAGACGGACGATTGCCAGACCAGACGCGAAAAACCCGACACGCGGCAACGTGGCGGGCTTGCAGGCGAGAGGCGGACTCAGGCCGACATTGTGAATAAGAAACATTGACTCTACCCCTTGACTTGGAGTTTACTCCAAGTGGTATAATATTGCACCATGAAATCAAAGACAGACAAGGACGATGGCGCGGGATACTCCATTTCGCAGATGTGCAGGCGGACTGGATACACCGCCGACACGCTCCGCTTCTACGAAAAGGCCGGTCTCCTGCCTGGCGTGAAACGCGAAGGCGGACGCCGCGTCTATACAGACGAGGACTACTACAACATCTGCATCATCGCCTGCCTCAAGAAGACAGGCCTGCCGCTCGTCGAGATACGCCGCTACATGGAGCTGACGAAGCGCGGCGAGAAGTCGGTCGGACAGCGGCTGGAGCTTATGCGCCGTCACGAAGCCGAGGTGAGAAGACAGATGGACGGGCTTCGAGTCTGCGAGGAGCGCATCGCGTTCAAGGTATGGTACTACGAGACGGCCAAACGCGAAGGACTGAAAGCAGTCAAGGACATCGATGCCACGCTCGAACGCTACCGCCGCGAGACCGGGCGCAAGGTCTCATTCTGACGGTCAATTTCATTCAACAAGGAGAAAAAGCGATGCAATACGTAAAATTCGGAAACACGGGTATGGACGTCTCGCGCATCTGCCTCGGCATGATGAGTTTCGGGAAGCCCGGCAAGGAGAACGGAGTATTCCCGTGGGCGAGGGATTACGAGGACGCGAAGCCGCTCTTCAAGAAGGCCATCGACCTCGGCATCAACTACTTCGACACGGCGAACGTCTATCAGATGGGGTCGAGCGAAGAGATTACGGGGCGGCTGGTGCGCGACTTCGGCCT
>JAZQBR010000043.1:0-39122 GCA_045545855.1 Kiritimatiellia bacterium | reverse complement strand
GGTTCCCCCATCCCACCCCAAAACCTCTGCGTTCTCTGCGCCTCTGCGTCTCTGCGTTAAACATTTCCCCCACTCCCGCTGCGATAAATGATTCAATTCAATTGTCAAAGATCGAAACCCCGAAGGGTTGGGACGCGGTTGGCGCGGGCCGGTTCTTACGCCGCTCCCGGCCAACCGCATGTCCCCTACAAGTCTTATAGTGCGGTTTTTGAGGGGGGTAGTGGCCATTCTCCGGAAACTTTTTTGCAGATTTTTTTCAGACGCTTGTAAAAGTATGACTTTTCGTCATATCCAATCTCCCGCCAAGTCTTGCCAGCGAGGACTGCTCTGGCGAAGGCACGGTCTTTAGTCTTGAGACGCTTCAAGGCTGCATCAATCAACCGCTCGCGATCTGCTTCGTCGTAATGCTTGAAGATTGCCGCTTCGCCTTTGCCTTTGTCAGAGAAAGCGGCAATCTTGCCCGGATCGTCAAAACGCTCCGTGAACGCGTCAAGCGAGCCAAACGCAAATTCGAACGCCCCCTGTTGCGTATTGCGCCAATGGATCTCTCTGTACGCCTCGCGCTTCAGCGCCTTTTGGTAGTCTTTGTCCTTCATCGCGCACCTCCTTCCTGCCTGGCGGAGGTGTAGGCGGCGTAGAAGCGCTTGAGGCGGGCGTGGAAGGCTGCTGCCGGGTTGTGCAGACGGTTCTCGGCCATGATGGACTTCTGTTCGAAGTACAGCTCCAGAAAGCTGTTCACGCCGATGCGGTTGGCGTACCATGCCCAGATTGTGAAGTCCTTGGGGGAGCCGAAGTCTTTTATCGCCTCCTCGACGGCGACCTTCACCGGGTCTTCGAGCGCGTTCGCGAAAATCCGCTCCCGCCATGCGGCGATGAATTCTTCCGGAATCGCCCTCGCGCGCACGCGCGCGTGTTCTGAGAAACTAGTATTATTATTAATACCCGTATGCGTATGTTCCGTATGACATACCACGCGCGCGCGCGAGGGCGGGGTCGGCGTTCGCAACTTGTTTTGCCTGCATTGTTTTCTTCCTTTTGCGCATCCCGGCTCGTGGTCGCCACCATGGCAATCTTGAACTGCCGGGGTCTACGCAGAAGGACTTGTTCCCGCCGTTTTAGTTTTGGCGGGAACGGAACCGGCGCAAAACACTCAAATCGCAGGGGAAATCGGCTCGGTGGTCGCAAGGGTTTTCCTCGCACCGGGCGGTTTTGACGGGAATTGCCGAGCGCATCTCATCGAGAAAATATAATGTACGAAAACAAGCGGCAGACGCATCGTTTCGCCAACATTTCGCATTTCACGCTGGAATATCCCCACTTTTTGACCCCTGAAATGAGTCAGATGCCTGATTTTACTGGGCGGGACGAGTTTTCGGAAGTGAAATAAGCGCAAAGTCGGTTCCACTTGCTGGATATGGTATAATACCACGTGCCTAAAACCACCAAGGAGGAGCCGACATGGGAAATGATAGCATAATTGCGTTCAAAACGCGAGAACAACTCAGAAAATACCTGGGGATATTTTCTCCCCAGTTCAGTAACAGCCGCTGGAAGATGGAGTTTCTGGGGCAGATGCTCTTCGGCATACAGGCCTCGCGCGACACGCTGATGAGCGAGATTGCGCGTTCACTCCAGGAGGACATCCTGGCCAAAAAGACGCAGGAACGGCTTGAGCGGCATCTGGCGACGGAGGGAATAGACTCGAAGGTGCACGGAAGCATTCTGTGCGATGCCGCGCCAGGCATCCACGACGACACGTTGATCATCGTCGACCCGACGGACGTGCAGAAGGAGTACGCGGAGAAGATGCCGTATCTCGCCAAGGTGTGGGACGGGAGCAAGGGCAGGGTCGGCGACAACCTTGGATACACCCTGTGCATGGCTATAGCCTGCGAGAACGGATGCCGGAAGATTGTCCCGCTCATGCTCAGGCTCTGGTCTTCGGTGCATCCCGAGTTTGTAAGCGAGAACGACGAGGTTGAGCAGGTTATAGGCCAGATAGCCTCCACTACGAACGGAAGGGGCATATTCGTGTACGACCGCGGGGGAGACGGGGACAACTTGTTCAAGTTCTACATCGACCACGGGTACGACTTCATCGTGAGGCTTGTTGGAGACCGGAATTTGCTGAACTGGGGCGGAAGATCAAGGGATTCTCAGGTTCTCGCGCGCAGTCTGGCGGAAGACTGCACGATGCGATACGAAGACAGCGTCATGTTCAAGTCGCACAACAAGATCCACAATGTCCGGGTGAAATACGGCTCGATGCCCGTGAGGCTGCCGATACGGCCCGACGCGGACCTGCACCTCGTCGTCGTCAAGTGGCCCGGCGGGGAGAAGCCGATGATGCTTCTCACAACTCTCAACGCGGTGCGCACGCGCAAGGCGCTGTGGGAGGTGGTGCAGGGGTACATCACGAGATGGCGCGTCGAGGACACGATAAGGTTTATCAAGCAGTCGTACCGCCTGGAGCACATGAGACTGCTGGATTTCCAACGGCTGAAGAACATGGCGGCGCTTGTCGTGGCTGTGGCGTACTTCGCGGCGGCCTGGCTCGGCAAGAAGGTGAAGCTCGACGCGCTCGCCAGGCACGTCGCAAAGGTCTCGCGCAAAATGTTCGAGGTGCCGGAGTTCTTCTACTACGCAATCGCGGACGGCCTCCGCTGGCTCTTCGTGCGCCACGGGAAGTGGCGCGGATGGAAGTGCCCGCGAGAGGAATGCGGTGACTTGCAGATGGAGTTCGAGCTGCTGACGGGATGACGGCACTCGCATTCGCGGCAAAACATACTCCAAAAACCCTCCGAATCCCGCAAAAACGCGCAAGGCTCTCCGAGGGCTCGGTAGCGTTTCCCAAAGGTGGGGATATTCCAGGGATTTCACGCCCTTGAATCATGCCCCAAAATATGCTATAATGACGATTCAATCGTTTAAGCTTGGAAAGCAGAAACAACGCTACCTCGTGGAAGTGCATGACATAGCCGATCTTGCCGGTCGAATCGGCAGAGATTTGATGGAGCAGGTCTTCAAGACCTGCCGGGTTGTCATTGCCTATGACTGGAACATGTTCAACGCCAGAAATACCGATGCCTTTCAAGCGGCTCTCGGCGCATTGCCGGAGGATAAACTCGACGCTCTCGATGTTGTCTTCACGCCTGCCAAACGTCTCTACTCGGAGTCTAAGAACAAGCTGACGATACTGTCTTACCTTGAGCAGAACGGACTTCTTCCCACGCGTGAAGACGAAAAGAAGGCGTTTGAGAAAGTCGCTAAGAAAACCAGTTCGCTCGCCGTGTGGTGTGTTCTGAATCTCGATCCCGAAGACATACGCGAGCTGACCGACATGGTCATAATCGACGCCAAAAGCGGCAACAGGTGGAAGACATTTGAGATGGAGTTCTCTACTCCGCCCGGATGCGAGATCGTGAAAGAACACGAACAGGAACTCGCTGACAACCTTCGATCGTTCGTAAACCAGAAAGAGAAATGCGCGGATTTCAGCCATCCGATCGCCTATCGCGTCGGAACCAGGCAGGCGTTTCTCTTGAAGATGAACGATCAGACGATCGAGCTGGAAGAGGCGAAGAAGGACAGTTCTTTCGAGTGGGTTCAGTTCAATCCCTCCGTGAAGCTCGTGGTTACGCTGGATGACGAATCGAACCGCATCTGCGTACACTACCGCAACGGAACACACGCAAAGACCATAGCCGAGCGGTTCTGCAATGTGCTGTTCGGCGTGGGCGGCTACAAGATCGCCGGCGAAGTTCACTACGACCTCTCGCAATTCATCACGAGCCCCAAGTCTAATCTTGGAAGCGACTCGAAGAACATTGTCCGCAATGTTTCGGTCGTGGGTCTGGATGTGCTTCTTCGCGGGTCGTCGACAAGCCAGCGTTCCTACAGGGAGACTAGCATTGCACAAGATGCTATCGGCCTCTACGAGGCAATATACAACGATCAGCATCCGGACGATGATGAGCTGTCGGAGGTTGCGGCAGACAAGTTGGCAACGCTATTCCCGAAAGGAACGATAGCAAGGCGTGTCCGGCTCCGTGCGTGGTTCGATACCGCCACACGGCGGAACCGATCAAAGATATTTGAGATAAGCGAGGATTCGGAGCATGGGCTTCAGGACGTTCCGCGGCACGTATGCGATGCCATGCGTCGCTTTCTTGAGGAGAACAAGATAACCAAGACGGAGCCTGCCGATGGCGATACTTGAACGCATAGCGAGCAAGATCGCCGGGAAGCGCGATGTCCTCACGCCCAGGGACTGGAAAGGCGAAGACCTCGCTTCATGGATAAATGCAGGCGTTTTGCGTCCGGCAGGTTTTGCCCCAGAAGACTACGTCTGCACCGATTGTACAGCGTGTGATACATTCCCTCGCCCGAAGCAAAAGCGGGCGACAGGCGGCGAACCGTTGTTTTGTGTTCGTTGCGCGGAGACTGGCGAACTTATGGATGTGTCGAGCGAATCAATAGCGAAGTACGCTATCGAAGTCGGATCATTCGCAGCTCTCTTTGCATCCGCGCTCCAGTGTCAAACGGCGAGGCCCTCTGATGAATTGCATGGTGCATGGGATCTTGGCGAGACTGGCGAGGCGTTTTCCAACCGCAAGCGTAGAGCATGGTTCTTGCGCAGGTTTGACAACACCACCGCGCTATCGTTTAAATCGCTCCCCAGTGGATCGCAAGGTGCAGTCATCGTAGCGGCGAAAGTATCGAAGGACTATGACGAAGCCACATTCCCATTTGTGTTCGCAGCCAGCGAGCTGATGCCTGGCGGGGAGCCAGATGTCTCTCTCGATCCAGTACGGATTCGTTTCAAGGCTGATACCGACAGGCGACGCCAGGAAAAGAAGGGCCTTCGCAAGCCAGACGCCGACCTTGAGGACAATCTAAAGTCGCTTGCCCAATACTACAAGGACAGCGCGATTGCCCTTGCGCGGACAATGAAGAAAGATTGGCACAAGGCAGAGTCTGCCGCAAAGGAAATCACCCAGCAAACGGCGGCAGCCGCAGTTGGAGTTTCGGATTCCCGAATAAGCGACTATCTGAACAAGAATGATTACGAAGATAACGCCTGGGTGTTGGCAGCAAGGTTCTGGCACGGCCAGTGCGCCGACTTGCAGCAGCTGTCCATCGTCGCAGACATCATACAAACGAAGCTTCACCACAAGCTGGCGACTATCGACAAAATGGACGCCCTGTCGCTCTATACGCAAATTCTTCCGCACTTCATTGCAACAATGGCAGTTCGGCAAAGGAGGTGTGTATGAGCACAGTTGGCACCCCATCCGGTGTTGGACGTTCAACTTGCAATGTTATTGACGCTGTAAAAGGTATTCCTAACGAAGCAAAGTATATATCCTTGCGCATCGCTGGATTAGATATTCCTGTAAAGAATGCTCACGATATATTGACATGGATATGCAAGAAGATGACCTTGCATCGGACAAAACAGTTCCAAACACAAATCCGGGCAAGAAGAACCTCTTGGCTCAAGTCTGATGGTTATGGGATGGCAAGGCCATGCAAGATTGCTTATAATTGTTTTGTGGATTTAGACGGGTCGGATAGAACTGCTTTGTTGCGGGCGTCATTGATTGTCAAGTGGCTTTCCTGGCCGAGCAATGATGCCGTCATAACATACGAACGGGCGTCTGCCAATGCTGGAAATTCAGCTACGCTACCGATGAACAAAGCCGTAATCCCGAGTAATCCATCCATTGAGATTGCACACCCCCGCAACACTATTGATTCGGGGGATTCAAAGATTATCACGGATGCAACTCGCGGCGGCATGAAGCTATCTGCCTCCACCAACGACAATGTAAAACGTTTTTCCTACAAGTATGACAATGTTGAAGCGATAACTGGCGCAGAGCCCATTGCCTTGATTTTCAAAGGTAAAGAATATCCACTTGACGGCAAATGGCTAAATCTGCCGGAGAAGATTTGCATTGCATTGGAAATATTGTGGCCGTGCAAACTCCACGATATAGTCGGTCGCGGGAACGTCCCAAATATGGCATTGAATCCAACACGACTTCGGAAAGGCAAATTTGTCAAAGGCGCTGGTGTATGGTATGAAGCTAATTGCGCATCGCGTGAATTCGTGCAACAAACACGCAGGCTGTGCAAACTTTTTGGTATTGGACTTGAAAGCGTTTTAATTACATACACAAAACCAGGCCAACGCCAGAATGGACAAGATAGTAATTCGTCATCTGCAATCGCAGCAGAGGACGTCTCCAATTCCAAAAAAATTGGAGTGTATATCAAGCAGCATATCTATGCTGCTCTTGCCGAAGACAGGATTCCTGATGACGATTTCGTGAAGTTGCTTACCGTTGATGGGACAAAGGAGTTGCTAGGAACGACTCTTTCAGCTTGTCCACTTTTTGCTTATTCGCCCATGATCGGACCAGATGGTCGAGGTCACAACAGCTGGGGCGACCCAGCCGTGCGAAGAGGCAGGCGCATTTTCGTAAACTCGCAGTGGTATGAGCGACATTGGGACAAAGCAATGCGGCTTATTTCGCGCTGGGAGAATAAGCCTTTGCAGCCAGCCACCACAAGGACAACCGTCTCTTCGCATTCCTATGAGAGCCAGCTTGCAGAATTGCTGGAGGCAGAGTTTGCAAATGGGATTAGACCCAGTTCGATAATTGACCGCAACAAAATCCGTAAGCTTTACAGACAGTATCATGGCATGGATCTGCCAGAGGACTTTGACTTCAATGTCGTTCTGCCAAGGGTCGGCGTTGTCCATGATGGAAAGGTGTTCCCCCGGCCATCATCAAAGGGTGGCGGGTGGCGGACGCTTGTCGAAAGACTTGTCGGGCAAGGTCAGACGGTATTTCAATTCTCGCGTTTGATGGAGCGCCATGCCTCAGAGCTTATGCAGATTGGCATAGTCTCTTCTGAGATGCTTCGTGAGACAATGGCGCATGAGGCGCAGGATGCATTCGAGATTTCCGGCGAACTCTTTGGCCCCAAAGGGCCAGATCCGCTTGACAAGCGTTTCGCTTCTCTTATCGTGCCGCAGGAAGGTTCTATCATTGACATGGTTGCGGTTTCAAAGCGGATTCCTTATGTGGATATTGTGTTTATTCGTAATCTTTGTAAGGGGCTGGACAATCTTGTCAGAATCAGCCAAGATGCGTATGCTATAGTATCACGGGTCGAGTTTGACGATGCAGAAGTCGCTCGTGGAAGATCACAATGCGAATCAGCAATCGAAGCCGAGGGCTTTTTCTCTCTTTCTCAATTGCGTCTCGACGACTCCGCAGCCATGAACGACCGAGGAATGGCAGATAGTGCGCTTCGCCGAGCTTTCTTTCAGCGTTTTCTATCGGAGCGATTCGACATCCACGGTCAGATTGTGTGCGCAAAGGGAGCAAGCATGGATGGACAGATTCCTCTTCATGCATTCTTGCGCGAGCATTCAGACGTGTCGCTTGAACAGCTTGAGACAATTGCCAAAGAATACAATATCGCGCCTTGGCTGGCTTTGAAGACCGCGCATGAAGAAATGGTGCGTGTTGACCGTGAACGCTTTGTCGCGCCTTCACTGATCACTTTCGATGTCCCATCGATTGACGAATCCATATCGGGTGTGTGCGAAGGAGGTATAATGCCTTTTGGAGCATTCGCCAATCTGTCGGATTTCCCCGCTGTCCCTGGTTTTGCGTGGAATGAGTTTTTACTAGAGGCTTTCCTGCGTAGGTCCAGCATGGAATTTTGCCTTGTGTCACCGTCTGTTCCCGCAAGGGATGTGTCAGGAGCCGTCGTTCCACGTTTCAACAGCGAATGGAGCGCGGAGGATGCTTTTGCAACCATAGCTATTCGCTGCGGTGTTGCGGCGGAGGCGGAAGAAGTTGGAGACTTTCTCATTGCAACGCAATGTGTTCTGCATCGCTCGACCAAAACCGTTGGTGCGGTAGTCTCCCGAATGAAAGAATTGGAGAAACGCTGATGTATGCTTATTCACATGACCCGGAAACTGGAGGCCTACTGCTTGCGGATTCGCTTTCGGAGTTCTCAAAGGAACCCCGCCCTGTATGGGCGTCGGAACTCGACCTCCTTGGGTTTGGAGATTTTTGGAAATATGACAGCAATAGTGCAGCTCCATATCTTTGGGCCGAGTCAAACATTTATTGGTATCGCGGCAAAAAGGTGGCCAAGACAAACGGCGGTTCTCTCTATGAGAAGCCCGAAATTGAGATATTGAGGGATGAAAACGGAGACGAGATACTTCCTAAGGGGGCATCACTTATCCCCGTGGATGTCGAGGCGATGCTCACGAAAAACCGTCTCCGTATAGAAGCGCTGGAAACACTCACCGTCAAGAAGATATACGACATCTACCGCAAATACGAGAAGAAGCTTGACTGCTTCCATGTGGCGTTTTCGGGTGGCAAAGACTCGATTGCACTTCTTGAACTCGTCCGTCGTGCATTGCCGCGCACCGCTTTTATGGTCGTGTTCGGGGACACGGGGATGGAGTTTCCCGACACCTATAAGGCCGTCGATGCGGTAGAGGCGAGATGCAAGGAGGACGGTATTGCATTTTATCGCGCAAAGTCACGCTTTGCACCAGAGGAATCGTGGCGTCTCTTTGGACCGCCGTCACGTGTTCTTAGATGGTGCTGCACCGTCCATAAGTCCGTCCCTCAGACGCTAAAAATACGTGAGATACTCGGTAAACGAGACTATACGGGGATGGCGTTTGTTGGTGTAAGAGGGCACGAGAGCGATGCCCGTTCCGAATACGACTATCTGAACTTCAGCAAGAAGCAGATGGGGCAATATTCGTTCAATGCGATGCAGGAATGGTCAAGCGCGGAGGTTTGGATTTACATTTTTTCACGAGGATTATTCATCAACGATGCCTATCGCAAAGGGATGGCTCGTGTAGGTTGCCTGTTTTGCCCCCTTGGTGCAGGTGGTCGTTCTGATTACTTTGAACACACGGCCTACAGGGATGGTGTCGAACGGTTTATAAACTTCGTGAAGGAAGGCGTCTGTTGCCCAAATGCAGATGAATATATCGCGAAATGCGGATGGGTCGCCAGAAAGAACGGTCGAGACATCAAAGGCAACAAAGAGAAGATACAGGAAATGTCCAAGGGTGGCCGCACGACACTTCACATTGCCAAACCAACGACGGACTGGCGAGAATGGATCAAGACGCTGAACGAATCTGTCGATCTTGAGGCCGAAGAATCGGATGGCGCGCTGACGGTGTCATATCCGACTGCGCTCTCGAAAACTGTCACTGGCAAAAGACTCCGGCAATGTTTCCTCAAAGCGTCCTATTGCGTTGAGTGCGGTGAATGTGAAGCGAATTGCCGTGCCGGCGCTCTGTCGTTCAAGAATGGATTGCACATTGAGAACTGCATTCATTGCGGTCAATGTCATGAAATCGAGAAAGGCTGCTATCGAGCCGATTCGCTTAAAATCGCAACACAGGAGAGAAAAGACATGAAGAGCATTAACACTTTTGCAACACACGCTCCGAAGCCAGAATGGATTTCTGACTTCTTTTCTCGCGGGTCTGACTTTGTTCAGAACAACTCGCTGGGGCCAATGCAGATAACAAAATTCAAGCGCTTCCTTTCGGATGCGGGGCTACTTGCAAAGAATAAGCCTACTCCTTTCTTTGAGTTGGCAAAGCGGCTGGGTATGAACGCGGAGGACACTTGGGGGCTTATTCTCGCCAACCTTTCCAATGACAATCCGCAAATTGAATGGTATGTGCGGAACATGGATGTCGGGCACGAATACCCGCGTCAGGAACTGTATGACATGATAGCAGCCACTGGGCTTAAGCCTGATGGCGTGATGTCTATCATTCGCGCATTTGGAAGGCTGTGCGGCATCCAGCTTGGCTCACGCATCCATTTCGGACGGGTCGTGTCAAAAGGACAGGACATTGTTTCGCTCACCCGGACAAAGCCAGAAAAACCGTCGCCACTTGTAGTGCTTTATGCGCTATACAAGTTTGCAGAAAAATGCGGCGGGTATTGGGAATTCTCCCTGTCGCGTCTTATGGACTTCACTATTGAGGCCGAGGGGGTTAGCCCAGCGCAGATATTCGCACTCGCACGCGATGAGATGGAGGCTCTTCTGAACGGGCTTGCTCGGACGAACCCTGATTTCGTCACGTTCACCACTACACACGATCTTGAGCTTGTCCGTCTCGCCGATGACAAGACATCTGCCGATGTGCTGAAACTGATTGAGGAGAATGTATAACAATGAGCAAGACATCATTCAAAGCGTTTTGTGTGGAATTCTACGCGAACCACACTGGCAAGACCGGGCCGGAGGTTTATGCCGAGTTTGAGAGGTCTGGATTGCTTAAAGAACTGGATGACGACTATGAAGACCTTCACGGCATGGGCATGGAGGCCTTGATGCAGATGTTTGACGAATATCTTGGAAAGGCAGGTGTGAAATGATGCTCTTCCACGGCGGTACGCACGTCATTGAACATCCCGTTGTCATTACCGGCGATCAGGGACGAGATTTCGGATTCGCGTTCTATGCAACAGATATACGTGACCAGGCGGAGCGGTGGGCGAGGCGCAGGGCACGGTATCGCAGCAGAATGGCCGGACACGAAATCAAGGGCATTGTATGCGAATATGAATTCGACGAGGATGCCTGCGGCGATCTGTTCGTCAAGAGGTTTCCTGCACCAACGCTTGACTGGATTGACTTTGTCGTGTCCAACCGAAGCGACATCTCTTTCCGCCACGGCTTCGATCTTGTTGTCGGCAAGATTGCCAATGACCGTGTCGGAGAAACCATTTCCTACGTTGTGCAGGGAGTGATGCGCCGCGAGGATGCGCTTGAACGGCTGCGTTTCCAGCATATCAACAATCAGTTCGCGTTCTGCACCGACAATGCGATTGCGAAACTTCGCTATGTTCGGAGCTACGAGGTGCCCAATGTGTGAACATCATTTGATTCGCGCCACGATCATCCCGGAAGTGGCAAGGCTGATTGCCAAACGTTTCGGAATTTCCGAAAGCGAGTCATTGTCACGTTTCTACAAATCTGCAACGGCGCAGAACCTTGCAGACGAGGAGAACGGTCTTTATGGGCAATCGGCGCGTTTCATCTTTGGACAGTACTTAGAGGAAACCAATCTCAAAAAGGAAACGAAATGAAAATCTACAACGACTACTTTCAGCTGAGATATTTCCATCCCGAGATTTCACAATCCACTTTCAAGGACGATCCGGAGGGATGGAAACGTACTTATCCGCATAAGACATTTGTTGCGCTTCTCAAAAGGACAGAGAAAATGCTTGCCCGGTCGAGTGAAATGGATAAGCACTCTATCTGGATTCACGGCGCGTATGGTACTGGGAAAAGTCAAGTGGCGTGGGCGTTGCGCAGCCTGTTGACTTGCAAGGATACGGAGTTTGATGCTTATTTCAGCGACTACGCGCCTCTTGTGTCTGAGGGCGACCTGAAAAAGAAGCTTGCCGGGCATCGCAAGGCAAGAAAGATTGTAGTCGCGGCTAGGCATGGATCGGCTGAAATATCTGGCCCAGAGGATCTCATTGCGGCAGTTTTTTCAAGCCTTACACAAGCCTTGGATTCTGCAAAGATTCCCTACGATGCCGGTGTTACATTACGCGGCGGCATTGCTAAATGGCTCGAAGGAAGTACAGAACGCGCTTATTTCAATGCTCTTATCAAGGAATCTCCCTATTGCCACAAAGGATGCTTTGCCGGCAAGTCGGCGGACGATGTGCTTGCGATTCTCAAAGGGAACGGTGCGGCGGATGAGCTGCTTAAGGAAATCCGTCGCCTTGCCAAGGACAAGGGATTAATGGCGTTACGATTCTCAAAGGAAGACCTTGCCTCTTGGATACGTGAGACGGTTGAAAAGAATAATCTCCATCTCATACTTGTTTGGGATGAGTTTTCTGCGTTCTTCAAAAACAATAAGACGAAACTTGATACATTGCAGTCCCTTGCGGAACTCTCCAGCTCAACGAGATTCAATCTTGTGATTGTGACCCATTTCACCACATCGTTTCTGCCGGAAAACGACAACTCCGCACAAATTATTGTCGACCGATTTAAGCCGACGATGGAGATAAGCCTTCCAGAGAACATCGCCTTCGAGTTGATTGGCGATGCGCTGAAAGTGAAGCCGGCTTTCAAACAGGAGTGGGATGCGCTTTCCGACGATCTGAACGAGCGCATGGAGGAGCCGCGTCGGAAGATTGCGAAAATGCTAAGGGATGTCGATGACGGTGTGTTTCGTGCCATGCTGCCGTTTCATCCGTATGCCGCATTGGCATTAAAGAACATTGCTGCGCTTTTCGACTCGAATCAGCGGAGTATGTTTACGTTCATTTCGGCGGAAGAGGATGCCCGCGCATTCAAGTGGTACATAAAGAACCATTCGCCGGAGAACGGTGACGTGTTGGGTGTCGATCTACTTTGGGACTACTTCTACGAGACCGGCAAGACACTTAGAGGGACCGGCGAAACGGGAAAGAGCAATCTGGATGCACAAGTCAGGGCGATTCTCGAAGTGTATCCAGACAAGTCTGGCAAACTTGTCGCCGCTGAGAAGCGTGTTCTTAAAACCATACTCATGTTTCAAGCTCTTGCGAAGAAACTCAACAATCCGCCCGAGTTCCTTGCCACGGAAGAGAACCTTCGCCTTGCCTTCGAGGGTGTGGAGGGGCTTGAAAGCGGCACGGGAGTGACACTTGCCAATAAGCTCGCAAATGCAGATAAGATTCTTTTTGTTGATGAGGTAAACGGCAAGCGCGTATATCAGGCACCTATGGCAACGGGCGGACGCGATTTGCAGGAAATCGAGAAACTCAAAGAGAACTGCCTACAAAACACCAAGACCAAGGAATTGTTGAAAGAATGGCAGCGTGAAGATGTGTTGCGGCTGTCGCGTCCATTGGAGGAGAGATTCGACATACGCCTTGCTGGGCCGGATTCCTTCTCGCAGATTTTAGGACAACTCTTGGCTCAAGATGCCAAGAACTATAAGATGCGAGCAATGATTGTTGTTGGTCGGAACAGCCTGGATGCAGTTGCTGCAAAAGAGGCGATAAACAAGGCGCTCGCTGATCCGAGAAGTGGCAACGTAGTATTCATCGATGCGACTTCCGTGGAACTGGATGATGGCGATTTCGCAAAGTGGGCCGAATACAAGGCCAGAGCAAATTGGTATGCCCGCAAAGACACGCAGCAGTCCAACAATGCATTATCCGAGGCGGAGAAGATACTTTCCGCATGGAGAGACAAGATTGCAACTGGTGCGTTTACCGTGCGGACAAAGCGAAATGCAACTGGTGTGGTTTGCCACGGGGCTTGCGAGGTGGGCGAAGAGCTGCGCCTGTCGGTACTTGAAAAGTACCCGCTAGCGCTTGAATTTGAGCGTGGTTTGAAAGACACCCAGTTTAATCAGGCGACAAAAGCCGAGGTCTCTGCTGGAGTGTATGGTGGCCTTGGGCATCTCCCTAATGGGGAAAAAGGCGGCAAAATGGATGCCGCATCGGAAAATGCACTTATCGGTTCGGTGAAAGATAAGGCGGATTACTGGAAGGCTTTACCTGCGCTGAAGATTTCCAAAATCAAATCCAAGGTCGAACAGAAGCTCAAGCACGCTTTCAAGTCTGGGGGTGAAGGTCGGGTCGAGTTCGGGGAGATTGTAGAAGTACTCTTCGATGTTGGATTCATGCCAACCGCGCTACATGGCTTCCTAGTTGGCTATCTCCTCAAGGAATATGTTGGTGGCGATTATCGCTTTGTCCGCGACGGGGAAAGCCCGCCTCTTTCTGTGGCGAACATGACAGAGGCGATCCTGGCGTATTTCAAGAAGGTTCTCGGCACTGGCGGCGGAAGGTATCACGAGGCATACATTGGCGTTCTTACTGAGGAACAGCGGCGGTTCGCCGATCTTGCCAAGGCGGTGTTCAACCTTGGAGAAAACGCTTCAATTGATATTGTTGCACATGACTTGGCCGTGCGAATACGCGACTTCCAATATCCATTGTGGTGCTTTGAGGCATTGCCGGAGGCCGTCGGGTCGGAACGCTATATTGAGCAGTTCACCCTGCTTACCAATCCGGCCAATCAGAAAGGTGCTACTCTTTCTGGCGTTGCAACGGAGATTGGTCGCATGGCGGCTGATGATCCCGGTGTTGAAGCCCGGCTTTCAGCCCTGTTTACAAAGGAAAATGCCGCAAAGGCGATGAACGCTTGGCTTGACGAATTTGAAGGTGGTCTTTTCCGAAAGACGGCGGAAGAGATTAACGCTTCAGACCCGCTTGCGGATGTCCGGCGTTGTTTCGGCACGGATGGGGCATGGCTCTGGCATCGTGAGACCGGAGAGAATGAAATTCGCTCACTTTTGAGGGACTATCGCATAGTTTCAGAATCGTCCAAGCGTGGATTCATAACGCCCGTGAATTCTTTTTGGGAATGCATGGAGGCGTGGCGGGACAAAACGCGCACGATACGCATTCCATCTGCTACACTTGTGGCGCTCAAGCCTCAGTCTAAGACATTCCTTGGCCTTCTCAAAGACATTGCCTCTGGAGGTCGACTGGAACAGAATGACAGGCGAGATGCATTCTTCCACGAAATCACCGATATGGGCGATGTCAATCGTGATATGATTGAGGGATGCCTTGCCTTGTTCAAGGCAACTTACAGCGAACAACTATCTGGTCTTGATACTCAAGAGATGGACGATCTTTATCTTAAAGGGCTGGATAAATCGTCGTTCCTCGCCGACAAGCCGACTTACGAGCAGATGCTCGTTCAGAAGGTCACAGAAATTAAGAGCCACCAAGGTCGGACAAAGTTGCTCGCGCTGTGGAATGAAAAAACCGCAACGGCCACTCCATCTGCATGGTCGAAACAATTTGCGACGCCGATTCTCGCAATGGTGCCTGCGGAGGGAACGCCTCTTCTGGAGGGCATTCGTAACGCCATAAACGCCTTGAACAACAAGGAATCATCTGTTGCGAATGTCGATGCTGCACTTGACTTCTTTACGGTACATCCAGAAGTGTTTGGTTGGTTTGATGGCGAAAAGGCAGACGAGGCGTTTAGGCGCGGTGTTCTCGGACGCTATTCCGTTGTGTTGACTGACCTTGCTTCTGTCCGGTCTCGACTGAGTAAGTTGAGTGGCGATCCAGACAGCTGGCTTGTCGATCCTCGTCTTGGAGAGACACTTCAGAAACTTGCCGAAAGCGAGTACAATTTGAATTGCGCTGAACGTGTGCGTAATGAGGTAATCAAAATGCCCCCAAATGAGGCAAAACAATATCTGGTGGATCTTGTTGTGAATTCACTCGATGTAGGACTTGCAATCCTTTCAAAGGAATGACCACTATGGATATTGTCAATGCCGCGCAAGAATATCTGAACGGGAATGTCATATCGAACCCGTTTTTTGTGGCGTTTGATGCGTCCTCAGACCTGTCATCGCTTGTTACATCTCTCTCTTCGTGCAAAAAGGTGCGTGTTAGCGATTTTTGCCACGCACCTGATGCACTACCAGATTTGGATGCTCTCGGCGACACGCTTACACACATGGATGGCAAGGCTATTCTTCTTGGCATTGGCGAATACGCTGCCCTTTCGGGTGACAGGGAAGTGAAAAAATGGATATTTGGACTTCCTTTGCATAACCTTCGCCTTGTCGTGCCAGTATGGGGTGGCCATGAGTTTATAGTAGAAGAGTCAAGAAACGACCCTCGAATACTGGGACGTCGAGGAGTGTCGTTTGTAAAAACAGGAAAACACTGGTCTCTACGTATTTTTCGGGACGGATTCATCAAGAATGTAAATGCAACGGGTTTTAAGGCTCTATTGCGGATGCTTGAGGACGGCTGTGACACGGCGATAACCGCCATAACGACAGTTGTACCGCTAAACACGACTTGGTGTCGCCGCATTGATTCCGCATATGAAGTGTACAAGGAACGGCATCCTCAAAGCTCTGTGCCGGAAACAATGTTCCCAGAAAAGCAATGGACAACATTCCTAAATGACGAGCGCATTCGCGACGATAACTTGTCGAGTCCGGATTCGCTCTTGAGATTCCTTGAGGAAGGAACGGGTGACGACCAGTATCTTGCATTTGCCATATCGAAAACTAGGCAGCATTCAGAGTGGCACAGAAGTCTTCTCTGCGCGATTCTTGATATTTCCGTTAACGATGGACGTTTCGCACGGCTCTATGATGCAAGGAAGAAGATTGCTCCGCAATTTTACAAAGGCGATGTGATAGAGTATATCCGCGAATCACGGCGAATTGCCAATCCCTCGGATCGCATTTGCTACATGACTGACTGCACAGAGTTGGAACGTGAAGAGATAACTCGGCTGATTGTGGATGCAGGAGAAGTTCCTGCATCTGTGGAAAATGTATATCCTGCGCTGTGGAATTACTGGCGAGGATTCGCCTTTTCGGGCGGTGAGTTCTTGGAAATACTTGCAAAGTACTTTCAGGATTATAAGCGGCAAAAATTATTGGGACGAATCGAGCCTAGTTACATGGAGGCTGTTCGGGACTTTGCCGAAGACCGGCCGCAGTTTACTTTGCCGACGCGAGAGTCTGTTCTTGAAGGCATAGCCGCAGATGGCGTTGCTCTTTGCTGGATAGATGCTCTTGGCTGTGAGTTCCTTGGTTTTATTCAGTCTTCAGCAGAACGCCTTGGTCTGAAATTGAAAGTCACGCCTGTCAGAGTGAAGTTGCCTTCCATAACTAGTGTCAATCGCTCTTTCTACGATGAGTGGCAGGGCGACAAGATGCCGCCTGTATCTAGACTCGACAAGATAAAGCACGGCGACTTTGAGAAATCCGATGAACAGTCAACTGTTGCAGCAACGGAACTGCCGCATGAGTTGATTGTTGTCGAGGAGTCGATAAATGCGATAGCAATGCGACTTCGCAAGAAGCCTGGCAGCAAAGTCGTCCTCACGAGCGACCACGGTGCGACTCGTCTTGCTGTGATTTCCAATTCCGAAACGTTGTGGGAGTTGCCGGAGAAAGGGAAGCATGGTGGGCGATGCTGTCGGAAGAGCGAGTTCGATGGCTCTCTCCCGGCTTGTGTTACGGAAAGTGACGACGAGGAATGGCACGTTCTTGCTGGATACGATCGTTTCAAGGGCGGCAGGAAAGGCGATGTAGAAGTCCACGGAGGCGCTACATTGGAAGAAATGGTAGTGCCTGTCATAGAATTTGAACTGCTCGACAAGAATGTCCGAGTGCGCCTTGTGGAAGATGAATTCAAGGTTACGTTCCGCGATGCGGAAATTACGCTTCAACTGTTCTGCGCATCAACATTAATGTCGCCTTCCGTCAGGTTCGGCGGAAGCAACTACTCGGCGACTGCCGACGGTGATAAAACGGGACGCTATCTTGTCCGAATCCCCAAGCCTGTTGCAGGCGACCATGTTGCGGTTGTTTATGATGGCGACACAAAAATCAATGATGTGCGTTTCTCAGTGAAAAGCGGAGGAGCCCAAATTAAGAAGGACGATTTCTTTTGATTGAAGGAGGTATCTTAAAATGACACAGGAAACTACAGACAAACTTCGTAAGTGCTTCGAGTCGATGGCTGTATTCAAAGACTTGACACAGACCAGTCTCTTCAAAACATTGGGACTGCCGTCGTTCATGCGTGACTGGCTGTTGCAACGGTTCGAGAATGCGGACGGCGTGTTCGACGCGGGAGAAATGCTTTCTTTTGTTCATGAGTTCATTCCAAAATACGATGACTGGACGCGTATCAAAGACAGAATCGTGGTCGGTTTCGAGCGTGTCAAACTACTCGCAAAGATAGTTGTCAACATAGACGTTGTCACTGGAGAGGTAACTTTTTCGTTGCCAGATTTTGGCCTTCGGAATCGTGAGACGATGATTGACGCCGATGTTTGGGACAAGTGCAGAGGTAAGCTGGCGTCAGGGCATGAGACCTGGGGAATGCTTGAACTTGGATATCGTCCACCGGATGATACTGCGCGTCCCAAAGTGCCTGGCAAGATAAGGCTTCTTTCATTCCGGGACTTCTGCCCATACGACATTGATCTAAACTACTACAAAGACGTACGCAATGAATTCTCAATCCAAGAATGGATGGACATTATACTCGGTGCAGTTGACTATAAGGCCGAGGGCTATGATGCTGCGAAAGCGGAGAATGCAGACCTCCCTGATCCGCAAATAATGAAATTGACCATGCTTTCGCGGGTATTGCCGTTTGCGGAGAAACGCCTCAATCTGATGGAATTGGCACCGATGGGAACCGGTAAATCATATTTGTTCGGACAGGTAAGTCGCTATGGTTGGCTTTCCACCAGCGACAAGATGACCCGTGCAAAACTTTTCTATGATGCAGGACGTCGTGAGCCAGGACTCGTCGGACAAAACGATTTTATCGTCTTGGATGAAATTCAAAAGACAATCTTCGAGGATGGCATGGGAAGCGTGATGCAGGGGTATCTGGAGCAGGGGACGTTCTCGGTTGGCAATTACTCCAGCTCTGCGGATTCCGGGTTTGTCTTGTGCGGCAACATAGCCCCTGAAATTATGAAACAGGACGGTTATGCCTATATGTTCGCCAATCTTCCGAAACTGTTTCAAGATGCTGCAATGATTGACCGCTTCCACGGCTTCATTAAGGGATGGAACATCCCGCGTATGAACAGTACTCTAAAAATCGACGGATGGGCATTGAATTCTGAATATTTCACGGCGATTCTGCATCAGCTACGCGACGACAGCTCCTACAGACACGTTGTCGACGAATTGATTGAAGTCCCATCTGGGTCAGATGAACGAGACACCGAAGCTATCAAGCGCATTTCAACGGCATTTGTTAAACTGCTATTCCCGAATGTTCGCACTCCAGCAGACATATCGGAGAAGGATTTTGTGCGATATTGCTTTAGACCTGCAATAAAAATGCGCTACACTATCCGATACCAGATGGGACTTATGAACGAGCAGTACCGTGGGAAGGATCTGCCTGCACTCAAGATTCGGAAGGAGGCATAAGAAGTGCCACGGCGAGTAGAGCGTTGTTTCGGATGCGGATGTGAGGTTGACCATGATGCGGCCGGCCTCAACAAGAAACTACTTGGGGAGAATGTCTCCAAGTTCTTCTGTCTTCCGTGTCTCGCAGACAACCTCGAAGTCACGGTTGAAGACCTCCTTGCGAAGATAGAAGAGTTCAAATCTCAAGGATGTAAACTGTTCACATGACGAATCGTATCTATGCTGACCATGCCGCTACAACACCTCTGATGCCGGAGGCGTTGGAGGCGATGTTGCCATTCCTTAAAGAGAATTTTGGCAACCCGTCAAGTCAGCATGGATGGGCTAAGCCTGTGAAGCGGGCGGTGGCGGATGCGCGAACTACAATTGCAGAATGCATCAATGCGGCGCCAGAGGAAATATTCTTCACTAGCGGAGGGACAGAGGCGGACAACTGGGTTGTCAAGGGGTCTGACGGCAGATTGATGGTTTCGGCTTACGAGCATCATGCGATCTTGAATGCTGCCAAAAGTGAGGCGGCGCGTGGCCGCGATATCGTGTATGTTCGCCCCAAAGTCGGTAGTGGCGGTGGCTATGTCATGCCCGAAAAACTCTCTAAGTCTTGGAAGGATGGCATCGGGCTTGTTTCTGTAATGACCGCCAACAACGAAATTGGGACAATCAATCCGATTTATCTGCTTTCGGAGTTTGCGCATAAGCGAGGTGCACTGTTTCACACTGATGCGGTTCAGGCGGTTGGGCATATTCCGATTGATGTCCAAGAAATGGGCGTCGATTTCCTTTCCGCAAGCGCACACAAGTTCAACGGCCCCAAGGGGATAGGATTCCTTTTCATTCGCAAGGGCGTCAAACTTGAATCGCTTTTGAATGGCGGGCAACAGGAGAATGGTCTTCGCGCCGGGACAGAGAATGTTGCATCAATCGTAGGCATGGCGACTGCGCTGAAGATGAATTGCGAGCGGATGGAAGAAAATACCGAACATCTTGAAAACCTTACTGCCCGCCTCCGTGACGGCATTGACCGCATTTTCCCCAATGCCATTTACCTTGGGGACGGGGTCGCGGGTCAGTTGCCGGGCTTTACAAGCGTGTCCTTCCCCGGACATCCTGCCGAAGGGCTGTTGCATATGCTTGACCTTAAGGGAATCGCAGTCTCAACCGGTGCCGCTTGCGATTCAAAGAACACGAAAATTTCACACGTTCTCAAGGCGATTAACGCCACGAATGACATAGCACAATCGACCATTCGCATTACCTTGGGTGCGGAAAATACAGAAGTAGATGTAAATGGGATTCTCGCAGTGTTGCGTTTTGTGCTCGCCAAAGGGAGTGTCTCGCCACGAATGTAGAAAATAGCTTTGAGAGGCAACTAACAAGAAATACTTGTTAGTTCGCGGACTTAAAGGAGCAACCGGGCTGCCCGCTCTTCGTGGCGAGGATCATGCGGGCGTTTGTTGGTCGTAAATAGACCATAAAAGGCCGTTTGGCGACTGGATGCGCATGGGGGCTGGCTGAATGGTGGCTCAGAGGGCGGTTATTAAAATAATTTTAATAACTAGGGGTATTCATAGTTGCTCTATGGGTGGTGGTTGTTTTCAAGTTCTTGGGGAGAGACCCCGTGAGAGGAAAGGGGGTGGCCCCCCAGACGGATTGCGCCAATCAGGAAAGACACCCCACGGTAGGGGGCAATCGTCGAGCGGCCCGCCCAACCAAGGCGGCGCGGGAGTGATGTCGAATCAAGCCGCACGTTGACAGGCAACACCCCCACCCGGTTGCAAAAGGGATGACGACAAGGGTGATTTCGGCGTTGCAGGTGGGCGGCGAATGTGGTAAAATAGTCATCTGAAGTGGCGAAGTGTCGCCACCGAGAGCAAATTCAAGAGTAAAGGAGAAGTCGATGGCATGCTTCACTGTTCCGCTCGCCGCCGCCGCGGCGGCTGCCGCGGCCAAGGCCGCAGTTCCTGCGTCCGCCGGGCGCAACCCGTTCGTGCGCAGGCTGGGCTGGCTTGGCAGGATGATGCTGGGCGGCAGCTTTCTGCTGGCGATAGAGCACGTGTACCATGGCGAGGTCGTGATGACGCCGCCGTTTTTGACGGCCGTGCAGCAAGGGCCCGAGGCTGTCGCCGGGATGCTCCGCGAGATGGCGACGCGCGGTGTTGCGATGGCGCTTGTCGTGGTCGCGGCCTGGGCTGCGGCGGTGGTCGTCTCCCACATCACTGAAAAAACGCCCCGCTATGTGTGAGCTTATGACAATAGCCGCGGCCGCGGTGTTCACGGTCTGGCATTTCGCGCTCAAGCGCGCGGGCCGGCGCAATGAAGCCGTGTTTACGACAATGCTGATGTTCTGGGGCGCGGCGCTCATGTGGGCGGTAGACTGCGTTGCAGACGCGATGGAGGGCGGGCCGCTTCTGGATATGTCGGCCGACGACTTCAAACTGGGGCTTATTATCGTCGCTTCAGGGCTCGCCGTATTCGGCGTTCTTTCACTTTGCGGCAGAAGGCATGTCTCTCGCGCTTGACAAATACGCCCGGCTCAAGGAGCGTTTCGCGCGCGCGCGCGGCGCGGCCGTCGCGTTCTCGGGCGGTGCCGACTCGACGCTGCTTCTGAAGGCGGCCGTCGACGCGCTTGGCGACGCCGTGCTCGCGATTACGGTGAGAGCCTGCGCGATGGCGCGAGCCGAGCTTGACGAGGCGGAGCGCTTCTGCCGCGAGAGGGGTGTGCGCCATGAGTTCCTGGACGTCGACCTGATGGGCGTAAAAGGCTTCGCGGAGAATCCGCCCGACAGATGCTATCACTGCAAGAGGGCGATTTTCGGGGCGATATCGGCGCTCGCGCGCGAACGCGCTCTCCCCATGGTGGCCGAGGGGTCGAACGCAGATGACGGCGGCGACTACCGTCCGGGGAGGCGCGCTTTGGCGGAACTGGGCATAGCGAGTCCGCTAAGCGAAGCGGGGCTGACCAAGGCCGAGGTGAGGGAGTGTCTGAGGGAGTTCGGCCTCGCGGCATGGCGGCGTCCGTCAGCCGCGTGCCTGGCGTCGCGCGTGCCGTACGGCGAGCGCATTTCGCTGGAGACGCTGCGGCGCGTAGAAGCCGGCGAGGCGCTGGTGAAGCGGCATCTGCCGGACGCCGTGCAGGTCAGAGTAAGGGCGCACGGGGCGCTCGCGCGCGTCGAGGTCGCGCCGGAGGGCTTTGAGGCTGTCGCCGCGGCGCGGGCCGAAATAGCGGCCGGCCTAAGGCGCATAGGTTTCGCATACTCGGCGCTCGATCTCGAGGGCTACAGAACGGGGAGTTTGAATGAAGTGCTGTGATGTGGACGATATCGGTTTTGCCCGGGTGGACCTGCAGCGCAAGGCCAGACAAGGCGTGGGCGAGGTAGTCTACGGCGAGGGCAAGACCGCGCCGCAGATAGCGGCCATACTCAAGTCGCTCGCCGGCCACGGCCAGTTGCCGGCGCTCGTTACGCGGCTCGACGCGGCGAAAGCGGCGGCGCTCGCGGCGGAGCTGGGGCCGGGCTTCGAATATTTCGAGACGGCGCGCTTCGGGCGGCTTGGGCCCAACAGGCCGTGCGACGGCGCCGGCACAATAGCCGTCGCCTGCGGCGGGACGAGCGACATACCGGTGGCCGAAGAGGCGGCGCTTGTGGCGGAAGCTCTGGGCAACAAGGTCGCGAGACTCTATGACGTGGGCGTCGCGGGCCTGCACCGGCTGATGGCGTGCGCCGGCGAGCTGAGGTCCGCGAGAGTCGTTGTCGCCGTCGCCGGCATGGAGGGGGCGCTGCCGAGCGTAATTGGCGGGCTTGTCGAGGCGCCGGTCGTGGCAGTACCCACGAGTGTAGGCTACGGCGCGTCGTTCGGCGGGGTCGCGGCGCTTCTGGCGATGCTCAACTCGTGTGCGGCCGGCGTGAGCGTAGTGAATATCGACAACGGCTTTGGCGCGGGTTTTCTCGCGAGCCGCATAAACCATTTGAGGGGCGGCGAATGAAAACGCTTTATCTAGACTGCCAGGCGGGGGCGGCCGGCGACATGATCGCGGGCGCGCTTCTCGAGCTTATGCCGGACCCTGACGCGGCCGTGGCCGAGCTCAACGCCATAGGCGTGCCGGGGGTGGTCTACCGGCGCGAGACGATGCCGAAGAGCGGCATTGCGGCGACACATCTCGCCGTGCTGGTGAACGGCGAAGAAGAAGGGCGAAGCCATCACCACGGGCACGGCCACGACCATCACCCCGGCCACCATCACCACCACGAGCACCGCTCGCTCGCGGACATGCTCAGGATTATCGACGGACTCTCCCTTGGCGGGCGCGCCAAGGCTGCCGCCGCAAAAGTCTACGAAGCGATAGCGACGGCCGAGTCGCGCGCGCACGGCCGCCCGGCGGGCGAGGTGCACTTTCACGAGGTCGGCGCGATGGATGCCGTGGCGGATGTCGCGGCGGCCAGCCATTTAATGGAGCGGCTCGGGCCAGACGAAGTAATCGCGTCGCCGGTGCATGTGGGCTTCGGCTCGGTCGAGTGCGCCCATGGCACGCTGCCGGTGCCGGCGCCGGCGACGGCGTTTCTTCTGGAGAACATCCCCACTTATTCCGACGGCGTGACGCGCGGCGAGCTTTGCACCCCGACAGGCGCGGCGCTTCTCAAGACGTTCGCCAAGGCGTTCGGTCCGCAGCCGCTCATGCGCGTAAAGCGTGTCGGCCACGGCGCCGGGGTGAAAGATTTCGCGCGCGCCAACATCGTGCGCGCGCTCTTCGGCGAGCGCGACCAGGCGGCGGACGGCGCCGCGGACGGCATGATTTGGGAGCTTGATTTCAATGTCGACGATATGACTGGCGAAGAGCTCGCATTCGCGGCGGAGCGCATTTTTGCGGCGGGAGCGAAGGATGTCGCCTTCATTCCGCTCGTGATGAAGAAGGGGCGGCCGGGGCACATGGCCGTCATCATGTGCATGGCGGACGAGAAGCCGGCCGTTGTCGAGGCCGTATTCGCCCATACGTCGACGCTGGGCGTCAGAGAGAAGCTTTGCGGACGCTACACATTGAAGCGCACGATCGAAAGCTGGCGTCTCGCCGACGGGTCGGTCGTCCGCCGCAAGGTCGCCGCCGGCCATGGCGCGAGCCGCGCCAAGTGGGAGGCCGGCGACCTCGCGGCGCTGGCGGCGCGCCACTCGATATCGCTTTCAGAGGCAAGGGCAAAACTTGAAAAGGAGGGTATGCAATCATGAGCAAGACAAATATTTCGCGCCGCGGTTTTCTCGCGTCTGCGCTGGCTGGCTTCGCGGCGGCGGCCGCTGGCGGCACCGTTGCGGCCCCGGCCGGCGGCTACCGGGCGGAGACAAGGCGGTTCGAGACGGAAGAGGCCGCTGTCGCAGAAGCGTGGCGGTTGATTGAAGAGGAGGGCTGCTGCCGCGCCATAGTAAAGGGCGGCGAGATTGTTTCGGTCGAGCGCGGGCGCGGCGCCGGGCCGTTCATAAGGCTTCTCGAAGCGCGCCCCGGGCTTCTGGAGGGCGCGATTGTGGTCGACAGCACAGTGGGCACGGCCGCCGCGGCAGTGGCCGTGAAAGGCGGGGCCGTCAAGGTGCTGGCGCGCACAGCGAGCGACGGTGCCGCAGCGGTGCTGAAGCGCGCGGGGGTTCCGCTGGAGGCGAAAGTCGCCGTCCGCCATATCATGAACAGATTGCTGACGGGTCCGTGCCCGGTCGAGGCGAGCGTGACGGGCCTTGAAGACCCCGGCGAGATAATCGCCGCGGCGCGCCGTACAATAGAGTCTATGAGAGGGTGAAGCCATGACAATGAAAGTTGCTGCGATTATAGCGGCGTCGGCCGCTGCATTGAACGCCCAGACAATCATTCCGCGCCCGGGGCCCCTGCCGCCGCCGGGCGTCCGCGTCTCGGACCTCAGGGCGAACGAGAAGCCGATTGCCGTCGAAAAGGCGGAGAAGACCATCGAAGAGAACGCTTTCTTCAGCCGTGTCAGGGCGACGTTCACATTCACGAACCCGAACGAGCGCCAGATGGCGGGCGAGTTCGAGTTCCCGATACCCGAAGGCGCGTCGGTCTGCGGATACACTCTCGAAGTGAACGGCGAAATGGTGCCGGGGGTGGTCTGCGAGAAAGAGAAAGCGCGCGTCGCTTTCGAGAACGAGGTCAGAAAGGGCGTCGACCCCGGGCTCGTCGAGCAGGTCAAAGGGAACGTCTGGAAGACGCGCATATTCCCGCTCGTCCCGCACACGCCGCGCAAGGCCGAGGTCGAGTATGTCGCGCCGAAGGAGCCAGACGCGGCGAAGGAGGCGCCCGCGACAATATACGAGCGTGACGGGGATGATATTTTCGCGGCATCGGCGGTCTGTGACGAGGGCGGGCGCGAGACCATCGCGCAGAAAATCGCCGCGTTCACGAGGGGCACGATAATCTGGGACGCGAGCATGAGCGCGAAGCCGTTCGCCGCGGCATGGCGCAAGAAGCTTGAAGGACTGCCCGAGAATGGCGAATGGGCGCTTGTCGTGTTCTGCAACAGCACGACGTCTTATGCCAAAACATTTGGCTTCACGAAGGAGACGCTGTTGAAGCTGATAGACGAGACAGTCTACGACGGCGGCACTGATATCGCCGAGGCGCTGGGGTACCTTTCGAACGCGACGGACTTTCCGTCGCCGGTGCTTCTTTTCACGGACGAGGTCGACACCCTTGGACTCGAAGAACCCGGATACGAGGATATGCCGGGCGTGACGGTGGCGAGTCGCGATGAAGCGCCGGTGCGCAGGGTCGAGGTTGAGAAGCTGAAGGCGGGCGAGGCGGCGCCAGAAGGCGCGGCGGTGAAAGAAAGCCGCCTTATCGCGACAGTGTGGGCCGCGCGGCGCATGCAGGACCTCGCCTCGCAGTCCGGCGCGCGCAAGGACGAGTTTCTCGCGCTGGGCCGAAAGTACGGCGTCGCGGGCCCCGGGCTCTCGCTGATTGTTCTCGAGCGCCTCGAGCAGTGGCTGGAACACAAGATAGAGCCCCCCGCGAATCTCGCCATACACGACGAATGGGTGAGACGGCGCGCGGCGGAGGACGACCCGATAGCCGATAAGAAGGCGAAGGCCGAGCACGAGCAGAACCTCCTCAAGTACTGGGAGGAGCGCGTAAAGTGGTGGAACGACCCGAAGCCGCCGAAGGCCACGCCCAAGAGCGGACTGTTCGACAATGCCACAGTGTCAAACGCCAACGGCGGCGGGAGCCACTACCGCTACTTGGGGCTCGGCGCCAGCCGGATCTCCGCCAGCGCGCCGGCGGCGGCCGTAGACGTCAGCGAGGAGTCGGCTGACATGGAGCCGGAGCCTCCGCCCGAGGAGCCGGTCGCCATGATGTCGGCGGGCTTCGCCCATGGCGGCGTGGCGGTCGAGAGAAGGTGGAGCGGGTTGAAGGCGAAAAAAGCGGCGGGCGAGGCGGGCTCCGGCACGGCCCCGAAGGTGACGTTGAAGGCCTGGGACCCCGAGACGCCGTATCTGGACGCGCTCAAGGCGGCAGAAAAGAGCGGCGCGTACAAGGCGTATCTCAAAGAGCGCGAGACGCACGGCTCGTCGCCGGCGTTCTATCTTGATTGCGCCGGCTGGTTCTACAAGGCCGGCCTGGTGCAGGAGGCCGATCGCATACTCACGAACCTCGCCGAGTTCAAGCTCGAAGACGCGGCGCTCTGGCGGTCGATGGGCTGGCGCGCACGCGAGGCCGGGAGTTACGAGATCGCCGTTATTGCGTTCCGCAAAGCACTGGCGCTGCGCGGCGAAGAGGCTCAGTCGCGCCGCGACCTCGCGCTCGTTTTGATGGAACAGGCGAAGGCGCGGCTGTGCGACGGCGACTGGGAGCGCGCGCGGGAGGCCGACGAGCGGGCGATAGCCTTGAGAAGCTGCTTCGACATTCAAGACACGCCTGAAAACCGCTTGAAGGCGAGGCTTGAATTCGCCCGCGGGCGCCTGGAGGAGGCGATGCGCCTTTTCGCAGAGGCCGCGTTCAATGCGAGCGCGCGCCGCAGCGGCAGACGGGGCAACGACTTCCAGGTTTCGGTCGTCGCGCTCGAAGAATTGAACGGGCTCGTATCGTGGGTGGACGACGTCAAGTGGCCCGACGGAGTAAAGCCAGCCGTCCCGGAGTTCGATGCCGCCTATCGCCGCGACCTGCCCGTCAAGCTCAGAATCGTCATGAGCTGGGACGCGGACGAAACAGACATCGATCTGCATGTTCTAGAGCCGAACGGCGAGGAGGCGTACTACAGCCACCGCCGCACGGCAGAGGGCGGCTTCGTTTCGGAGGATGTAACGACCGGCTACGGACCCGAGGAGTACCTCAAGAAGCAGCTGGAGAGCGGCACATACACAGTTCTCTCGAACTACTTCGCCTCGCACCAGACCGCGCTTACCGGCGCCGTGACCGTCACCGCGACGGTCTACACCGACTGGGGCACGGCCGCCGAGAGGCGCCAAGTGTTGACTTTGAGACTCGACAAGCCAAAATCGAAGCACCTCATTGGCGCAGTGACTCTGTGACGGTGTACGCCGGGAGCAATGTCTGACGCCGCCCGCCGCCGCGTAATCCATTCGGGTAATATGCGGCGGAGCGCAAATATGGTACAATTCAACGAAACATGCGAAAGGATTGGATTGTATGATCGAGAGAATCAATGCACTGCTGGGCGCGGCGTGCGTCGCCATGTCCTGTGCCGCGACCGCAGTCGGCGCGCCGCGCCACTATGTGCTGACTTACGACAAACCCGCCACGGCGTGGGAAGAAGCCCTGCCGCTTGGTTCTGGCCATGTCGGCGCGATGGTATGGGGCGGTGTCGCGAACGAGAGGGTCGACTTGAATGAAGACACAATTTGGAGCGGGTCGCCCAACAGCAACGTAAACCCCGATTTCAATGCCAGACTCGGCGATATCCGCCGCGCCATATTCAGCGGCGACTGGGAGGCCGCGAACCCCGCGCGGCTCCCGGGCGCGCGCAATCACGGCATGAAATACCAGTGCCCAGGCTCGCTAAAGCTGGATTTCGACGGGCTCGACGGCGAAGCCGAAAACTACAGCCGCACGCTGAGTCTCGCGAGCGCGTCCTCGCGCATCAGGTTCATGCACAAGGGGGTGCGCCACGACCGGGCAGCCTTCACGCCTCTGGACAAGGGCGGGCTCGTCTACAGCGCGCGCGTGGACGCGCCGGGCCGGCTGTCGTTCAAAATCTCGCTCGAGCGCGCGCACAAGGACGCGGCAATAACCGTCGAGGATGGCGTATTGACGCTTCGCGGCGTTACGTCCGGCAAAGACGGCGTGCCCGGCAAGGTGCGCTACACCGTAAAAGTCGCTGTCAGAGACTGCGACGGCGTCGTTTCTGCAGAGGGCGAGTCTCTGCACGTAGGCGACGCGACGAGCGCCAGAGTGTATGTCGCGATCGGTACGAACTTCATAAACTACGATAATATATCGGCAGACGCCGACGCCGCAGCCGCCAGACGGCTCGCGGAGCTCTTGTCCATCCCGGCAAAAGAGCTTTTCAGCCGCCACCGCTCGGCGTACGAACGCGAAATCGACCGCTGCACGCTCGACCTCGGGCCGGACCGGTACCCGGCCAAGACGACAGACAGGCGACTCGCCGACTATGCGACGACCGACGACCCGTACTTCGCCGCGCTGTATTTTACTTTCGGGCGCTATCTTCTGATATGCTCGTCGCGGCCCGGCAGCCAGCCGGCGAATCTGCAAGGCGTGTGGAACAACAGCCTGAACCCGCCATGGGGCTCGAAGTACACGATAAACATAAACACCGAGATGAACTACTGGCCGGGCGAAGTGACGAACCTGCCGCGGGAGTGCGAGCCGCTGTTCGAGATGATACGCGAGCTTTCGGTCACAGGCGCGAAGACCGCGGCACAGATGTACGGCGCGAAGGGCTGGACCGCCCACCACAACACAGATATCTGGCGGGTCACGGGCCCGGTCGACACATTTCTCGCGTGCGGATGGTGGCCTTCGGGCGGCGGGTGGCTTTCTACCCACATCTGGCAGCACTGGCTCTTCTCGCGCGACCGCGCCTTTCTCGAAAGGCACTACAACGTGCTTAAAGGCGCGGCCGAGTTCTACGACTCGTTCGCGGTGGAGAATCCGGCGACGGGGCGCCTCGCGTTCGTGCCGTCGAATTCGCCGGAGAACATCCCCGCCGGGCGGCCGAACGGCTTCGACGCCGTCTCCACCATGGACCACGCGATTGCGCGAGACGTATGGCAGCAGGCAATCGACGCGGCGAAAGAACTAGGGCGCGACGCCGCTTTCGCGGCGCACTTGCAGGAGCGGCTGAAGCGGCTCGAGCCGTATCACATCGGCAAGTGGGGCCAGCTGCAGGAATGGGGCGACGACCTCGACCGGCAGGGCGACAAGCACCGCCACGTCTCTCACCTGTACGGACTCTACCCCTCGGCGCAGATTACGCCCGAAACGCCGGAACTCTTCGCGGCGGCGAGAAAGTCGCTCGAAGCGCGCGGCGATGTATCGACGGGCTGGGCGATGGGCTGGCGCGTCTGCCTGTGGGCGAGGCTTCTCGACGGCGACCATGCTCTCAGACTTATAAAGAACCAGCTCTCGCCGCTCGGGCGGACGAAGGGCGGCGGCGGTACGTACCCGAATCTTTTCGACGCGCATCCGCCTTTTCAGATCGACGGCAACTTCGGGTGCGCGGCCGGCATAGCCGAGATGCTGGTGCAGAGCCACCGGGGCTTTGTTGAGCTTCTGCCGGCGCTGCCCTCGACCTGGCAGGAGGGGTCCGTCACCGGCATTCGCGCGCGCGGCGACTGGACGCTCGACTTCAGCTGGCGCGACGGGTTGGTGACAGAGTGCTTTGTCAAGGCCGGCGCCGGCGGCAAACTCACGCTGAAGATCAACGGCAGACTTGAGACGATCGAGCTGGAGCGCGGCGCGGCGAGGCATTTGAGTGTGGGCCGGCCTGCGGCGGCGAAGTGTGTATCGCCCGACAGGAGGATGTCCGCGAAGGTCGCGATCCGCGGCGCGGGCGAGTTGGTGTGGCGCGTCGAGATGGACGGCCGCCCGGTCATGGACGGCGGACGTCTCGGTGTCGTGGTCAATGGCACCGACCTTGGCGCCGGCGTTTCGCTTGGCGAGCCGGCGATGCGCTCCGGGCGCGAGAAGTACGAGTTTTTCGGCAACCACCGCTTTGCCGAAGCCGCCTACAACGAGTACATATTCCCGGTGAAATCGCTCAAGAGCGGCGATGAGCTGATGAAAGTCGAGCTCAGGGTGTTCAACGACGGCGCGGCCGTGCGCTACAGGTTCGCTGCGGACTCCGGCGAGAGGCGCATAGACGCCGAGTCGACGGAGTGGACCGCTCCCGCCGGCTCCACGGTCTGGTTCCAAAGCGACACGTATTGCTACGAGGGCGAGTTCGAGCGCCACAAGGCCGGTTCTCTGCCCGAAGGCCGCGTCGCGGCTCTGCCCGTCACGCTCAAGCTGGCGGACGGCCAGGGGTACGCGCTTTACACCGAAGCCAATCTCGTCAACTACACCGATCTCGCGACCAAGTGCCGCGCCGGGCGCACGTTCGCCGCGTCGTTCGAGGCGCGGGAGGATCGCGGCGGATTCGTGCAGCGCGGCGAGGGCGTGAGCCCGTGGCGCGTTGTCATGGCCGCGCGCGACCTCAACGCGTTCTTTGGCTCCGACATCGTCAAGAACCTGTGTCCGCCGGCGAACAAGGCGGCCGAGAAGATCGCGAAGCCGGGCCGCGCCGTGTGGCACTGGCTCGCAGACGGCGGCCCGAAATTCGCCGAGCAGAAGTCGTGGATCGACAGAACCGCCGCGCTGGGCTACGAATATTATCTGGTCGACGAAGGGTGGTCCAACTGGAAGGAGCCCGGTCGCAGAGCGAACGACTGCATAAGGGAGATTGTCGAATACGCATCTTCGAAGGGTGTCAAGATCGCGGTCTGGCGCCACTCGGGCGCGCTTTTCGACCGCGAGGCGAGGCGCGGTTTCTTCAGAGAGATGCGCGACCTCGGCGTTGTCGCCGTCAAGCCGGACTTCCCGGCCGACACGGGCATCAAATGGGTGAACTGGTACGAGGACACTCTCGCGGACGCGGCGGAGTTCGGTCTTATGATCGATTTTCACGGCGCGCTCAAGCCAACGGGGCGCGAGCGCACGTGGCCGAACGAGGTTGCGCGCGAGGCCATACGCGGGCACGAGTGGCACGTGACGCGCTACAACCGGGTGCTGCCGCCGTGGCACGACTGCATACTGCCGTTCAACAGGCTCGTCCAGGGGCACGCCGACTACACGCCTGCAGTGCTGAACGCGCGCGAGCTCGTCGGCTACACGCGCGCGAGGGAGCTCGCCCAGGCTGTAGTGTTCTCGGCGCCGTTTCTCTGCACGGGGGACTATCCGCAGAACTATCTTGATTCGCCGGCGGTCGATTTTATGAAGGCAGTGCCTGCCGTATATGACGAGACGCGCGTGCTCGCGCCGAGCGAGGTGGGCGAAATCGCAGTATTCGCCAAGCGCGCCGGCGACAGGTGGTTCATAGCGGTGGAGAACGGTCTTGAGTCGCACGAATTCGACATACCGCTCGGTTTTCTGGGCGGGGGCAAATGGCGCGTCGTCTCGTTCTCCGACAGCGACAGGGGCCCGACGGAGATGCGGCGCGGCGAGCAGGTTTTTTCGTCGCGCGATTCGCTGCACGTCAAGGTGCGGCCGAGCGGCGGCTTCGCCGCATTTGCCGTACCGCTCTAAACGGCGCTCTGAACGCGCCCGGTGAAAAACCATGACCTTACCCCTTTATTCCGGCGGCGAATTTTGGTAAAATATACGGGCATTTCACAAAATCAGAAACTTGAACAACCAAAAAGACAGGAGTCAAAAATGGGCGAGGTAATAGGAGCGGGCGAGCTGCACAAGGGCGTGAAGCTTTTGATTGACGGCGAGCCTTGGGAAATAACCGAGTTCGACTTTTCCAAGCCGGGCAAGGGGCAGGCCATCTACAACTGCAAGCTCCGCAACATGATGACAGGCGGCGGCATGTCGAAGAGCTACCGCTCCGGCGACAAGTTCGAGAAGCCCGAGCTTCTCCAGATGTCGGTCACCTACTCTTACGACGACGGTACGGCATTCGTGTTCACCGACGAGAACTTCGAGGAGATCCGCGTCAGCTACGATGTGATGGGCGACAAGAAGTACTTCTTGATGGATGAGATGGAAGTCAAGGCCCTCTTCTTCAACGACAAGGTTATCGGTGTCGACCTGCCTCAGCTCGTGGAGCGCAAGGTCGTCAAGGTCGAGCCCGGCGTGAAGGGCAACACGGCGTCGGGCAAGGTGACGAAGCCGGCGACGGTCGAGGGCGGGTACGTCTGCGCGGTGCCGCTCTTCATCAACGAGGGCGATGTCATTCGCATCAACACCGAGACCGGCGAGTACAACGACCGCACGTCGACGAAGTGAGCAACGTAATCGCAATCGACGGGCCCAGCGGGGCCGGCAAATCGAGCGTCTCGCGCATAGTGGGGCGGCGGCTCGGGTACCTTCATGTCGACTCGGGCGCGCTCTACCGCATAATGACGTGGCAGTGCCTCGAGCACGGCGTCGACATGGAGAGCCCCGAAGCCATCAACGCCTTTGTCCAGACGGTGGATATAGAGTGCCGCCCCGAAGACGGGCGCATCGCCTACTACGTCGGCGGCGAGGAGCCGGGCGAGCGCATCCGCACGCCCGAGATAAACGCGAACGCCTCCAAGGTGGCGCGCGAAAAGCCCGTCCGCGACCGTGTGACGGCGCTCTTGAAAGGCATGACGCAATACGGCAATCTGGTCGTCGAAGGCCGCGACATAACTACGGCGGTCTTTCCCGGCACGCCGGCGAGGTTCTATCTCACGGCGTCAGCCGAGGCGCGCGCGCGCCGCCGCCAGAAGGAGGAGGTCGAGAAGGGCATAGCGAACCAGTCGGCCGAAGCCGTCAAGGCTTCGCTCCTGGCGCGCGACGCGATCGACTCCACGCGCAAGTATGCGCCTCTGAAAAAAGCCGACGGCGCGCTCGAGATAGACTCGAGCGAGCTGACGCTCGACCAGGTCGTCGACGCCGTCATGGCGGCCCTGCCGGAAGAGTGGCGGGCTTGAAGCTGTCGGTCAAGCTCTGTTTCGCAGCACTCGCCGTCTATGTCGCGGCGGCGATATACGGCGAGGTGCAGTACGATGTCGCGCGGGCGCGCGACGTCACGCCTGAATACAACCGGGTGCACCTCGAAGAACGCTACCTGCCGCCGGGGCCGGGGCACTGGCTGGGCACCGACAATCTGGGGCGGTCCGTGGCGCTGAGGCTGGTGCAAGGCTCGCGCATCGCCTTTCACGTGGGCGTCATGACTTCGCTCATAGCGATACCGCTCGGTGTGGCGCTGGGGTTGCTGGGCGGCTATTTCGGGGGGCGGGTAGACTCGTTCGTGGTGTGGCTCTCGGCGACGGTCGCGTCGATGCCGGGGCTTCTTTTCATTCTCGCCATCTCTCTCGTCGCCGGCAAGGGGCTTCTCGGCATTTATCTCGGCATCGGCCTCACGACATGGGTCGGGGTGTGCCGCACGATTCGCGCCGAGGTCATGAAGCAGTCGGCGCGCGCGTATGTACAGGCCGCCAGGACGCTGGGCTACTCCCACGCGCGGATAATGCTTCGCCACATACTGCCCAATGTCGCGCATATAATACTGATACAGTTTTCGATACGCTTTCCGTCCGCAGTGTCGACCGAGGTGTTCATATCATTTCTGGGCATAGGCGTGCAGGGCGAGCCGAGCTGGGGGATCATGATCAACAACGCCCGCATGAGGCTCTGGCAGGGCGTCTGGTGGGAGATGACCTTCACGACGCTGGCGATATTCGTTCTCGTGCTGGTGTTCAATCATCTGGCGGACTGGCTGCGCGACAGGCTGGACCCGGCGCTGAGAGGAGAAAGGTGACGCGAAGATGAAGACGGTTTTCAGAAACTGCACGATGCTTCTCGCCGGGCGCAAGGTCGAGCGCGGCGACATTGTTTTCGACGGCGGGACGGGGTTGATAGACGAGATCGCGCCGGGCGGCGGCGTGCCGGCGGGCGGCGGCGCGCGGGCGCTCGACATGACGGGGCGGCTCGTGATGCCGGGCTTTGTCAACTGCCACTGCCACGCGCCGATGGCCCTCTTGCGCGGGGTGGGCGGCGGGCTGCCGCTTCAGCGCTGGCTCGCCGAGGCGATATTCCCGGTCGAGGCCAGAATGACCGATGAAGATATTCACGCCGGCGCGGTCTGGGGCGCGATGGAGATGCTCGCAGGCGGCACGACAACCGTGGCCGACATGTACGACGGCCATTACCAGCAGGCGTTTCTAGAAACCGGCATGCGCGCGCGGACGTGCGTGCCGGGTCGCGTCAACGCGCCGGGCAAGCTCGAAGAGTGCATCTCAAGGACGCGCGAGTGGAACCGCCGGATGGAGCGCGACATCAAGGCGGACGTATATATGGATATATGCGTCCACTCCGAGTATCTGACCGACGAGAAGTTCTGCCGCGACCTCGCGGCGGCGAACAGAGAGCTCGGGCGGCGGCTGCATGTGCACGTCAGCGAGACGCGGCGCGAGCACGAGGAGTGTATCGCGCGCCACGGCATGACGCCGATCGCGTATCTGGCCTCGACGGGGCTCTTCGACCGCGGCGGCTACGCGGCCCATTGCGTGTGGTGTACCGACGACGATTTCAGGATAATGGCCGAGCGCGACATATCGCTCGTCCACAACCCGACGAGCAATATGAAACTCGGCAGCGGCTTCGCGCGCGTCGCGCGGGCGATGGAGCTGGGGGTGAATGTCGCGCTCGGCACGGACGGCACGGCCTCGAACGACAATCTCGACATGTTCGAGGAGATGCATATCGCCTCGCTGATCCACAAGGGCGTCGCGCTCGACCCGACGGTGCTCTCGCCCTGGGACGTCATCGAGATGGCGACGGCGAACGGGGCGAAGGCGCTCGGGCGCGGCGACATAGGCGAGATCGCCCCCGGCCGGTGCGCAGACTTCTGTGTCGTCGACATGGCGAGGCTCCATCTGCAGCCGGCGTGGGACATCCCGGCTCTTGCCGTCTACTCGATGCATTCGGGTGACGTCGCCTCGACATGGGTCGGCGGACGCGAGATCTACCGCCGCGACGCTCCGCCCGCGCAGTTCGACGGCGCCTCCCGGAGCGCGGGCGAGGCGCGCGAGGCTCTTGTCGCGGCCGCGCGCCGCGTGATGCCGGGCGCGAAGCTCTGGTTCGCGGGGGAAGAGGGGGCCCGCCCATGACGCAGACGGCGGCAGACGAGACTATGATCGAGCTGAAGCACGTCGACGCGGGCTATCCGGGCGCGGTCATCCTGCGCGATGTCAGCTTCGAGGTGAGGCGCGGCGAGATATTCATATTGCTCGGCGGTTCGGGTTGCGGCAAGTCCACGATAATGAAGCACATGATCGGCCTCAACCCGGTGCTGGGGGGCGAGCTTCGCGTATGCGGGCTGGAGTGGGGGCGCGAGACGCGCGCGGAGCTTTGCCGCAGGATAGGCGTCATGTACCAGTCGGGGGCGCTCTTCGGCTCGATGACATGTCTCGAGAACGTGATGCTGCCGCTCGTGGAATTCACGCGCCTTGGCGCGAAGGAGAGGCGCGAAAAGGCGATGGAGCTTCTCGCCGGGGTCGAGCTCGCCGACGCCGCCGGAAAGATGCCGGCCGAAATTTCAGGCGGCATGAAAAAGCGCGTCGCCATAGCGCGCGCGATGGCTCTCGGGCCGGAGGTTGTCTTTCTGGACGAGCCGAGCGCCGGGCTCGACCCGATTACCAGTTCGGCCCTTGACGATCTCATCCTGAAGCTCCGGCGCGAGAAGGGGACGACTTTTGTCGTAGTAACGCACGAGTTGGCCAGCATATTCAAGATCGCCGACAGGTGCGCGATGTTCGACAAGGCGCGCGGCGGCATGATCGCGCTCGGCGCGCCCGCCGCGCTCCGGGACGGCTCGACAGACGCTTTTGTCCGCAAGTTTTTCGCTAGAGGAGGTACCAATGGCCAATGACAATCACGCCAGCTACACCAAGGTGGGCTTTACAATCGTTGCGGGCTTTGCGGCTGTCGTCGCGGCGCTCGTGTATTTCGGCGGCTGCGGCCGCAGAGGCGGCGAGTTTCTCGCAGAAACATACTACGACGCGTCGGTCTCGGGCCTGAGTGTGGGCAGCGAGGTGAACTTCAGAGGCGTCAAGGTGGGCCAGGTCAAGTCTATCGGCTTTATCGGGGCCGATTACCCCGAAGCCTCCGAGGCGGACAGGCGCAAGATAAGAATCGTGCTCTCGTTCAACGGCAAACTCGCGAGGACGCGCGCGGGCTTTTCGCCCATAGACGCGATGAAAGCATACGTAAAACGCGGCATGCGAGCGACCGTCTCGCCAAGCGGCATAACGGGGCTTTCGAAGATAGAGCTGAACTTCCCTGCAGAGGCGTCCGAGCCGGAGAAGACCTCGTGGGCGACCGAATATTTCTGCATACCGCCCGCACCGTCGATGCTCGAAGGCTTCGCCGATTCGGCGACAAAAATCATGAACCAGCTGAAGGATATGGATTTCGCGGCGGTTTGCAGCAATCTCGCGTCGGTGGTCGAGTCGTCGGCGCGCACTGTCGAAGAAATCCGCACGCTTGTCGAGACCGAGCGTCCCGCCGTAAGCGCCGCTATAGGCAACATCGAGGCGGCCTCGCGCGCCGCGAAGGAGTTTCTGGAGGAAGTGCGCGACGAACCGTCGCTTCTCCTCAGAACGCGCGAATTTACGCCGGTGCCAGAAACGCACTAGACAGAGAACGGCAAATTATGGTATACTAACCGAACCTTACAACGTAATAGGCTAACCAATGGCAATAGTATTAGGATTACCTAAAGGCAGTCTGCAGGAGTCGACCTTCGCGCTGTTCAAGCGCGCGGGGTTCAATGTCTCGTGCTCGAGCCGCAGCTACATCCCGTCGATCGACGACGAGGAGATAAAGTGCCGTCTCCTGAGGCCTCAGGAGATGAGCCGCTATGTCGAGCTCGGGCTTTTGGACGCCGGCATTTGCGGCTACGACTGGGTCTACGAGAACGGCAGCGACGTTGAAGAGATCTGCGAGCTCAACTACTCGAAGGCGACCTCCAACCCGGTGCGCTGGGTGCTGGCGGTGCCCAACGACTCGAAGATCAAGACGGTCAAAGACCTTCAGGGCAAGCGCATCTCGACCGAGGCGATAGGCCTTACGAAGCGCTATCTCAAGAAGCACGGCGTCAAGGCGGATGTCGAGTTCAGCTGGGGCGCGACCGAGGTGAAAGCGCCCGAGCTCGTCGACGCGATTGTCGATCTCACCGAGACGGGCAGCTCGCTCAGGGCCAACAACCTCAGAATCGTCGACACGATACTCACCTCGACGACGCGCTTCATCGCCAACAAGAAGAGCTGGAAGAACGCCGCGAAGCGCGCCAAGCTCGAGCAGCTGAAGATGCTGCTTACCGGCGCGCTCGAGGCGCAGAGGCGGGTGCTGTTGAAGTGCAACGCCCCGAAGAAGACCCTTGAGAAGGTCGTGGGGGTGATGCCCGCGCTGCACGCGCCCACGGTCAACAGCCTGCACGGCGGCGAGTGGTTCGCGGTAGAGTCTGTCGTTGAGGAGCGTCTGGTGCGCGACCTCATACCGAAGCTCACGAAGAACGGGGCGACGGGCATAATCGAACTGCCGCTCAACAAGATAATTTTCTGATCGGAAAACGGCCTAGCTAGCCGATAAACAACTAAGGAGAAAACCATGGGTTCCATAAAGAAGAAAAGGCGCAAAAAAATGTCGAAGCACAAATACGACAAGCGCATGAAGGCGCAGCGCCACAAGAACAAATAAAAAGAAGGGGTCCGGTTCGGGTGAACCGGACCTCCTCTTATGCCGTTAGATCAGGTATGAAGCAGGTATTGAACATGTTCATGCGGGGCGGGCCCGTGATGTGGCCCATACTCGCGCTTTCGGTGCTGGGGCTCGCGGTGCTGATCTGGAAGGCGTTCGAGTTTCGCGCCGGGCGGCGCGACGCGCGGGGGCTGGCGCTAGTCTCGACCATAATCACGGCCGAGCCGATGCTCGGCATACTCGGCACGGTTACCGGCATAATGCAGACGTTCGGGGCGTTGAACGGCCCCGGCGGCGCGACGGCGAACCCCCTTGCGGCGACGGCCGGCATAGGCGAGGCGCTCATAACGACCGCAGCCGGCCTCATAGCGTCGCTCATACTGCTTTTCCCGTACAACGTCCTGGACGCGCGTGTTGACGAAGACGGGCGCGGCGGCGGCGAGGGGGGGCGCGCGCCATGAGCAGGCGGCGCAGGCGGGGCGCCAGGCTCGAGATGACGTCGCTTATAGACGTCATGTTTCTCGTTCTCGTCTTTTTCATATATTGCATCTTCGACATGACCGTCCACAAAGGCCTCAAGGTCGACCTGCCCAGAGCGGTGGGCGCCGACGAGCGCGGCGAGCGCATAGTTGTCACCATACGGCCCGACGATACCATGCAGCTCAACGGCATGCCAATGACTCGTGCGGAGGTCGTCGGACGGGTGCGCGAGCTTTACGCCGTAAAGATGACGCTGCCGGTTTTGATTTCGGGCGACAGAAAGGCGTCTCTCGGCGCGGGCATGGAGCTTCTCGCCGAGTTGAAGGCCGCAGGCGTGGAGAAGGCGAGCGTGCAGGTGAGCGGTTCGCGGGAGGGCGGCGAATGAGATTCGCTGCGGCGCTTCTGCTTGCGGCGGGGGTCCATGCGGCGATAGGCGTCGCGATAGGGCTCGTGATGGCACACTCCGGCGGGGTGGAGCCCGCGCGTCTTGATTTGTCGTCAGTCGATCTCTCGTTCGCCGAGGAAGAGGCGGTAGCGCCTGCGGCCCCGGTGCCGGCCATGCCGCCGCCGCCCCCGCCCGAGCGCGCGGCTCCGCCCCCGCCCGAGGCGCCGCAGCCCGAGACAGACCCGTTTTCGGGCGTCGCACTGCCCGCCTCGCCCGAGCCGCCAGAGCCGCCC
>JAZQBR010000042.1:0-4135 GCA_045545855.1 Kiritimatiellia bacterium | reverse complement strand
CTCCTTGGCTCACAGAACGACATGGCTACGATCCGACTTCGAAAAGGTGTTCATACACCTGAACGAGACACACCCGGCGCTTGTCATCCCCGAGCTGATGCGCATACTCATCGACCAGGAAGGACTCGAGTGGAGCAAGGCTTGGGATCTTACGCGCCGTTCCACCGGCTACACCAACCACACGATTCTCCCGGAAGCTCTGGAGAAGTGGCCCGTTTCGATGATGGAACGGCTTCTGCCGCGCCACCTGCAGATTATCTACGAGATCAACGGGCGCTTCCTGCAGCAGATCTCCGCGCGCTATCCGGGCGACATCCGCAAGCTTCAGAGGATGTCCCTCATAGACGAGGGCGGCGAGAGGTATGTGAGGATGGCCAACATGTGCCTCGTCGCGACATCGTCCGTAAACGGCGTCGCAGAGCTGCACACCCAGATACTGAAGGAGTCGCTCTTCAAGGACTTCTACGACCTCTTCCCGGAGAAGTTCCACAATGTCACCAACGGCATAACCCCCCGCCGCTGGCTGCTCAAGGCGAACCCGGCGCTCGCCCAGCTTATCACCGAGAACATCGGCGACGGCTGGATAACCGACCTCGCCCAGCTCAAGAAAGTCGAGACGTTCAAGAACGACAGGGCGTTTCTCGACTCGCTCGCGAAGATCAAGCGTTCCAACAAGGGCCAGCTTTCGAACTGGATCATGAAGAACGTCGGTGAGAAGATCGACCCGGACGCGATTTTCGACGTGCAGGTCAAGCGTCTGCACGAGTACAAGCGCCAGCTGCTGCTCGCGCTTTACATCATAGTCAGGTACAACCGCATTCTTCACGACCGCAAGTACGACCCGGCGCCGAGGAGCTTCATCTTCGCCGCGAAGGCCGCGCCCGGCTACTACATGGCGAAGCTCATCATACGCTTCATCCATGGCATCGCCGGCGTCGTCAACGCGAACCCGCGCTCGAACCAGAAGATGTCGGTCGTGTTCCTGCCCGACTACCGCGTCTCGCTCGCCGAGAAGATCATGCCCGCGGCCGAGGTTTCTGAACAGATATCCCTCGCTGGCATGGAGGCGTCCGGCACGGGCAACATGAAGTTCATGATGAACGGCGCGCTTACGCTAGGCACCTATGACGGCGCCAATGTCGAGATCAACCAGGAGGTTGGCGACGACAACATGTTCCTTTTCGGCATGCGCACCGAGGATGTCGCCAAGATGCGCCCGTCCTATTCGTCGAGGGAGTATTACAAGAACGACCCCGAGATCAAGGAGGCTCTCGACATGATCAAGGCCAATGTCTTCTCTCTGCTCGAGCCCGGCCTTTTCGACCCGATAATCAGGTCGCTGCTCGACTACAACGACTATTACATGCTGTTCGCGGATCTCAAGAGCTACTCCGACGCGCAGGACATGGTCGACAAGACTTATCGCGACGCGACTAAGTGGAACACCATGTCACTCGTGAACATAGCGCGCTCGGGCCGGTTCTCGTCCGATCGCGCCGTGCAGGAATACGCCAAGGACATCTGGCACGTCAACCCGGTGAAATTCGGCTGAAAAACGGGGTATGCGCGAGGGGGTAAAAAAAGTTAAAATTCCCCCTTGCGCAACCACCCCGAAATATGATATACTATTCTCACTTTCACGGAACACGGGGTTGTGGCGCAATTGGTTAGCGCACTGGACTGTCGATCCGGGGGTTGCGGGTTCGAGCCCCGTCGACCCCGCCAGTACGGGAAAGTGAAGCGAGTTTGCCTCGTGGTGTAATGGTAGCACCGCAGATTCTGATTCTGCTTGTTGGGGTTCGAGTCCCTGCGAGGCAACCATTACGAAACCCCAAAAATTTGATTTGACATGAAGGTTTCTCGCGCTTTATCGCTATCACCCCTGCTTTTGGCGCTTTTCGCGTCGATTTTCTGCTTCGATGATGTTTTTGCCTATGAGAGCACTATACCGTCGCCCGACGGCCGCTACGCCATCGCCCTGACCCGCGTGAGGGGCGGTGGTCGAAAGGTGACACTCGTCAATTCGGTGCCTAAAGACCAGTTCCAGCCGAAGACGCGCCGCATCAACTATCTCAAGCCCGGGGACAATGTCGCTTACGATGCGCCGTCGCTTGTGGAGGTCGCGACCGGGCGCGAGTCGGCGATAGACAACTCGCTTTTCAAGAACCCGTGGTCGCTCGAGCGCTGGTCGTGGCGTCCGGACGGGTCTGCTTTCAGGTTTCTCTACAACGAGCGCGGCCACCGGACGATGCGCGTCATAGAGGTTTCGACAAACGGCGCAGTCCGCGCGATAGTCGACGAGCGTTGCGATACATTCTTCTGCTACAGCAGCAAGCTGTTTCTGGAGTTTCTGGACGAGACAGGCGAGCTTCTTTGGATGAGCGAGCGAAGCGGCTGGAACCATCTCTATCTGTACGACGCGAAGACGGGTGAGGTGAAGAACGCCGTCACTTCGGGCGAGTGGGTCGTGAAATCGGTAAAGAGCGTCGACCATGCCGCGCGAAAGGTATACTTCATGGCCGTGGGCGTCGTCCCCGGGCAGGACCCCTACTACGAGCACTATTGCGTAGCCAATCTGGACGGTTCGGGCTTTCGCGTGCTTACAGAGGGCGACGGCACGCATACTGTCAAGGTGCTTGACGGCGGACTGGAATTCGAAGACAAGTGGTCGCGTGTCGACATGCCGCCTGTCGTGGTGGTGCGCAGCCGCGCAGACGGACGGCTTTTGCGCGAGCTCGCCCGGGGCGACGCGGCCGCGGAGCGCCGCGACGGGTGGCGACCGCCGGAGCGTTTCGCCGCCCCCGGCCGCGACGGCGCGACCATGATATATGGCGTGATATGGCGCCCGAAAGACTTCGACCCGTCGCGCCGCTATCCGGTGGTCGAGAGCATATACGCCGGCCCTCACGACGCGCACGTGCCGAAGGCTTTCGCCAAATGGCATCAGGAGGAAGATCTCGCCGACGCCGGGTTCATTGTCGTGAAGATAGATGGCATGGGCACCAATTGGCGCTCCAAGAAATTCCACGATGTCGCCTGGAAGAACCTCGCCGACGCGGGCTTTCCGGACAGAATCGCATGGATGAAGGCGGCCGCGGCCGCGCACCCCGAAATGGACATCTCCCGCGTAGGCATATACGGGGGTTCGGCCGGCGGACAGAACGCGATGGGAGCTCTTCTTTTTCACGGCGACTTCTACAAAGCGGCTGTGGCCGACTGCGGCTGCCACGACAATCGCATGGACAAGATCTGGTGGAACGAGCAGTGGATGGGCTGGCCCGTCGGCCCCGAGTACGCCGCCCAGAGCAACAGCGAGAACGCAGCCAGGCTGCGTGGGGACCTGCTGCTGATGGTCGGGGAAGTCGATGAAAATGTAGACCCGGCCTCGACATACAAGGTTGTCGACGCGCTCATCAAGGCCGACAAGTACTTCGAGTTTCTAATGATACCTGGCGGCGGACACTGCGCCGGCCTCTGCGGCGATTACGGCTGGCGGCGGCTCAAGGACTTCTTCAGGCGCAAGCTCGCGGCGGAGTGACGGATGGGCTGGACGTGGTGGATACTCTCAAGCGCCGTGATGCTGGCGCTTTACGACCTCGCGAAGAAGGCCAGCGTCAGGGAAAACGCCGTTCTGCCGACATTGCTTTTCTCGACGCTTTTCGGCTGCGGCGCTTTTGTCGCGGCTCTTGCGGCGGCAGGACGGCTTGACGCGTTGACGGCGGCTACGCCGCGAATCGTCGCGTTTTCGGCCGTCAAGAGCGTGATTGTCGCTACATCGTGGGTGTTCACCTTCTGCGCCCTCAGGACCTTGCCCATCTCGATAGCCACACCCATAAGAGCCTCTGCGCCGGCGCTCGTCTTTGTCGTGGCGTTCTTCGTCTATGGTGAAACGCCCGGCTTCGTCCAGGCCGCCGGCATGACCGCCGTGTTCGCCGGCTACTTCGTCTTCTCTTGGGCAGGCCGCCGCGAGGGCATAGACTTCTTCAGAAACAGGGCGGTCTGGTGCGCCGTCGCGGGCGCGTTCTGCTCGGCCTGCTCTTCGCTCTGGGACAAGTACATTTTCCAGGTCGCGGCCGCACCGGTCGAAACGGTCCAGCTCCTCTTTCAAAGTCGGATCGTAGCCATGTCGTTCTGT
>JAZQBR010000041.1:0-2549 GCA_045545855.1 Kiritimatiellia bacterium | reverse complement strand
CCTGGAACCACCAGTGCTACGACGGCTACCACTCGATGATCGGGCGCGTAAAGACGGCGGACGGCCAATGGCGGTTCGACTACAAGCTTTTCGACGAATATGTCGAATTCGGCAGGAAGTGCGGCCTCGGGCCGGATATCGCGTGCTACACGATGTGCCCGTGGGGGTACATGGCGACCTGGGATGACGAGACCGGCAAGCAGCACCGCGAGAAGATTCTGCCCGGCACGCCCGCGTTCGAAGAATACTGGGCCGGCTTTCTTGTGGACTTCGCGGCGCATCTAAAGGCGAAGGGCTGGTTCGAAGACTGCTACATAGCGATGGATGAACGCGCGCCGAAGGATGTGCGCCAGATCATCGCCCTCATCCAGAAACATGCGCCCGGCATGAAAGTCGCGATGGCCGGCAACAAGAGCCCGGCGGAGTTCAGCGGCATGAAAATCGACAACTACTGCCAGGGGCTGATACACTTGAGAAAGCATCCGCAGATGCTGAACGAGCTGGAGCCGCGCCGCCAGAGCGGCTGCAAGACGACGTTTTACGTCTGCTGCACGGCGTCGCACCCGAATACGTTTATGGACAGCCCCCTAGACGAAGGCTTCTGGCTCGGGGCGTATCCGGGCGTCGCCGGCTTCGACGGGTTCTTGCGCTGGGCGGCGAATTCATGGCCGGAGAAGCCGTATGACGACGCCTCGTTCAACACCGTCCAGAGAGGGCGTCTCCAGTGGCGGCCGGGCGACACATTTCTCGTTTATCCCGGCGGCGAGCTCTCGGCGCGCATGATAGCGCTTCGCTCGGGCGTGGTGGGCGCCGGGAAGCTGCGGCTTCTAAGCAAGGCCGGCGGGCCGGCCGGGGCGAGGAGGGCCGGGCTCGCGGCGAAATACGGCTACGTCGACGCCTGCGCCGGCAAAACCGACTTTGGCGCGTTCAGGCGCGAAGTCGAAGAGCTTGTCAACGGAGAGGCGGCGAGGGACGGCAGATGATGCCGCCGCGAGTCCGTCTGGCGGTCGCGGCGGCGCTGCTCGGCTGGAGCGCGTTCGGCTTGAACGTAGTCTACGACAAGCGCACGCCCGAAAGCCACCGCAAGTGGGCCGACGGCGCGTTCATACGCGAGCGCATGGAAGTTGTCGCCCGGCGTATATGCAAGGCGCTGTACGGCGACGCGCCGCGCGCCAATCTGCACGAAGGCTTTACGATGATATTGCACCTCGCGCCGGTCAAGGGCGGCAACCCGGCGTTCGCCTCCGGCCGGCGAATCACATGGAAGGTCGGCGAGAACCCGAAGGGCGTCCCAGGGATGGGCCTTCTGATCCACGAAATGACGCACGTGCTCGACATGGGGTCCGACCGCGTCTTCACCGAAGCGATGGCCGACTGGGTGAGGTATTACAAAGTCGACTCGTCGCCTTCCATCGCCATAGACAAGCGCTATTCGGCGCTGCGCGGCGCCCGGCGGTACGGCAAGTACGCCGCCGGCGCGAATTTCATAGACTTCATGACGCAGAATTACGGCGAAGGCACGATATACAAGATTCTGCTCGGCTACCGCGAACACGGCGGAAAAGTCTGGGAGAAACTCTACGGCAAGACGCTCGACGGTCTGGTCGCTGAATGGCGGCAGATGGAGACGATCTACGACCCGGTATTTCAGTGGACGGCAAACGGGTCTGACAGCGGCAAGGTCAGATACGACGGCAAGTTTTGTCCGCTCAGGTCGGTCGCGACCGAACCTGCGGACGACAGGTGCGGGGGGTGGCTGAACGGCGCATCTGCGGCCAGAGTGAACAATCTCTTGGGCGGCGACATGTCGATCGCTTTTCACGGGCGCTTCCCGAAAGCGGACAAAACGGCGATAGCGTCGCTGGGGACGGCGCGCGAGAAGGGGGGCAAGGCGCTGCTTCTGTCCGCGACCGGGAAAGCCGGCGTCCTGGCGGCGCATGTAATTGCGGACGTCCCCGGCAGAGGTTGCCAGATTGTATCGACGACATCCGTCCCGCTGCCGGGGCCCGCCGGTTCGGCACATTCGGTAGTGATCGCGGTCAAAGGCGGCGATACGGCGGCAATCGTCGTGGACGGCAGGGGAACGGCGAAAATCGATATGAAGACGAAATGCTCCGGGTGCGTATTCATACCCTCGTTTGCCGTCGGGGGTATGAACGGCGGCCTGCCGCCGGGCGGTTTCGCCGAGCCGCGCGGTGTGCGCGGCGTGCTGCTCGATGATGTGCGCGTGTTTTCACGCACGTTTCGCAGCCGCGAGACGCTTCAGTACGCAACCGCCTTCAACGCGGACTACCGCGCCGCCGCGGCCGTCACGGCCAAGTGGTGCGGCAGACCTGGCGACGGCGCGATCGACGACACCAAAAACTGGTGTTGCCACAACTCGATCGGCGAGAGGGTGTACGCGCTGCCGTCCAAGGACACTGACGTACTCGTCGACACCAAGTCGATACCCAGCATACCCCCGAAAGCGAAATTCGTCTGCAAATCGTTCACCATAGACGGCCTGGCGATAGCCGACGAAGCCAATATCGATCTGAGAGGCGTGAGAA
>JAZQBR010000040.1:0-4370 GCA_045545855.1 Kiritimatiellia bacterium | reverse complement strand
ATGGCTACGATCCGACTTTCCACGATTCGTACTGTGCGGCGAGGAAGAGGTAGGCCATCAGGAGCGAGAGGCCCAGCAGCCACACGATTGCGCCCTCGTTGCGTTTCTCCTGGTAGGACATGTCCTTCCACGCGAGCGCGTAGTCCTTGCCGAGTTCGTCGTCCTTCAGTTCCTCGCAGAGGCGCATCATCTCGCCGGAGCTCACGCCGGGAAGCCCCTGACACGTGAACGCGGCGGAGGAAAACATGTTGAACCTCTCCGCCTGGCGCGAGCCAAGCGTCCACTCGAAGGTCCCAAGCGCGCTGATCGGAATCTGCGCGCCGTTCCGCCCCGTCGCGTAGATGCTGTTGATCGACGCCATCGTGGCGCGACCTTCCTTCTTTGCCTGTATCTTGACCTGGTACGTCTTCCCGAATTTGTTGAAGTCGTTGACGTAGAACGAGCCGAGCTGTGCCTGGAGCGTGTTGAAGACGTCCGAGACAGGCACGCCCATCGCCTCCGCCTTCGCACGGTCGAGCTTGAACTCCACCATCGGCGTGGAACAGTCGAAGGAAGTGAACGCGTACATCGCCTTGCCGCTCTGCATGATACGCCGGACAAGCCTGTTCGCCGCCTCCGAAAGCTCGCGGAAACTCTGTCCGGCGACGGCTTGGAGCGCGAACGTCACGCCGCCGGAGTCGCCGAGTCCCTGAATCGGAGGCGGGACGAGCGCGAGCACCTGCGCGTCCGGGAACTGCGAACCGACGGCCATCGCCTGATCCTGTATCGACTTGATGTCAAGTCCCGGACCACGGCGCTTCGACCAGTCCTCAAGCTCCATGATGACCATGCCGACGTTCTCGCCGGTGCCGGACGTGAGCGAGTGGTGCGGCACTTCCAGGATCGTCGCGACGCCGGGAATCTTCCCGAGCGCCGCGCCGACTTCGGCGAGCACCTTCTCGGTGCGGGCGAGCGACGCGCCCGGTGGAAGCGCCACTTCGGCGATCACCGTGCCCTTGTCCTCCTCGGGGAGGAACCCGCCCGGAACGCGCGTGAACACCCACACGTCGAACGCGACGATCGCGGCGAATACGATGAGCGTCAACCACATCCAGCGGATGAGGAATCCAGAGACGCGCTCGTACACGCGGCGAAGCCACCGGATGCCCCAGTCGAACGCCGCGAGCGGAGCGGTGACCACCTTCATGAAGCCAGTCGGCTCCTTCGGCTCCTTGAGGATGAGTGCGGCGACGGCCGGCGAAAGCGTGAGCGCGCACACTGTCGAAAGGCAGAGCGCCACGCACATCGTGACGGAGAACTGCAGGTAGATCGTGCCGACCATGCCGCCGGCGAACGCGATCGGCGCGTACACCGCGAGCACGACGAGCGTCGTCGCGATGAGCGCGCCAGTTATCTGCTTCATCGTATCGAAGGCCGCCTGGAGCGGCTTCTTGTGCTCCTCGACGATCATGCGCACGCACGACTCGGTGACGCAGATCGCGTCGTCCACGACGGAACCGATCACGAGAATGAGCGCGAACATCGTGAGCGTGTTGATCGACATGCCGATCACATGCATGAAGAGGAACGTGCCGATCAGGGAGACGGGGATTGCGACGGCGGGAATGATCGTCGCGCGCCAGCTCTGGAGGAAGAGCCACGTGATCACGACGACGAGGATGAACGTGAGCAGGAGCGTCTCGACGATCTCCTTCATCGACGCGTTCACGAAGCGCGTCGTGTCGTAGGCGAACTCCCAGTGCATTCCGTCCGGCATCGTCTTCTCGATCTCCTCCATCGTCGCCTTGATGTTCTTCTGTATCTCAAGCGCGTTGCCATGGTTGAGCTTGAAGATCGCAAGCGCGATGGACGGCTCGCCCTGATAGCGTCCGACGCCCTCGTACGTCTCGGAGCCGAGCTCGACGCGCGCAATGTCGCCGAGCCGCACCTGCCGGAGTCCGTCCGCCGATGCGCGCACGACGATCTTCTCGTATTCGGCCGGCTCCGTGAGGCGCCCTTTCGCGTCTACCTTGAACTGCATGAGGTTGCCGGAATACTCCGTGCCGATCGCGCCGGTCGCCGCCTGCACGTTCTGCGAGGCGATGGCTGCGCGCACCTCTCCGGGGGAGATGCCCATCGAGCGCATTTTCTCGGGATCGAGCCACACGCGCATCGAGTACTTCATCTCGCCGAAGATGACGGCCTGGCCGACGCCTTCGATTCGCTGGATTGCGTCGAGGATGTGGATGTCGGTCCAGTTGGAGATATCGAGGAGCGAATGGCGCGACGACCTCACGGAAATCACTGAGAGGATATCGGGCGAGCGCTTCACGACGATGAGTCCGTTCTGCACCACCTCGCTCGGCAGCGAATGTTCGGCCAACTTGATGGCATTGTTGACGTTGACGAGCGTCATGTCCTCGTCCGACCCTGGCTCAAATGTGACGTTGAGTTCGTACATTCCGTCGTTTCCGCATGTCGAGCTATAGTAGATGAGGTTCTCGACGGAGTTGATCTGCGCCTCGATCGGCGCGGCAACGGTTTCGGCGATTGTCTGGGACGACGCGCCAGGGTAGTGCGCAATCACGAGCACGGTCGGCGGCGAGACGAGCGGATACTCAGCGATGGGCAAGAACTTAACGCTTATTGCGCCCGCCAGCACGAGGACGAGCGAGATCACGGTCGCTAGAATCGGCCGCTTGATGAATATCGAGGAGAACATGTCGATGCCCTATTTCGCGACGACGGCCTGTCCGGCAATGACCTTGTGGATCCCGGTGACGACGACGCGCTCGTCCGCCGAAAGCCCCAACTCGACGAGCTGGAGGTCGCCGATCTGCACGCCCGTCTTTATCTCGCGGCGTTCCGCAACGTCGTCGTCGCCCACGACATAGACGAACCTCTTCTCGCCCTCGAACATGACGGCGCTCACCTTGACCGCGATTTTCGCGGGCTCGAACTTCTCGGTGAGGAGAACTTTGGCGTACCCGCCGGGAACAAGCATGCCGTCCGCGTTGCCCGCCACGAGCTGCACCATGATCGTGCCCGTCGCACGGTCAACCTGGTTGTCGACGAAGTCCACGGAGATTTTCCGGTCGACCGCCTCGCCGTCCGCACGCCGCACTTCGAGTCGTACGTTTCCCTTCAGCGTCCGCCCGTCGAACGAGCGGTAGAAGTCGCTTTCGGAAAGCGCGAACTGGATGTCGATCGGATCGGACTGCACGATCGACACGAGCTCGCCCGTCTGGGGGCTCACGTTGTTGCCGACGCGGATCTTCGTCTCGCCGACGGTCCCTGAGATCGGCGACAGGACTTTCGTATACACCATGTCGTTCTCAGCGAGGGCGATTCGCGCCTTCGCCGTCTCGATGTCGGCGAGCGTCACGTCGCGGGAGTTGACGGCGCGGTCGTAGTCGTTTTCGGGAACGCCCTTCTTCTCAAGCGCCTTTTTATACCGCACGACCTCCTTCTCGGCAAGGGCGAGCTGCGCTTCAAGACGCTTCAAGTTGGCCTTCGCGGTCGCGAGGTTGGCCTTGTAGACGGTGTCTTCAATCTCGAAGAGTGTCTGGCCTTTTTCGACGCGTCCGCCCTCTCGGAAGTTCTGCTTCCATATCTTGCCGGCGACCTGGGCCGTCACCGAGACTCGCTCGGACGCCTTCAGCATGCCGACATAGCTCTTCGGCTCGCCTTCCTTAACCTCTACCGGCTTTTCAACGCCGACAACCGGCGCAGGGCGTCCCTGCGCGAAACCAATTGCGGCCATGCAAGCGCACGCCGCGGCGATTAACTCTTTCATTCATGTTCTTTCGTGCCGGACAAGTCCGGCGAATGGGGCGGTTCACGGCCCGCCGAAGCCGAGTTGGGTGATATTATACCACATTCCCGCCGACCGATGTAAGCGGAATTTTATCCGTGCTGCCTTGTCCTCATGGAATTTTCATTTGGCTGTCTGCTTCTACTCGTTTCCAGCCTGACGCATTGCTGAAACTCTCGCCGCCCTGCCAGCCTGATGGCCCGGGAGCGGGGACCTTGCCCACAATCCCGTCCATTCAGCGGCTTCGAGCCCCTCCGCCCATGGCGCTGAGACCCGTCGGGACACTCCGCGAGCATGGCGGACGAGGCCTCGGAGTCATGCCGAGGCCGCTGGCCGCCAACCGTCAATTCACGCTACGTCATTGCAATCCGCCCTTCATCATGATCCGCACGAGCTTCACCTCTTCTCGTGCGACCATCGGAAAGCACCCCGTCAATCATAGACTGAAAGACCTCTCGTACGACATCCTTTATCATATTGTCGCTCATTCCCATAAATCCTATACGCCTACGCGCTTCGGCAACCACCTCGTCGAAATTCATTGCGCCGAGGCCGTCCGACTTGATTACGGCTTGAT
>JAZQBR010000039.1:0-9742 GCA_045545855.1 Kiritimatiellia bacterium | reverse complement strand
TGATACCGGCACTCTTCAGATCCAGACCCACCTCTTCGGAAACCACCTGGCCGCCGGTCAGGATAGCAATATCCTTCAGCATCTCTTTTCTTCTGTCGCCGTAGCCCGGGGACTTGACGGCGACAACATTGAAGGTGCCGCGCAGCTTGTTGACGATCAGGGTCGTCAAAGCTTCGCCCTCGATATCCTCGGCGATGATGAGCAGCTGTCTGCCGCTCTTCACGATCTGCTCGAGAACCGGAAGAAGGTCCTGAATGTTGCTGATCTTCTTGTCAACGATCAGGATGAACGGCTCCTCGAGGTTCGCCTCCATCTTCTCCATGTCAGAGCACATGTAAGCGGAAATGTAACCGCGGTCAAACTGCATGCCTTCGACAAGATCCAGCTCGTCCACCATGGTCTTGGACTCTTCGATCGTGATGACGCCGTCTTTGGAGACCTTCTCCATCGCGTCGGCGATCATCGCGCCGATCGTGTCATCGCCTGCGGAAACCGCTGCGACACGCTCGATCTGCTTCTTGCCGCTGACCGGCTTGCTCATCGCAACCAGGGACTTGACGGCAGCGTCGGCAGCCTTCTTCATGCCTTTTCTTAAAATGATCGGGTTAGCACCTGCAGCCAGGTTCTTCATGCCCTCCTTGACCATCGCCTGAGCGAGAACCGTAGCGGTCGTTGTGCCGTCGCCGGCGACATCGTTGGTCTTCGAGGCGACTTCTTTCACCATCTGCGCGCCCATGTTCTCGAACGGATCGGGCAGCTCGATCTCCTTGGCGACAGTCACGCCGTCCTTGGTGATCTGCGGCGAGCCGAACTTCTTGTCGAGTATGACGTTGCGGCCGGAAGGGCCGAGAGTGGACGTAACCGCGCTCGAGAGCTTCTCGACGCCCGCGAGTATCTTCTGACGCGCTTCGGCGTCGAACTTTATCTGCTTTGCCATGGTGGTAATTCCTTATTTGTTTTTTTACTTCTCAAGAACCCCCAGAAGGTCCTCTTCCCTTACGAGCTGAAGCTTTTTGCCGTCCAGCTTCACTTCGGTGCCGCCGTATTTCGGCAGGAGAACCGTGTCGCCGGCCTTCACGTCGAAGGCGATTTCCTTGCCGTCCTTGTCGGTCTTCTTGCCGACAGCGACGACCTTGCCCTGCATCGGCTTCTCCTTGGCGGAGTCGGGTATGTAGATGCCGCCGACGGTCTGTTCCTTTTCCTCAATGGGTTCGACCAGAACGCGGTCGCCCAGTGGTCTTATCTTCATTTTCTGTTTCTCCTTGTTATGGTTGCTTTCAATGTCTTTTAAAGTTGGAGTTTCGATTTCTCCAGCCATCGTCTTATTTCATCGTGAAGTCGGCGTCCACGACATCGTCGCCGCCCTTCTTGGCGCCGTCGCCCGAGCCGCCGTTCGGCGGGGGCGTGCCCGCGCCCGGGGGCGGGGTGCCGGCCCCCTGCTGCTGGCCGGCCTGGGCCGAAGCGTACATCTCCTGCGCGACGGGCTCCATCGCCTTCATGAGAGCCTCCTGCTTGGCCTTGATCTCGTCGATCGGCGCGGCGGGCTGCTTCGCGAGGGCGTCTTTCAGCTCCTTGAGCGCGGCCTCGACCGGCGCCTTCTTGTCGGCGGCGATCTTGTCGCCGGCGTCCCTGAGCGTCTTCTCGACCTGGAAGGCGAGCCCGTCGGCCTTGTTGCGGTCCTCAACCTCGGCGTGGCGCTTCTCGTCCTCCGCCGCATGGGCCTCGGCGTCGCGGCGCATGCGCTCGATCTCGTCCTTTGAGAGCCCGCCCGCCGCCGTGATCGTGATCTTCTGCTCCTTCTGGGTGCCGAGATCCTTGGCCGAAACATTGAGTATGCCGTTCGCGTCGATGTCGAACGTGACCTCGATCTGGGGCACGCCGCGCGGCGCCGGGGGTATGCCGTCCAGATTGAAATTGCCCAGCGACTTGTTGTCGCGCGCCATCTTGCGGTCGCCCTGGAATATCGCGATTGTCACCGCCGGCTGGTTGTCGGCCGCGGTCGAGAAGACCTGCGACTTCTTCGCCGGTATCGTGGTGTTGCGCTCGATGAGCGGCGTCATCACGCCGCCGAGCGTCTCGATACCCAGCGTCAGAGGCGTGACGTCAAGAAGGAGCACGTCCTTCACCTCGCCCTTGAGAATACCGCCCTGGATGGCCGCGCCCATCGCCACGACCTCGTCGGGGTTGACGCCCTTGTGCGGCTCCTTGCCGAAGAGGCTCTTCGCCTTCTCCTGTATGAGCGGCATGCGCGTCTGGCCGCCGACAAGCACGACCTCGTCGACGCTCGAAAGCTCGGCGTCGCTCATGCACTTGCGGCACGGCTCGCTCGTCCTGTTTACGAGATCCATCGTCAAAGCCTCGAGCTTCGCCTTGTTGAGCGTCGCCGTCAGGTGCTTCGGCCCGGTCGCGTCGGCCGTGATGAACGGCAGATTGATGTCATAGGTCGTCGCCGTCGACAGCGCGCACTTCGCCTTCTCGGCTTCTTCCTTCAGACGCTGAAGCGCCATCATGTCGTTCGCCAGGTCTATACCCTGCTGCGCCTTGAAGTCGTCGATCATCCACTTCATGATCGCCTGGTCCAGATCGTCGCCGCCGAGATGGGTGTCGCCGTTCGTCGCCTTCACCTCGAAAACGCCGTCGCCTATGTCGAGTACCGATATATCGAACGTGCCGCCGCCGAAATCGTAGACCGCAATCTTCTCGTTCTTCTTCTTGTCGAGGCCGTACGCGAGCGATGCCGCCGTCGGCTCGTTCACAATACGCTTCACGTCGAGCCCGGCAATCTTGCCCGCGTCCTTCGTCGCCTGGCGCTGCTGGTCGTTGAAGTACGCAGGCACAGTTATTACAGCCTCGGTAATCTTCTCGCCGAGAAACGCCTCGGCGTCCTCCTTGAGCTTTCTCAGCACCATCGCCGAGATTTCCTGCGCCGTGTAGACCTTGTCGCCGACCTTCACAGCCGCGTCGCCGTTCGCCGCGCGGACGACTTCGTACGGCACCATCTTGATCTCGTCGGTCATCTCGTCGTACCGGCGGCCGATAAACCTCTTTATAGAGTATATCGTCGACTTCGGGTTCGTTACCGCCTGACGCTTCGCCGCCTGGCCGACAAGAACCTCGCCCGTCTTCGTGAACGCCACTATCGAAGGCGTCGTCCTCGCGCCCTCCTTGTTGGGTATGACCGTAGCTTCGCCACCTTCCATTACGGCCATGCAGCTGTTGGTCGTGCCCAAGTCTATTCCAAGTACCTTTGCCATTTTCTTTTCTCCTTTTCAGATTGCTTTCTTGCGCTGCCCACGGCAGCCGTGAGCAATCATGAAAGTTACTAGCACATGGCGTGCCAACCGCCCTCCCCTATGCCATTGTCTCAGAAAATGTCACAGGTGGGACACCATCCGTGCCCCACCTGTGATATTTTGTCGCTATTTGTGCCAATGTCCCTACTGCACCAGCACTTGCCGCTGTTCGTAGTGACCCGGCTGCCAGACGCGCACGACAGTGCCATTGGCCTGCACCTGGTCGATATAGCGCCCTTCGACCCAGACGCTCTGCGTAGCGTAAACTGGTTGCTGTACGACGACCGGCTGCTGCACCACGACAGGCTGCTGCACCACGACCGGCGCGGGCACCACTACCGGCGGGGGCGTCACCACGACGGTTGACGGACGCGACACAAACGCCTCTGTGACCATTCCGCCGACGACTCCACCGACGAAGCTCGGCCAGAAGTTGCGCCCGCCGCGCCCCCACACGCTGTGGCTGTGGTGGTGATGCACTGGATGATGCATCACCGGCCGCGGACCGAACCCGCCGCGGGGTCCGCCGAAGCCCGGGCCGCCATGATGACCGCGGGCAAAGCCGGCCCCTGCACACATGACGGCTACCGCCGCCACCATTATCGTTCTATTCGTTTTCTTGTTCATTTTGCACCTTTTCTTTCTCCGCTTCTTCGCGGTTACGTGAACATAGGCTCGCGAGCACCCTCTTTCTGACAAAAAAATCCGAAAATTTTTTCCGCTAGTCCAAAATCCCCTTCGACGGCGGCTCCTTGTCGTCCCACCAGGAGCCTTTGGCGGACGATATCCGCGCTATCGGCTTTGTGGTCAGCTGTTTGCCGCGCGCCCCGGGCGATCGTATCGCGACAACATCCTGGTCCTCGGGCTTGCCAGTCTCGGAGCTTATCCGTTTTACCTGCTCCTTCGGCAGGAAGTGCTGCTGGTGTATCTTCTGGTTCTTCGCCGGCTTGAACTTGACGTAAATCGTGTCGGGGCACCCTTCCTGGAAGAATATTATCTTCGACTTCGGCTTCTCCGGCGCGAGGCGGTATTCCTTGTTCCTTATCAGCCCGCCGAAGCGGAAGCGCGTTATATAGCTGAAGCCGTAACCGCCCTCTTCGTAGACGCATGTGAAGTCTCGCGTGTCGCGGTCCTTCTCCTGGTCGTAGCGCATGACGGCGAGCAGGTCTTTGTCGACGAAAATCTTCTCCTCCGGCTGGGTCTTTTTATAGCGGCCGTCCTTCCAGACGAACACGAGTTCGTCCAGCGAGGAGCACTTGAAAAGCTCGTCGCCGTTCTTGAGACCCGAGCCGACGTAGTGGTTCTCGCGGTCCCAGCGAATTGTCAGCTCGCTCGCCGTTATCGCCTTGACATCGACCTGCTTGAACGCGCCCTTGTAGACCTTGGTGCAGCGCGGATACTTCTTCTGATACTCCTTTACTAGACCCTTCAGGTACTTTACGACGAACGCTCTCAAGTGGACGAGGTTGTCGTTGACTTCGCGCTCCTCCTTCTTTATATTCTCTATCTCCTGACGGTTCTTGTCGATGTCGAACTGCGATATGCGCCTGATCTGCAGCTTCAGCAGGCGCTCCACGTCGTCGTTCGTGACGTCGCGCCTCAGTTCCGCGCGGAAGGGTCTGAAGCCCTCGATCACCGTCTTCTGCACCCCCTCGTAGGTCGTCTCCTTTTCGATGCGCTTGTAGATGCGCTCCTCGATGAATATGCGGTCGAGAGTGCGCGCGTGAAAGAGGTCGTCCAGCTCGGCGAGGCGAATCTCCTGCTCGCGCTTCGTCAGCGCCACGAGCCTGTCGACGTTCTTCTTCAGAATCTCCGTGACCGTCATCAGCCGCGGCCGCCCGTCGTCGAGCACGATAGGGCGCGAGGCTATCGACTTCTCGCAGTTCGTGAACGCGTAGAGCGCCGTCATCGTCTTCTCCTGGCTCGCGCCCGCTTGCAGCTCGAGCTCGATTCGCACGCTCTCGCTCGTGAGGTCGTGTATCTTTCTGACCTGCACCTTCTTCTTCTTCACCGCGTCCTCAATCGACGCCGAAAGGCTGTCGGTCGTCTCGCCCCAGGGAAGCTCCGTAATGACAAGACGCGATTTCTCCTCGGGTTCTATCTTCGCCCTGACCTTCACCTTGCCGAGCCCGTCCTGGTAGTCCGACACGTCCATGACCCCGCCCAGCTGGAAGTCCGGGTAAAGCTCGAACGGCTTCTTCTGCAAAAGCGCGATTTCAGCCTCGAGGAGCTCTATGAAGTTGTGCGGCAGAATCGCCGTCGACAGGCCCACCGCGATACCGTCGGCGCCCATCATCAAGAGCAGCGGTATCTTGGCGGGCAGATACACCGGCTCTTCCTTGCGCCCGTCATAATTGGGCACGAATGTCGTCGTCTTTCTGTTGAAGACCTCTTTGCGCGCGAGTTCCGTAAGGCGGCACTCTATATACCGCGTCGCGGCGTGCGGCATGCCGGTATAGAGCGAACCGTAGTTGCCCTGGCCGTCGATCAAATAGCCCTTGCCTTCGCCCCAGAGCTTGTTGGCGAGAACAACGATCGCGTCGCCTATCGAAGCGTCACCGTGCGGATGATACTGCATGGCGTGGCCGACTATGTTCGCGACCTTGGTGTAGCGTCCGTCGTCTTTCTCCCAGAGCGAATGCATTATGCGCCGCTGCACCGGCTTGAGGCCGTCTTCTACCGCCGGTATCGCGCGCGAGCAGATGACATACGCCGAGTATTGGCGAAAGTTGAAGTCGTACAGGTCGCGCATCGGCCCGGCACCCGTCAGTCCCTTCGCCGCCACAGCGGACACCTTCCCGGCCTTCGCCGCCGCAGGTTCTGCCGTCTGCTCTGCCGCCTGCTCTGCCGCCGGGGCCGCGCCCGGGGCCGCGAACATATCAAGATTGTCAAACAGGCTCGGTGGCTCCGGGCCCTTGTTGCTGTCTTTTGCTTTAGCCATCTCAGTCTAGTCGTGCACCATTTTTCATTAGTCGCCCGCCGCGCCTTTCGCGGCGAAGGACGTATATTTTACCATAATCCCGCGCTCTTGTGTTGCACTTCCCACCCAAATGTACGGCCAACGCATGGAGTTTTTATTTGGCTGTGTGCTTCTACTCGTTTCCAGCACTGCACTTCGCTGAAAACTTCGCCGCCCTGCCAGCCTGATGGTCCGGAAGCGGGGACCCAGCCCTCAATCCCGTCCATTCAAACGACCTCGCCACCATCATTGCGGGGTCTCTCCCCATGGATTCCATCCTTCGGCTGCGGGGCGCCCGGTGGTCGCCCCCTACCGTGCCGCGTCGGTAACGATTCCCACGAACATGTCCCCCACTGGTAGGGGCCGATCACCGAGCGGCCCGCACGCCCCCATGCCGTCCCCTCGGTAGGGGCCGATCACTGGTATCCCCCGGCCGACAGGCCGTCCGCGAATCGGATGCCATAGCAGGGGTACTGCCCGTTAAATACACCCACGCCCACCCTCGCGAAAGCGAAAAATCTGCGCCATAATCGCTCGTTAACCGCAATTATCTCTTCGCCTCAGGGGGTCTCTCCCCACGGGGTCCCGTCTTCCGCAAGGCTCGACGCACACGGATCACACGCCGGAAATCCATTCAATAACGCGGCTTTACTGACTAATGATGATGACTATGATTTGCGATCCAGAAGCGTCTGCCTTCACACTGCCGATCACGCTGTCGCCTGCGCCAACAGGAACGGTTCCCATCACCTTGCCGCTATGGACAATATCGCTATCCTGTTCTGATTTGGCCGTTTGGACGAATGAGAATTGACACTCTACGCCAAGCATCCCGTCATTACCATCTCTTATTTTTAGCCGCTCTCCAACGTCTTTAGAAGACTCGCTAGAACTAGACGAGCTATAAGACGAGCCATAACTGCGCGACCTCTCGACGACTTTAACGCTTCGCGCAGACTCTATCGCTCCGCCCGCAGGCGTGAGGATATGAGACCAGAGCGGCTCGACATCATGACTGCGGAATTTCTCAATCAGCTCCGCCTGAGATGCGGCATTGTAAACCGCCTTGTCGAACACGACCGCCGAAACCCTCACGGAACTGGCGCAGCCGCGATTCAAAGCCTTCTCCGACGCGCAGCCGACAGCAAACACAATCAACAATGCCGAAAGTGACCTGACTATCATTTAGAACTCCTTTTAGGTTTTCGATATTATACCATAATTTCAGCGGCAACACCTCGCAACATGGAGTTTTCATTTGGCTGTCCGCTTCTACTCGTTTCCAGCCTGACGCATTGCTGAAACTCTCGCCGCCATGCCAACCTGATGGCCCGGGAGCGGGGCCCCAGCCCACAATCCCGTCCATTCAGCGGCTCCGATCCCCTCCGCCCATGTAGTGGTACTCCCCCTCCGGCTTGCGAAACCACTCGCTCTCGCCTATCATGCACTGACGCACAGTTATGTTCATCTAAGCTCCCTGCCCGCCTTATGGCGCGGCAAGGATTTTATCTCATAAACACGCCGAAATGTCAAGCGGGGCGGAATCGCAATCAGGGCTTAGTCCTCGGCAGACTATCTAAAAACGCCGTGTTTATCCGCCGGGGACAATACCAACGACTTTAAATGAATTGCTCTTGCCGTGTGTAAATCAGAAGACGCCGGAAACGGCCCAATTTTGCCGTTTTTGCCAAAATTGGTCAAAAAATATTTGCCACAAACGGAGAAATTTATGGTATGATATCAGCGAATGTCCACTCAAGAAGAAAGGCAGGTCAACCATGAAAAAACTTCTCGCTGTACTCGCGCTTGCGGCATCCGCGGTCTTTGTCGCGCATGCTGAAACGATAGATCTGTCCAAGCTTCAGAACAATACAACGGTGCATAATGGAGATGTGCTGATCGGCCGTCTCTCTCAGAGAACGCCGAAATACATACCGAAGGTGACGATCGAGGCCGGCGCTACGGTGACGGTTTCGAACGTTGTCATCTACGGTCACACTTACACCGCCGGCGTAGTCGATGTCAGTGCCGAAGGGTTCAATAACGATTGGGCGGGTCTAACGTGCGCGGGCAACGCGACAATCGTGCTCTATCCGGGGACGACAAACGAGATTAACGGTTGCCAATCGGCGCCGGCCATATATATACCCGAAGGTTATACGCTGACAATCAAAGGCGACGGGGGCCTCGAAGCCACGAGCGGCGGCTTGTCCGCGGCCATAGGCGGCGGGTACGGCCGGCCGTGCGGCAACATCAATATCAAAAGCGGCGTGATAACAGCGCAGGGTCGTGCAAGAGACACGTTCAGCGGCGGCGGCGCCGCCATCGGCGGCGGCATGCAGTCTACCTGCGGCGACATAACCATTTCAGGCGGCGAGGTGTGGGTCGACGCCGTGAAGGGCGCTGCGCTCGGCAGCGGCGTGAGCGGCACTTGCGGCAACATCACGATTTCTGGCGGGGTGGTGACAGGCCACGGCGCGCGTGACGGCCAGCCCGGCATTGGCAGCGGCGAGTACGGCGAGTGCGGCTGGATCGAGATTACAGGCGGCCGTGTCAGTGTGTCGGGCGGCGCTGGAGCGGCGGGAATCGGCGCCGGCAGAGAGGCCGTCTGCGGCGACATCAACTTCAGGGGTGGCGAAATCTCCGTTTTTGGCGGCGCCGGAGGCGCGGGCGTCGGTTCGGGGGTTGAAGGCACATGCGGCACGACATACATCTGGCCGGACATCTCCCGCTTGTCAATCACGCGAAGCGACACGAGCGCGAGCTTCATCGGCCCGGGCAGAGACGGCTCCTCGCCCACGCCCGCATGGGTGCTGGGCGCCGGCCTTGTCCGCAAGCAGCCGGGAGAACGCCTGCTCGTTTTCACGTGGGACGGCGACTTGGCGAAGCGCACGAAGGATGCGATTGCGTATGAAGGCATGACGCTCTACGGGAAACTCGCCGGCAACTGCAAGGTCAGCATTGCCTCTCAAGCGACGGTTACACTCAATGGTGTGACGATAAGCGGCGTAAACGATACTGCCTGCCCGTGGGCCGGCATCAACCTCATGGGCGACGGAACTCTTGTTCTCGCCGAGGGGACAATCAATACTGTCAAGGGCTTCGAAGCGGACTGGCCGGGCGTCTACGTGCCGGCGGACAGTAAGCTGACGATCAGGGGCGGCGGCACGCTCAAAGCGTCCAGCAACGGCTGGGGCGCCGGCATCGGCGGCGGCTACAGTATCAACAGCGGCGCGATTGACATCAAGGGGGGCGTTGTCGAAGCGACGGGCGGGCAGAACGCCGCCGGCATCGGCGGCGGGGGCGCCGCCAGCGGCGATATCAAAATTACCGCCGGCATAATGGAGCCGGTATTGGGGTTATCGAGATTGTAGACGTTACGCCACTGCCACACAATGGCTGCCGTCCTCCCAAGCGTCGTCGTGTTTAATCATTAGCAATTTATTTTAGAATTATGGCAAGATATATTGGACCGAAATCAAAAATTGCC
>JAZQBR010000038.1:0-8153 GCA_045545855.1 Kiritimatiellia bacterium | reverse complement strand
TGCTCTTCGTTGTTTTTCTTCTCCACAGCTGCCTCCTCACTCGAAAACCATTTCGCTAACAGGCTTGCCGGCCGGTATCATCGGGTAGACGTTCGCGCGCGGCTCGACGATCACCTCGACGAGCGTCGTCCTCTTCGACTTGACAGCCTTGGCCACGACCGCGTCCAGCTTCGCCGGGTCGATAACGCGATACGCCTCGGCGCCATGGGCCTCGGCGAGCTTGACGAAGTCTGGCAGGTAGTCGTACTTGAGGTCCTGCTCAAGGCGCTCGTTGGCGGCGCGCCCGCGCACGGTCAGTATCGAGCCGGAGTAGTTCTTGCCGTAGAAGAGCTCCTGCCACTGGCGCACCATGCCAAGGCAGCCGTTGTTTATGACGACGAACGTCACGGGCAGCTTGTGCTCTACGGCGACCACGACTTCTTCAAACGTCATCTGGGCGCCGCCGTCGCCGCAGACCGCGACAGTCTTGTGGTCCGGGCGGGCGATGGCCGCGCCGATCGCGGCCGGTATGCCGAAGCCCATCGTGCCCATGCCGCCCGAGGTGAGGAAGTGGCGCGGTATGGAGTAGCGGAAATGCTGCGCCGCCCACATCTGGTGCTGGCCGACATCCGTAACAACGACCGCGCGCCCGTTAGTCGCTTTGTCAATCGACTCCATCACGGCCTGGGGCATGATGACGTTCGGGTGCATCTGGCGCCACGAGACGGGGTGGCTCTTCTTCCAGCCGTCTATCTTCGCGAGCCACTCCGGATGGGTGGCGCTCTTGACACGCGAGAGAACGGTCGTCAGGACGTCCTTGACATCGGCGACAATGCCGAGCGCGACCGACACGTTTTTGCCGATCGAGGCCGGGTCGCAGTCGACATGCACAATCTTCGCCTTGGGCGCGTACTTGGCAATCTTGCCCGTGACGCGGTCGGAGAACCTGACGCCCAGCGCGACAATAAGATCGGCGTCGTTCATGGCCCAGTTGGCGGCCGGGGTGCCGTGCATGCCGGCCATTCTGAGCGAAAGCGGATCATGCTCGTCGAAGCTGCCGAGGCCCATGAGAGTCGTCGCGACCGGCGCGCCGGCGCGGCGCGCGAGGGCGGCCACATCCTTAGCGGCGCCGGCCGCTATCACGCCGCCGCCGGCATAGATCACAGGCCGTTTCGCCTCATTGACGAGCTTCGCGAACTTGTTCAGCTGGGCCGTGGTGGCCGCGCTCTCGGGATGGTAGGCCCTGAGCGAGACACGCTCTGGGTATTGGGCGGCCGTAAGACCCTGCTGGCAGTTCTTGGGTATGTCGATAACGACCGGGCCGGGCTTGCCGTGAGTCGCTATATAGAACGCTTCGGCGACAATCTCGGGTATCTCGTCGGCGCTCTGCACGAGAAAGCAGTGCTTCGAGACGCCGCGCGCGACGCCGGTGGTGTCGGCCTCTTGAAAGGCGTCGGTGCCTATCAGCGACATGGGCACCTGGCCGGTTATGACGATAAGCGGTATGCCGTCGATGTTCGCCGTGGCGAGGCCGGTTATCGTGTTTGTCGCGCCGGGGCCCGACGTCACGAGACACACGCCGGGCTTGCCGGTCGAGCGGGCATAGCCGTCTGCCATATGCACGCACCCTTGCTCGTGGCGGCCCAGCACAAACGGAAACTTCGCGTCCGTAAGACAGTTGAAAATATCAAGCGCCTGTCCGCCAGGATAGCCGAACAGTACCTCCGTGCCCGCTTTGGCAAGCGACTCGACAAGCGCGCGCGCGCCTGTTCTCATCTCGTTCTTGTTCATAAGGGCAATATTATACCATATCTTGCCCCGGCTGTGGGGGAGAATTTGCGCGTCAGAAGACGTGGTCGCCAGGGCCGAGGACGAACGGTTCACGTCCGGCCAGGCGCACCGTCGCGGACGTTCCTTCAGGGACGACGACGCGATAAGCGACGCTCCCTTCGCCGGTGAAACGCCATTCGCTGACCATCTTGCCGCGGCCGGCGTCCAGCCAGGCGCGGCAGAAGCCCAGCCTCTCGTCCGGCTCGGGCGCGACGGTGAAGTCGCGCCAGCCCGCTTCAGCGCCCGGCGACAGGCCGGCGGCATGTTCGAAGAGCCAGGCTACGACTGCGCCGTAGGCGTAGTGGTTGAACGAATTCATGCCGGCGTCGCCAAAGCCACGTTCGCGCGTATAGCTGTTCCACCGCTCCCACATAGTCGTCGCGCCCTGGTCGATCGTGTACAGCCAGCCGGGGAAGCCCCGCTCCAGGAGAAGCGAATATGCGATGCGGGGCTCGCCGATCTCGCTCAGCACCTCGCAGAGAAGCGGCGTCCCGAGAAAGCCGGTAGACAGCCGCCCTCCATTCGCGCCAATGGCGGCGACGAGGCGCGAGGATATGCGCGCGCGATCGCCTAGCGAGAGTTTGAGCGCGAAAAGCGCGGGCGTCTGCATGCCGTCGAAGAGCGACACGAGATCGCCCTCGGGCGTGAACCAGCCGGAGAGAAGCCGCGACTCGGTTTCACGCTCGAAGCGCGCCAGTCTCGCGAGCTCGTCGCCGGTGGCGACCCCCGCGACGGCGCGGCCCATCTCGCGCATCATGCGGATGTCGCCGAGAAGATGGCACGCATTCAGAAAGAGCTGGTACGAGCGGTGGCCGGGCGTAATCGCGTTTTTGTTCCAGGCGATTCTCTGGTTCACCGTCAGCCGCTCGAACGACAGCCAGTCGCAGAGCACGCCGCCCGTCTCGATCGCGTAGCCCGTCGAAGCGACATAGTCGACAAACCGCATCATCGCGCCCCAGTTTTCGCGGACGATGCGTTCGTCGCCGAGGTAGCGCCAGACACGATGCGGCACGATTACCACAGCGTCGCTCCAGCCGGCCACGGGTCCCCCGCCGCCGAACGGTCCGGGCGGCGCGACGGTCGGCACGACACCGTTGGACGCCTGGCTGTCGCGGACGTCGAGAGTCCACTTTCTCAAAAAGTCGGCGACATCCGCGAAATAGCAGGCCGTCTTGGAGAACACTTGGGTGTCGCCTGTCCAGCCGAGGCGTTCGTTTCTCTGCGGACAGTCAGTGGGGACCGAAAGATAGTTCGAGAGCATGCCGAAGCGGGCCGCCGAGACGAGCTTGTTCACATTCTCGTCACCTGTCGTGACATAGCCGTGTTCCATCTGCCGCGAGACGGACGATACCGGTATCGAGGCAATATAGCCCTCGACGGGTCCGTCGGCCGAAACCGAGGCGTAGCGGTAGCCGAAGAACGTTTCGGACGGCATATACCCCCAGGCGCCGGCGCCGTTGCAGACATAGTCGAAGCCGGCCTTCACGCCTCTCATGTTCGCGAGATAGAGCGAGCCGGCGGGTCCGTCGCATTTATGGCCCTCGACGCCGTCGTTCAGCATCTCGGCGAGGCGCACCGACACCTTGACGCCGCTCGCGCCCCTGACGCGCAGAAGCGGCAGCGCGGCGCAGTTCTGGCCGAAATCGAATATCTCCGTTTCGCCGGCCTTCAAATCGAAACTGTCGCCTTCCATGCGCAGGTCGTGCCTAAGTACGACACCGCCGCCGATGCGCGGCGACACCTCGCCGTCAAACTCGCGCGACACGACGGCAGGCCGCCAGTTCTTCGGCTCGATGCGCGAGTCGTAGACCTCGCCCTCCCAAATGCCGGCGGCCTGCTGAGGTGTGTCGAGCGAGACCTGCCACGATTCGTCGGTCGCGATTTCAGCACGCGAGCCGTCGGCATATATCAGCGACAGCGCACCGCGAAAAGCGGGCCACGAGCCGCCCGCGCGGACCGAGATGGCGTCGCACCACCAGCCGCCGGTCGCCAGAGCCGAGACTTCATTTGTAGCGCCCGGGTCGGCCAGCCAGAGGCCTGTCACGTCGAGTGAGACCTCCTGCCGCCGCTTTTTGAAGTGGGTGAAACCGGGCAGAAGCACTTCGCCGGGCGCGGCGTCGCGTCCGTTGACAATGGGGTTGAACACGCCGAGGCCTGTAACGCGCCATATCGCAGAGACCACGCGCCCGTCGTTTACAACGCGGCGTCTGACGATGCAGGGGTGGGAGCCGGCTTCGGGGCCCGCGCCAATGAACAGCGGCTCGGCCGCGCCGAACGCAGCGGCGCAAAGAGCGGATATCGACATGAATGCAATCTTTCTCATGACAGATATTATACCATATCGCCGCACCTCGCGACAACAGCCGCGGACGGGGGGTGCACGGCGGCGGATAAATATGGTACAATATGCACATGACGAAAAAAGACATTCCAACCGTGGACAAGGCGCTGAAAAAAGAATTCCGCGCCCACCAGGCGCCGATAATCGAACTGATAGAAGCGCAGACCCGCGACCCGTTCTGCGTGCTCGTGGGCACCATACTTTCGGCGCGCACCAAGGACGCCTGCACAGCGGGCGCGGTGAAACGGCTGTTCGCAAAAGCTGCAGGCGAGCGCTTCGCGCCCGAAGACCTCGAGCGCCTCGGCGAAGATGAAATCGCCTCTCTCATATATCCCGTCGGTTTCTACCGCGACAAAGCGCGCCACCTGAAGGAGCTGCCGCGAAAGCTCAAGGAGAGATTCGCGGGCGTGCTGCCGCACACGGTCGAGGAGCTCTGCGAACTGCCCGGCGTCGGACGCAAAACCGCCAACCTGACGGTGGCCGTAGGCTTCGGCCTGCCGGCGATATGCGTCGATGTGCACGTCCACCGCATCTGCAACTGGCTGGGACTGGTCAAAACGAAAAAGCCGGTCGAAACCGAAATGAAACTTCGCGAGATTCTGCCCGTCAAATACTGGCAAACCTGGAACAGCCACCTCGTCTCGTTCGGACAGACGCGCTGCGACCCGGTGAGACCGAAGTGCGAAGGCTGCCCGATAGCGCGCTTCTGCGCCTCGCCGAAAAAACGCGCCTCATAGACGGCGCGCGGCGGCCGCCGCGAGATCGGGGCGCATCGCCTCCGTCAGGCGCTTCGCCTCGGCCCTGCGCCACGCCTCTATCTTCGCATGGTCCCCCGAAAGAAGAATCTCCGGCACCTTCATGCCGCGAAAGTCGGCCGGATGGGTATACTGGGGCGCCTCCAACACCCCCTCGCGCCCGAAGCTCTCGCTCGCGGTCGCGGCCGGCCCGCCGCCAAGAACGCCCGGCAGGAGCCTTACGACAGAATCGGCCATCGCGGCCGCGGCGAGTTCGCCGCCTGTCATCACAAAATCGCCGATTGAAAACCTGTCCGTCGCGAGCGTCTCTATGCGCGCGTCGAAACCCTCGTAGTGCCCGCACATGAAAACGACGTGCGCCTCGCGCGAGAGCTCCTCGGCGGCACGCTGGTCGAAGCGGCGCCCCGCCGGGGTTGTCATCACTACGCGCGCGCCCCCGCCGGGCGCGACCAGACTCTCGACCGCCTCGAACCACGGCGCGCACATCATCAGCATGCCGGGGCCGCCGCCGTACGGCTTGTCATCGACCTTGCGGTGCGCGTCATGGGCGAAGTCGCGAAGGTCTATCACATTCACCTCGCAAGCCCCCTTCTTGACGGCGCGGGCGACAATACTCTCTTCAAGAAAGCCCCGGAACATCCTCGGCTGAACGCTTATTATGTCTATCTTCAGCATTTCTTCAAAGCCTCGCGGCGCGAACGTCGCCCCAGCCGCACGGGAGCGCAAAAACCACCGTATCGCCTTCGCGCTTCTTGTCGCCCTTCATGAGCGGACGCAGCGAGTCGAAGGTCATGCCCGCCGGCAGTTCGGTCGGCAGGTCCGCCAAGGCGAACCGGGCCTTGAGCTCGTCGGCCCAGCCCGGCGAGGCGAGGCCCAGCCTTTCGGCAAGACGGGCCTCTTCGACACAGCCCATCGCCACCGCCTCGCCGTGCGAAACGGCGTAGCCGGTCGCCTTTTCGACGGCATGGGCGACAGTGTGCCCGCAGTTGAGTTTCATGCGCTCGCCTGTCTTTTCGAGAGGGTCGCTCCTGACGACGCGAATCTTTACGCCAAGATTCTCGCGTATCTCGTCCGCCCCAGGCAGCTCGCCCGCGACGATCGCACGCCGCTCGAGCGCGCCGATCACCTCGTGTTTAATCATCTCGGCGCGTCCGTCGGCCACGCGCCTCGGCGGCAGCGTCTTCAAAAAAGCGGCGTCGATTATCACGCGGCGCGGCGGATGGAACGCGCCTGCCATGTTTTTGCCGCAGGCGAGGTCGCACGCGGTTTTGCCGCCGTACGAAGCGTCGACCATCGAAAGGAGGGTCGTAGGCACGTTGACCCAGTCTATCCCGCGCACCCACGTCGCCACCCCGAAGCCCACGAGATCGCCCGTAACGCCGCCGCCAATGGCGGTAACGGCATCGCGTCGGCCGATGCCGGCCTTCGCGAAGGCCGCCCATATCTCGCCTACGGTCGCTATTGTTTTGTGATTCTCGCCGGACGGCACGACGAAAATCGCCCTTTTCGCGATCTCGGGATAAAGCGCGGCGACATTGGCGTCGACTACGATATTCTCCAGCTCGTCGAGAGGAAGCGCGCGAAACTCGACGCCGCTTTCTTCAGCCAGCATTTCATCCAGCAGCACGAAGGCGGTCAGCGCCTCGACGACTGGCACCGCGCGCATGGCGATGCACGGGTCGTGGCGCCCGCGAATCTGCAAAACGGCCGGCAACATTGTCTTCAGGTCGACGCTCGCCTGCGGCTTGTAGATTGACGGAGTGGGCTTCAAAGCGACGCGGAATACGACCGGCATGCCGCTTGTCATGCCGCCAAGGATGCCGCCATGGTTGTTGGTCGAGGTGACTACGCGTCCGCCGGCGACGGCGAAGGGGTCGTTGTTCTCGCTGCCCTTCATTCGCGCGGCCGCGAAACCATTGCCGAACTCGACACCCTTCACGCCCGGGATGCCGAAGAGAGCCTGCGCCAAAGCGCCGTCCAGTCCGTCGAACATCGGCCCGCCCAGCCCGACCGGGAGCCCTGTCGCGACACACTCTACAATACCGCCGACCGAATCGCCCTCGGCCTTCGCGGCGAGCGCGTTGCCCGCCTCGACTACGCGGGCCGAGACAGAGACGCCGCGGCGCGAGAGTTCCTGAAGACACATGCCGCCCGCGATGCACATCGCCGCCGTCATGCGCCCCGAGTTCGCGCCGCCGCCGGGCGGTATCCGCCCCGTCTTGACCCAATTGGGGTAGTCCGCGTGGCCGGGGCGCGGCACGCTCTTTTCATAGTCGCCGCTTCGCGTGTCGGTGTTGCGTATGACGGCCTCGACCGGCGCGCCGGTCGTAACGCCGTCCACGACGCCCGCGACGAACTCCGGCACATCCGGCTCGCGGCGCGCTGTCGAAAGCGCGTCCCTGCCGGGGGCGCGGCGCTCCATGAACGCCTGCAGCGCGCCAAAGTCGACGCGCACGCCGCGCGGCATGCCCTCAAGCCGCATGCCTATCTTGGGCGCGTGCGATTCACCATACACCTCGAGCTTCAAGGCCTTGCCTATCTTCATAAGAAGCCTCCCTTTAAAACCTTCTTTCGGCATCTATGGCATTCTTCGCCTCGACGCCCTCTTCCAGCGCGCGGTGGAGCCGCGCGCGGTCGCCGGCGGCCAGCGCCTCGCGAAAGTCGCCGAGCCGGGCAATATATCGTTCCAGGACTGGCAGAAGGCTCGCCTTGTTGTCGAAAAAAAGCTCGGTCCACGTGTCGGGGTCGGGCGCGCCTACGCGCACCATGTCCCTAAAACTGCCGGCCGAGTAGCCCGCGTGCCCGGCCGCGAGGGGCTCGCGCACGTACGCGGACGAAACAAGATGGCACAACTGGCTTGTAAAGGCAATCATTCTGTCATGATCGGCCGCATCGGTCACGACAACACGGGCGAAGCCGAGAGCGGCGAAATAGCGCTTGAGCGCCGGCAGCACGCCATCGGCGAACTCCGTGTCGGCGAGCTGCTCCTCGAACGGCGTCAGTATCATCGAAGCCCCGTCGAAGAGCGTCTCACACGAGTTGGCGTAGCCGATTTTCTCCTTGCCTGCCATCGGGTGGCCGCCTACGAACCGCCAGCGCCTCTCGCGGGCGAACTTGGCGAGCCCGGCGAGTATGCACCCCTTGACGCCGGCGATATCGACAACGACAGCGCCGTCGTCAAGCGTGCCGCCGGCGGGGGTTGCCTCCACTATCGGGCGCGCCACCCCCCGGGGGGGCGGGGCCAAAGA
>JAZQBR010000037.1:0-11055 GCA_045545855.1 Kiritimatiellia bacterium | reverse complement strand
TGTTGCCGATGGCGTCCTGCACCGATTCGGCGTTTTCGCCCGAGTAGCCAAGTTCGCGTGCAAGCTCGAGGGCGAGCGCGGAGCGTTCCCTCTTCGCCGCCGGCCTGATCTGCATCTCGACCTCCATCATCTCCTGCAACGTGGACTGGTCCGGTATTCCGAGTTTCATTTTCGACATTACGGCTTCGCGGCGCTCCGCGAGTTCGATGAATTTGGAATGCGCGTCGCGCTCTTCCGGGGGCATCGACGAGACGTCGATGGACTTCAGAAACGCGATTCGATCCTTTGCCTTTGCGGCCATGTTCGCCTTGAGGCGCGCCATCGCGTTGGTGACCTTGCCGAAATCCTCCTCATTGAGCCGCTTCTTCATTTCCCCGATGACATCGACATCTTCCCCGACCGCAACGACATAGTTGGTTTCGCCGTTTTCGCCGGGCTCCGCGATTTCCTGCGAAAGTACGGCATTGGTCACCGCTATCGCGGCAGCGGAAGACGCCGCCGACTTACGCATGGCGGAAAGTTCCCGCTCGAGCACCGCGATTTTCCGCCGAGCCTTGGCAAGCTCCGCGGAATTCCCGCTTGACTGCTCCTCCTGTTTCGGCTCGTCTGAAGCTCCGCAGACGGACACGCAACGACCGGCGCAGAAACCTATGACCGCGCCAACAAGAATCAATATTAATTTTAGTTTCATTTGTTTCCTCCGTAAATCAATGCCTCTCTTGTCTCTGTAGCGGACAGCCGCGCGTGCCGAGGGACGTGAGCGGCGTGACGGTGAAGGTCAGCGCCTTTCCGGGCGGCAGTTCGGACCTGGGAATCTCAAGCGTCGTCACGCCGCCGTTCGGCTCATGACCGATGCCCATGTTGCACCCTGTCGCATACACGGCCTTGAGGAGCTTCTTGCTCGCATCGTCTCCGACGACGACAACTTCGTAGGCGTACACCCGCGAATCGGGATTGCCGTCGGCGAGTGGTATTCTCACGCGGAGGCGCGGAGAGACGGAGTCGTCTTGGACAGAATTCACAGGATTATTGTCTGCTGTCGACATCAATAATATCTTTAACGATTGCATGGAGAAATTATACCATAAAATGAGCGACGCAATGCTACCGGAGCTGGATTCGCGTGCCGTTCGCCTTCTGCGCCCATTCGCCGAAGAGCGAGGTGAAAACGCCATCACCGGTGAACTTCACGCGGGAGACGCAAGAGGTCTGGACGGCGAGCGGAAAACGAGTGCGATTGACCGATTGGCGGATTGACAGATTGACAGATTGATTGGCGGATTGAACAAGCGGTATGTTGGTGCCGTTGTGCAGGACCGAGGCGGAGTAGGTTCCGTAGCGGTAGTCGAACACAAATCGGAACGTGTACTCGACGCCCGTCTGCGGCGTCACACCCTCTGCCTCCACGTCCACCCAGCCCGCTTGCCAGCCGGAGCCTTGGCGTAGGCGGGTCCACACCTGAAAGCAGCTGTTCGTGCCGAGCCACACCGCGCCCTGCGCCGTTTCGTCCGGCGTTGCCTCTTCCACCGGCACGGCGTCGAACGATGCCGTCACGGTCATCGTGACGACATTGCCGCCGGACGGCGCGTTTGCCTCAAACGAATATGCCCCGCCAAGCTCCGCCGTCCAAGACGCGGAATCCCATGCGACGGACGGCGACCACGTCCCCGTGCGGCCCGTCGTAAGAAACGACTCGTCAATCCAGCCGAGTTCCGAGGCCGCCGGACGGCGATAGATTTCGGCGACAACCGGATTGTGGTCGGACGTGACGATGTCTTCCACAACATATGAATCCGCCACGTAGAAGTCATCCCTGTGCGCCCTGTCGACCGAGATGTAATCGAGGATGGATCCGCCCGTCGCTTTGTGCCCGTGATACGTCCTCACCCCATTTGTGGGAGAAAGGATTTCCAGGAATTCGTTCGCCACCGCCATGTTGTCCGAATTCGGGCGCGTATTCCAGTCGCCGCAGAGGAAGACGGGCTTCGTCTCGGCATACGCCGCCAATTTTTCGCGAATGACCGCAAGCGCGACGGTATTCGACGCGGCGGAGTCAGTCCCGCCGGTATCGAGGTGCGCGACGGCAATGACAACATTGGAAAATTCACAGATGCCAAGATATCGAGAATAGGCGGCGGAAGGCAATCGGAAGCCCTCGGTTCGGATCGGCGTCTCCTTCGAGAGTACGGCGTTCCCCTGCGTGCCGGATCCCACATGAAACTTGTTGAGCCCCGTGAACCTGGCGAGCAGCGTCGCCTGCGGATAATCGCTTGAATCGCGAATCTCGTTGACGCAGCAGAAGTCGGGATTCTCTGCGATGATCCGCGCCGCCGTGCGCTCGGGAACAACCGTGTCCACCTCGTCGTAGCAGTATTGCACGTTGTATGTCATCATGCGGAAGCCGCCGTTCGGGAGCGACGCGCGTTGCGTAGCGACGGCGCCGCCGTCGTCGTCTCCGGCCGCAGTGAACTGCGGCTCTCCCGCATCTGCGGCAATAGTCGCGTCCGGCCCCGCCGCCGCGCTCGCCGCGAGCTGGTCGTCGGACAGAACACCGCTCCATATCCTGACTTCGTCGTATGCCGCTTGTGCGTCACGGTCGGTCGTATATTGCGAATGTCCGAGATACAGGACCGGATCGACGATCTTCTGTATGCCATCCGGCATGTTCATCGAGCCGGATTTCTGGAGTTCTCCCGTCCTGGCGTCCCGCCGTTGCCAGTTGACGACCGTCGCATCACCGCTGCGCGTAAACGTGACGGCGATATAGTAGTCCTCTCCGATTTCGTATGGCGCCATCGTGTCATCCACCGCAAGCTCGCCGGGATTCTTCATCCCTGCGCGGTCTTTGTCCGGGTCTGTCCCATATGTCCAGGTGAGCGTGAAGTAGTGCGAATCGTCCGCGCCGTAGTCGAAGATGCGCGACCAGCTCTTGACGCCGTCGTGCCGCGTCCAGATTTCGATGGTGGCCGCCGTCGTGTCGAGCCTGTTCGTGCCGAGATCGACATAGCCCGTGCCGTGTACGTTGCCGTGATAGCTGCCGCCCAAATGGACGCGGTTGCCGTAGAGCGACACGTATGTGCCGCACTTCACCGCGTCCGCCCCGCCGACCGAATCGCCGTAGTCGCCGTTGAAGCTCCAACGGTGCGTCAGCTCCGCCGCGCCGAGAGGCAGAACTGCACCAATCACAATCACCGCGCACGCGGCAACACGTCTTGTCATGTTCTTGGTCATCCTTGTCAACCCTTTTTACATTTTCTGCCGCACCTTCCGGCGGCGATGGTAAAGACGACCGAAAGCGCGGCGACGCCGATCCAGAAGACGGCGAGATAGTCGAGCGTCCAGCCGTTCGCGAAGGTGCGGCCCATGAGCGTGGCCGCGCCGTCCGCGCCGCGCGCGACGAGGCACCCCGAGAACGCGAGGCGGCAGATGTAGAAAAGCGCATACACGACCAGCATCGCCATCACCTGGCGGATGCGCCGCCGGGCATACGCGCGCTCCAGCGTCGCACCCGAAATATCACCCACGCGCTTCATCTCAGAAGTTCCTCCGTCCCTTCTGCGTGAGCCACACGATCAGCTCTGCGGCATAGTCGCTCTGGATCATCGTGACGCCCTTGTCGAGCCACCAGCCCCAGTTGGCGTCAGGTTCGGTCAGCGCGGCCGCATCGCTATGTTTCGCCGAAAGCGAATCCCACAGCGTGTTCACCCAGATGCGCGGCGCGCCGGGCGCGGACTTGAGCGCCGCCAGCGTCTGCGGCACGTCCGCCGGATCGTTGAAGCACATTTCGTACATCGACCCTTTGCGCGGCTCGGCGTCGAGATAGCCCGGCACAACGCTTTCAGCAAGCGTCCGATAGCCGTTCCGTTCGCCGATGTGAGCGACCGGCATGTAGAGCAACTCGCCGCTCTCGACTTTCGCCCAGTAGGGCCCGAACAGCTCCTTGGCCTTCTCCACGGGATGCGTGGACTTGACCAACACCTCCTTCAACGCACCGATGGCATCAACCGCATCCAGAATCTCGCGCGGATGTTTCGTGAACTTGTCGATGTTGACGAGAATCTTTCCGCGCGTCAGCTCCAACGCCTCCTCCAGCGTCAGCACGTCGTAGTCCGTCGGCCGGCCGTTTCGATCCAGCATCTTGAACGTCTTTATTTCGGCCAGCGTCAAGTCGTGAACCTTGCCCTTGCCGGTCGTCGTGCGATCGAACGTGTTGTCGTGGTTGAGGACGAACCACCCGTCCTTCGTCATGTGAACGTCGAGCTCCACGATATCCGCGCCGAGCCGGATGGCCGAGAGAATCGCGCCCTTCGAGTTCTCCGGGAAGTTCCGCCAGTCGCCGCGGTGCATCGCGACAAAAACGTAGTCGCGGTCGCCCGACGCGAGCTTTTCGCGTATCGCCTCCGTGCGCGACTGGAGGCGGATGTAGCCGCCTTGCGGAACTGTCACGCGCTGGACACCCGCCTTCAGCGCGACAGCACCCACACTTGCGCCGTAAGTGTCGAAGATTGTCGCCATTGCCGAACCTGCAGCATCAAGAAAAAGCGCACCGTGCGTGGTTCCGTTCAGGACATAAACGGCCTTGTCTAATGCACCGCATGGCACGACCGTCCCCGCCGCATAGACGCCCATAATGCGCTCCTTCGCGCCTTCCGCCTCAAGAATCGGATATTGCGACTCGGGGTTGTAGGCGCGGAAGCGCCCCTTCAAGAGCGTGTCGCGATGGTCTTGCGAGAACTTGAGCCAATGGCGGACGACCTCGCGGTGGCTCTCGGGCAGTTCGCGCAGCATCATCGAATACTGCACCGTTACGAAGATCGCCGAGAGTATCGGCAGCGCCGCACCCTCAGGCTTTTCGGACGGATGCCATTCGAGCATATCGGCATGGACCGCCGCGCTGCCGCTCGTCAGCCGCAGATTGGCAATGCGCTGGCGGTTGAGCTGCCTGTCGCCGGGGCAGTCGGTCGCGCGCATCATGTTCCCGAACTGGCGTATCGCAGGGCCGATGTACCGCTGGCGGAACTCGATCAACACATCCGGCTTGATCTCCGCAAGCGCGGCGTGTACGTCCGACATGAGACGGTTCACGGCATCCGGCAGGGAACGGATGTCGCGCCCCGCATAGTTCTCCGCGATGGCGGGGTCCTGTCCGCGAAAGGCGAAAGAATCGATGAAGTCGAGCTTGAAGCCGTCCAAGTCCCAGTCCTTCATCGCCGCGACGTACGTATCGACAAGGAACCTGCGGACTTCCGGGAAGCGCGGATCGAGCACCCACGCGCCATGGTGCTTGTCATTGCAGAGATATTTACCCTTGAACCGCGCCCAATTCGCGCTCTTCTCCCCGACGAACGGCACGGAATACCACACCATGTACTTCATGCCGAGATCGTGGACTCGCCGCACATGCGCCGCCATGTCGGGGAAGCGGCGCGGCGAAACCTTCCAATCGCCGCAGAAGGCGTAGCCGCGATTCGTGTCGTCCGTCTGCCATCCGTCGTCAAGGATGATTGTCTTCATTCCTGACGCGGCGGCGATGGCGCACTCGTCTTCGATTTCCTTTGCGGACACGTCCTGATGGAACTGGTACCACGTCGAGTAGAGCGGGTCGAACGCCGCCTCCGGCACGCGGCACGGCGGCAGATTCGCCGTCCGGGCAATCCAGGCGGCAGCGTCCCGAACCGCATCGCTCCAAAATACGCCGCGCCCGTCAAGGCGGATTCGCACCTCGTATTCCCTGATTGGCGCTTCCGGCGCGGTGAAGAACCTGAACCCGCCCACAACCATGCAACACTCCTCGCGCAGGGCAAGCCGACATTCCACCTTCCTGAGCGCCTCGGAACAGGCCATCGTGAGACGGTTGCCGTTGTCGCCGTCGTGCAGACATGCGAGCGGCTGACCATGCGCAATGTCGCTCCACTGCCAGCCACGCCAGTCAGGGCCGAGCCGGTTTCCGTCCGTTGAGCCATCCGTCCACACATGGTTCATGCGAATCTGCGGAAACGCAAACGAAACCTCGAACACGGGAGGCTGCGCGTCCTCGTGCGCCGACAGGCGAATCGCGATCTCTTCTGTTCCGCCAACCTGTTCGCCCTTCACGTCGAGCGACCACCCTCCGGCGTCCGCGCACACCACACGCACGTCGCCAACAGCACCCGTAGGAACGCTCGCCCCGAACGGCGCGGCAAACGTAGCGAGGCGCACCGCACACGCGGCAACCATCACCAGCGACAACTTCAAACAGTTTCTCATGTTCTATGCCCCTTTCCATTTATGCGCCGAATTTCTTGTCGAATGCAATCCTCTTGTTGCCGCAGTCGTGGACGGTGACGCGCAACGAACCGTCCTCCACGCGGCCTTCGATCACCGTGGGGTACGAACGCGACTTGCCGGGCGTGAAGTCCGGCCCGCCGCCGGTCATGTGCGCCCAAGGCCGCCCCGGCGCGGGCGGGTCATAGCGAAACACGTGCTGATGCCCCGTGACGGCGAGCAGCACGCCCGCCTTCTCGAAGAGCGGCCCCCACATGTTCGCGCACGTCCTCTGCCACGCCGCCCACGGGTGCTTGTAGCGCGGGTCGTCGTCGTCTGGCAGAACATCTCCGGGATTTTCATCAGGCCTCGGATCGAAAAGCGGGATGTGGCAGAATGCAACCTTGAACTTTGCCGTCCTGATTGCGGGCTTTTCGATTTCCTCCGAAAGCCAACGCGTCTGGAGTTCGCGGTATTTCGCCATGCGGAAGATGCCGGCCATTCGCGGGTTCGTGTCCTGCTTGTCTTCGCCAGTGTCGAGTCCGATCAGCGCAATATCGCCGATTCTCTGCACGAAGTTGCGTCCGAGCGCGGCATACTTCGCCTCCCGCTCCGCCGCATCGCGGAACGGCACGAGGTCTTCGAGATGCAGCGCGAAGCGGCCTCTGAAGTCGTGGTTGCCGTTCAGGAACATGACAGGCGTTTCGGCGGCGTAGGCGGGATGGTTCGCATGAGGCTTAAGAAATGTTCCGATTGCATCGTCCGCCGTCCGGTAGAAGTCCCGCGCGTCGCCGTTCCAGACGATGGCGGACGGCTTCAGTTCCGCGATCTTCGCGAGGACCATATCGACGATAGGCTTGCGGTCGTGCGTGTCGTTGATAACGCAGAACGAACCGCGAGATTCCGCGCCGAGCGTAGTGAATGAATACACTTTGCCGCCCGTTTCGCTGCCGAGGTTCCACGGCTTGTAGCCCGCATCGAATTCAATCCTGTCCGCGCCGACGCGATACCAGTAGCGCGTTGCGGGGCGAAGTCCCGTGAGCCGGACGACAGCCCACTTGTCGCCGACGCGCATCACGGGACCAGCGCCGGAATGCACGCGCATCGCCTTCGCCATCTGCGGCGACTTGGAAATCTCCACCCATCCGCTCGCCTCGTCGTTCACGGCGAAGACAACATCCATCGTCCGTTCCGCCGGATTCATCAAGACCGGCGCGGAACCGAGGAGCTTCCCTGCGGGAGGGACGCGCTCCAGCGCGTCCTCTGCTGTCGCGATAGAGCGCGACCCTCCCGAATCATCGGCGGCAAGGCGCGTCGCGACGAATGCGGTCGCCCCAGCTAGGATCGAAGAGCGAAGAAACTGCCTTCTCGACTGGTTCTTCATTACCATTCCACATTTACACCTGAACGAATGATATTCCCATTAGGTCGGCGACCTTGCGAAAAAGGCCAGCGTTGTGGCCGACGGACATCGCGAAGTGGTGCGTGGGCGCTTCCACGAGCCAGCGCTCGTACCAAGTGTCGGGATCGGTCGCAAGGCGGACGTGGGGCTGCGTGTTGCCGATGGCCATGATCGGGTCGTCGGTCGCCTCGGCCTCGGACACGATGAATTTCATCTTGCCATCGCCGGTCTGCGTGACACCGAGCGTCGTCACCGGGCCGCTTTTGACTTTCGCCTCGACGCTGACGCCGCTGCCGCGCTTGCCGTGGTAGAGCCCGAGTCCGCGCAGGATCGGGCGTCCCTTCGCGATGGCGAGATGGAACGGGCCGTCATGCCCCATAAGAATCGTGCCGCGCAGGTAGTCCGTAGTCACGATTTCGCAGAAACTGCCGCCCAATCCGAGGAGATCGGCTATCTTCATCGCGAGCGCGGTCTTGAGATCGCCTTCGCCCGCGCACGGAACGCCGCGCGCCGTCAAGAGCGAATGACCGACGATGAAGCCGCTCTGAAGCTGTTCATAGTCGTTGCCGTCCGCGCCGTGGTAGTAGTAGGCGAGCGCGTCGAGATTGAAGTCCGCGACCATGCGCTCCTGCGCGGCGGCGACACGTGCGCTCCAGTCGAGCTGCTCCGGTGCCGGGCGGCGCGCGAGCGGGTCGGAGGGCGAATCCTCCGATATCTCGAACATGGCCTTGATCTCGTCTATCTTGCGCTGCGCGTCCTCGTCCGTCGTTTCCGCCAGTCGTTTGGCGAGGTCGCACATTTCAAGGAGTTCGACATGCATCCCCGTCGCGCCCTGCAGCATCGTAAAGTCGGAGTACATGTCGAGCATGCCGGAATAGTTGTTGCCGAGGAAGCCGAAACGTGAGCGGGAAAGCGCGGCCTTGACGGACGCCGCGCGCACCCATTCTTTGATCTCGCGCCAGGCGCGGACGGCCTCGGGCCGGTCGGCGGTCGCTTCGTCCGCCATCGAAATCGCGGGCGTCTCCCTGAGACCGAGAAGCCCGGATACTACGCGGAACGCAATCCCCGCACGGTTGAAGGCGTTGGCGATTTCGGGCGCTGGGCAGGCGTTGCAGTGGGCGAGCCATTCGCCGGTCGTCGTCTTCGCGTAGTTCACCTGCACGGACGGCTGGAGGTTGAGTATGACCGTCGGTGCCTTGCAGATCTGATGTATCGGCAGGACTGCATCGCTCGTCACATACGTGCCGATGTGCTGGAATACGATGTCGCAGAGATTGCGCTGGAAGTATTCGCCCGCATCGATACCCTTGTCGGCGCAGTCGACAAGGCCGAAGTTGAAAACCTCGACCCCTTCCACTCGCGCAAGCTCGCCCGCTATGAAGCGTCCGTAGCCCTCCAGCCGTTCTTTCAGTCCGGCGAACTGCGGCCAGTACGCCTTGAGCCCCGTTGTGTAGAGCCCGACGCGCACATGCGCTGTTTTACACTTATGAAACAAATCTTTTACATCCATGCCCATGCCGATAAACGACCTTTCGTCCTACGACAATTGGCATTATACCACAGGGAACTGCGGCATGTATAGACCTAATTTTTGATACGGAGTTTAGATTTTTGATACGCCACTTCCATGCCGCATCACGATCAGAGGCCGTGCTTCGACCGCCATTCACGCGGCGAAACTCCCTCGTGCCGCTGAAACACGGCCGAGAAGTAGGCAAGCGACGAAAAACCTGCTTCCCCTGCTATCTCCCTGATGGACATATCGCTGTTTCGCAGGAGCGACTTCGCCTGATTTATCCGGTAGGCAATAATGTAGGCATGGGGAGAAAATCCAGTCTGCGCCTTGAATTCGCGGCGGAAGAGCGGATAACTCATTCCGTGGCGCCGCGCCAGTGCCTCAAGGTCGACATTTTCGGCGCTGAGCCTCAGCATCTCGTCGCAGGCTTTATCAATCGCGTCCGAATTAGGCCTGCTTCTGACAACTCCGAGCGGAGACAGATCGGTCAACAGGCCTACGGATTCCGCGACAAGCGAAGGCACAAGCGCTGTCTGCCCGCGATTGAACAGTTCCGCGATTGTACGCAGGCGACGCCGGATCCGGGTGGAATCGGCGCCCTTCAGAACGGGATGCTTCAGCGAAAAGAACGCTCCTACGATCTTAGACGCATAAGCCCCGGTAAATCCGCACCAGCGCTCGGTCCAGCCTGTCTTTGGATCTGGACGATACCTGTGCCACTCCCCGGGGTGAAGGACGAACACATCGCCCGCTTCAATGTCAGCGCACCCGCCATGCTCCGTCTCAAGCTCTCCTCTTCCGTGACCGATGAAGACAATCTGGTAGTTCTCCAGACGGCGCCCCCTCTCCCATCTGAACATGAACGCGCGAGGATGGTGGGAAGGAGGATATGCGTCGCCCGGACGGATGTTGGTAAACCCCGCATCCGTCACCTTGATGCCCCAGGCCAGGTCGAACGAATCGATCGGCTTGTAGACCGCAAGGTAACTGTTGTCAAGCGTACGACTCATGTTCTTCGCCAAACAGGAACACGGAAACGTCTATGGCCTGAGCGCGGATATCGGGCATGCAACGACATCCGCGACAGCCGAAAGCACGGCCAACCGCTCCGCGCCCCGTATTTTGGGCGTTCCGTGCAGTCTTGGATGTGGCTGCAAACATCATTGTTTCTGCGGTTAAATCGTCTCTATTTCGCTTGCAGAGAGGCCGGTCGCCGCCGCAATCTGCTCGTTGGTGAGATGCAGGGCCTTCAGGTTGCGCGCTGTCTGCCGCAGCTTTTCGACTGCCGCGTCGCGCTCGGCAGTCACAGCGTCCGCCCTAGACTTTTCGGCATCGGCCCGCGCTTCCGCCTTATCGCGGTTTTTCTTTTCCTCCGCAAGTTCCTCTCTCGCATCATTGAGCTCGCCTATGATTGTCGCCTCACGGCGTACTGCATCCCAATATCCTTCGTATGCCGCCTTCTCCTCGTCGCTGTATGCAGATTCCTCGACTATCTCCAGAGCCTTGGAGACCACGGGATCGTCCAAGAGCTCCTGCGGGACTGTACACGTCTCCTCGTCTATCTCGGTGAGGAACTTGAGCCATAATACCGCCATCTTCTTCTCGGCAAAAGACTGCGGCTTGAACTTCGGCAGTTCAATGAACACAAGGTGAAGACCGTCTATCTTCTTCTTCGTGTCGAGATTGTGAACCATCGAGTAGTGATGGTAAGTCGGAGGCCAAGCGGTCTTAGGAAGACAAAGGGCTATGACAACTCCTTGGCTCACAGAACGACATGGCTACGATCCGACTTCAAAAGACTGCGGCTTGAACTTCGGCAGTTCAATGAACACAAGGTGAAGACCGTCTATCTTCTTCTTCGTGTCGAGATTGTGAACCATCGAGTAGTGATGGT